>JBDHZS010000062.1:0-18075 GCA_039812025.1 Nocardioides sp. | reverse complement strand
GACCACCAGGCGAGGGGGATGATGGGCCCGTGACGGAGCTACCGCGGGCCGCGGCGAAGAGGGCGCTGCGGATGGCGTCTCTCCCGCTGGGCTATGCGGGCCGGCAGGCGGTGGGCCTGGGCAAGCGGCTCGGCGGCGCGCCCGCGGAGGCGGTGGTGACCGAGGTCCAGCAGCGGACGGCCGAGCAGCTCTTCCGTACGCTCGGCGAGCTCAAGGGCGGCGCGATGAAGTTCGGCCAGGCGTTGTCGGTGCTCGAGGCGGCGCTCCCGGAGGAGTTCGCCGCGCCGTACCGCGCCCACCTCACCGCGCTCCAGGACTCCGCTCCGCCGATGCCGACGCGGAGCGTGCGCGAGGAACTCGCCCGGGCGTTCGGGGAGGATTGGCAGAGCCAGTTGGTCTGGCTCGACGGTGGCCCGACGGCGGCGGCGTCGATCGGGCAGGTGCATCGGGGGCGTTGGCACGACGGCCGCGAGGTCGCCGTGAAGGTGCAGTACCCCGGCGCCGGCGAGGCGCTGCTCAGCGATCTGCGGCAGCTCGCCCGGGTGGCGCGCGGCGTCGCGCCGGCCTTCCCCGGGATCGACATCAAGCCGCTGGTCGCCGAGATCCAGGACCGGGCCGCCGACGAACTCGACTACCGGCTGGAGGCAGAGGCCCAGCGGGCATTCGCGTCGGGCTTCGCCGGCGACCCGCGGATCGTCGTACCGGACGTCGTCGCCGTCGCCGACACCGTGCTGGTCACCGAGTGGCTGGAGTCCCCAGCGTCGCTGGCGACCGTGATCGCCTCGGGCACGCAGGAAGAGCGCGACCACTACGGCGAGCTGTTCGCGCGCTTCCTCTTCGCCGGCCCCGGCCGCACCGGGATGTTGCACGCGGACCCGCACCCGGGGAACTTCCGGATCCTGCCCACCGAGGACGGCTCCCCCGGCAGGCTCGGCGTGCTCGACTTCGGCGCGGTCGCCCGGCTGCCGGAGCACCAGCTGCCCGAGGCGATGGGCCGCCTGCTCCGGGTCGCTGCGCGGTCGGCGACCGACGAGCTCGTCGAGGGCTTGCGCGACGAGGGCTTCATCAAGCCGCACGTGCGCGTCGACCCGCAGCAGGTGCTCGACTACCTCGCGCCGTTCGTCGAGCCCACACAGGTCGAGCGGTTCCGCTTCACCCGCGAGTGGATGCAGGCGCAGTTCGAGCGGATCAACGACCCGCGCAACCCGGCCTTCACGATGGCGGCCAAGCTCAACCTGCCCACGTCGTACCTGCTCATCCACCGCACCTGGCTCGGCGGCGTCGGCGTGCTCAGCCAGCTCGGCGCCGAGGCGCCCTTCCGCGAGATCCTCGCCGAGCACCTCCCCGGCTTCGCAGAGTAGCGTGGCTCCATGGGTGCCGTTCTCAAACGAGGGTCCAACGGTCGCTTGGTCGCCCACAGCGACACCGTGGTCACCGACGAGATGATGTACGCGCTGATCGACGCCGACCGAGCGGAACCCGAGGTCGCGACGCGAGGAACACAGACTCAGGTCCCCCAAGGCTCGGCTGACTCTTCCTGAAGCGCGGCCTCCCAGTCCTGGCCGCCGTGGAAGACGCCGAGGATGTTCACCGTGAGTTCCTCGGATGATTCATCGACGACATAGGCGATCAGAGTCCCCTTCTTGTGGGTGGTCGTCCTCATGCCAGGACGAATATCGTCACGGCTTCGACCAGCGTGCGGGAGCACCAGGATCCCTTCGCAGTGATCCATGATCGCCCGCACGAAGCGACGACCGCTCTCGGGGGATGCCCGACTGGCGATCCAGTCGTCCATGTCGTCGAGTTGTTGGCGCGCCTCGGCGGTGTAGACGACCCGACCCGTCATGAACGGGCGGCCCACTTCGCTTCAAAGTGCGCCATGACGTCCTCGGCCGGGATGGCGCGCGAGGGGTCTGCCTTGAGCGAGTCGTAGGCAGCTGCGGCATGGGTACGAAGCCAGTCCTCTGCGTCGACGTCGAGGTTGTCGCTTGGCTCGACGGACTCGAGGAGGCGCGATGCGACGTCTCTGCGCACAGAAGGTGGCAATGCGAGCCCCGCCTCGTAGAACTCCGATGCACTCAACGACATGCGCCCATCGTACGCCCGCCTGTGTGATGGCAGGGCGCGGCGCCGACGAGCCCCATGACGTTGGTGTCGGTCACATTCGTCCTGCCTGGCCCGCAGCCGGACTACGGTCTAGGCATGGTGGTGAGCATCAGACAACGGGCGGTCGCGGCGCTGTGTATGCCGGCCTACGCCGACATCGTCGACCTGGTGGTCTGGGTCGAGGACGGTGAGGCGTACGGCGCGAACCACCTCGGCAAAGTCCGGTTTCGCGACGACGGGCCGTGCGAGGTGCTCGCCGGCGCGAACCCGATTGGCAGCGAGGACCCGCTGGCCTTCCTGCCCTACGCGCGCGAGCTCGCCGATCCCTCGCCGTCGCGGTCGACCAAGAACGCCTACCCGCTGGCGAGCCGCCGGCTCAAGAGCTTCTTCGCCGACCCGGACCGCTCCCCCGACCTGGCGATCGTGCACACGCCGCGCCACTTCTTCCCCGAGCAGGGCGGTCACGTCGGCGAGCACGGCAGCCTGGACGTCATCCAGAGCCGGGCGCCGTTCATCGTCGGCGGCGCGGGGGTAAGACGCCTCGGACCCGTCCTCGACCACGCCCGGCTCGTGGACGTCGGGCCGACGCTGGCGTGGCTGGCCGGTGTGCCCGCGGACGACCTGGTCGACGGCTTCGGGCGAGACCTGGACGGCTCCCCGCAGCGACAGTGGTTCGCCGACCCGGCGCCCAGCCACGTCGTCGGCGTCCTGTGGGACGGCGCGCACTGCGGCGACGTACTCCACCTGGCCGAGACCGGCGAGTTGCCCACCGTCGCCGCGCTGATCGAGCGGGGCGTCGCGCTGCGCGGCGGTGCGGTCGCGGAGTTCCCGAGCATCACGCTCACCAACCACACCGCGATCCTCACCGGCGTCGGGCCGGGCCGGCACGGCGTGATGGGCAACGTCTACTTCGACCGGGCGACCGGCGAACGGGTGGTGCCGAACGACGAATCCACGTGGCACCGCAGCTCCGAGTGGCTGCGGCCGGGCACGCGCACGCTCTTCGAGATGGTCAACGCGCACCTCGCGCCCGGCGGCATCCGCACCGCGAGCGTCGACGAACCGATCGACCTGGGTGCGGACTACTCCACGATGGCGCTGATCCGCGAGACCGGCGCGAGCGGCACCGACTCGCTCGACGAGTTCCTGCCGCCGGCCGAGGGTTCCCCGTGGCTGGCGGACGCGTCGTACCTGAGCGACGGCTACTTCCGGTGGGGCGTGCGGGTCGACGACCTCGGGCTACAGCAGGTGCTGGACCTGTGGAGCTCCGCCGCGGCGGCCCCACGTCTGACCTGGTGGTCCAACGTGGTCACCGACGCCGGCCACCACGGCGGCGGGCCGCGCAGCGCGATGGCCCGCGACGCGCTGCGGCAGGCGGACGCGCGGCTCGGGGTGTTCGTCTCTCATCTGGAGGGGCTCGGCGTGCTGGACGACGTCACGATCCTGCTCACCGCCGACCACGGGTTCGAGGGCTCCGACCCCTCGTGCACCGGGACCTGGCGGCCCGCGCTCGACGGGCTCGGCGTCCCCTATCGCGACGAGGGTCCCGGGCTCGTCTACTTCACCTGAGCTTTCGGCGCCGCGTACTCTAGCGCCGACTCGGCGTGTTTTCGGTGCACGTTTGAGCCGACTCGGCGTGTTTCTCGTGCACGTTTGCGCCGACTCGGCGTTGTCAGAGGCGCCGGAGCGCGGTGGCGGCCAGGACGAGCTCGCCGGCATCGTCCGAGGCGTCGCAGTCGACGACCGCCTCGATCACCCAGTCCCGGTGGTCGGCGGGGTCGCGCAGGGTCTGGACCACGCGCCGTACCCGAGCAGAGGTCGGCTCCGGGACCCCGACGGGCTCGCCGCGCTCGACCGGACCGAGCAGCAGGTACGACGGGCCGCGCGCGTCGGCGTCCAGCAGCACCGACTCGTGTTCGGCGTAGTACTCCTCGAGCGCGGCGTCCCACGCGGAGCGGCCCATGACGACGTCGCGCGGCGGGTCGACCCGGGCCGCGGCGTCGGCCTCCAGGCGCACCAGCGCGTCGAGGTCGTCGCGGGCGCAGGCACTCACCCGGGCCCAGAGCGCGTTGCGGATCATCGCGTCGAAGGCGCGCCCGGTCTCCGAGAGCCGCCGGGGAGGCGCGGCGGCCGGCTCGCCGGACGACCCTGCCGAGGGGCCGTGCGTCGGGTCGACCAGCGCCTCCCACTCGTCCAGCAGCGAGGAGTCGGTCTGCCGGACGGTCTCGCCGAGCCACTCGACGATCTCGTCCAGCTCGGGCGGCCGGTGCGCCTCGGGCACCGTGTGCCGCAGCGTGCGATAGGCGTCGGTGAGGTAGCGCAACACCAGCCCCTCGGAGCGGGCGAGCTGGTAGCGGCCGACGACGTCGGTGAAGCTCATCGCCTGCTCCCACATCTCGCGCACCACCGACTTGGGCTGCAGCGCGTCGGGCGGCAGCCAGGGGTGGGTCTCGCGGTAGAGCTCGTAGGCGGGCTCCAGCAGCTCGGACAGCGGTTCGGGCCAGGTGATGTCCTCGATGAGGGCCATGCGCTCGTCGTACTCGACCCCGTCGGCCTTCATCGCCGCGATCGCCTCGCCGCGGGCGGCGTGCTGCTGCGCCCACAGCAGCGGCCGCGGCGGCTCCAGCACCGCCTCGATCACCGAGACGACGTCGAGCGGGTAGCTCTCGGCCTCGGGGTCGAGCAGGTCGAGGGCCGCCAGGGCGAAGTGCGCGAGCGGCTGGTTGAGCGCGAAGTCGTCGGGCAGGTCGACGGTGAGCACGTAGCGGCGCCCCCAGTCGTCGGGCGAGGCCAGGCGGGTCACCACGCCCGAGTGCACCAGCGACCGGCCGAGCCGCAGCGCCCGCCGGGTCAGCCGGAGCCGATGCCGCGGGTCCTCGTGGTTGTCGGTGAGCAGCGAGCGCAGCACCGCGAACGCGTCCTCGTCGCGGGTGAGGACGTTGATGATCATCGAGTTGTCGACCTTCATGCGGCTGCCGAGCCGCTCCGGCACGCCCGCGACGAGCTTGTCGAAGGTCTGCTCGGTCCACACCACGGTGCCGGGCGGCGGCTTCTTGAGCTGGGCCTTCGACTTGCGGTTCGACCGCTGCCGGAGCGTGGCGTTGCGGGCCTCCGCCTTGGCCTTGGCCTTCTCGTTCTCGATGACGTGCTCGGGGGCCTGGACGACGACGTACCCGGCCGTGTCGAAGCCCGCCCGGCCCGCGCGGCCAGCGATCTGGAGGAACTCACGGGTCCGCAGCACCCGCTGCCGGCTGCCGTCGAACTTCGCGAGCCCGGTGAAGAGGACCGTGCGGATCGGCACGTTGATGCCGACGCCGAGCGTGTCGGTGCCGCAGATGACCGTCAGCCGGCCGGCCTGGGCGAGTTGCTCGACCAGGCGGCGGTATTTGGGGAGCATCCCCGCGTGGTGCACGCCGATGCCGGCCTTGAGCAGCTTGGCGAGCGTCTTGCCGAAGCCGGCGCCGAAGCGGAAGCCCTCCAGCTCTGGGATCGGTTCGCGCTTCGCCGGGCGCCCCCGGAGCAGGGAGGTCGCGTGCTCGACGGCCGCGGCCTGGGTGAAGTGGACGACGTAGACCGGCGCCTGGTGGGTCTCGACGATCTCGGTGAGGGTCTCCTCCAGCGGCGTGAGCGCGTAGCGGAAGCTGAGCGGCACGGGGCGTTCGGCGTCGGCGACGATCGCGGTCTCCCGGCCGGTACGACGGGCGAGGTCCTCCGCGATCTCCGTCATGTCGCCCAGGGTCGCCGACATCAGCAGGAACTGCGCCTGGGGCAGCGCGAGCAGCGGCACCTGCCACGCCCAGCCCCGGTCCGGCTCGGCGTAGTAGTGGAACTCGTCCATCACGACCAGCCCGACGTCGGCCCACGCGCCCTCGCGCAGCGCGATGTTGGCGAGCACCTCGGCGGTGCAGGCGATGATCGGGGCGCCGGCGTTCACCGAGGCGTCGCCGGTCAGCATCCCGACACGGTCCGGCCCGAACGTCGCGACCAGCTCGAAGAACCGCTCGCTGACCAGGGCCTTGATCGGGGCGGTGTAGAAGCAGCGCCCGGTCTGGCGGGCCGTCGCGATGAAGATGCCCGCCGTCGCCACCAGCGACTTGCCCGAGCCGGTCGGGGTGGCGAGGACGACGTTGCTCCCGGTCAGGAGCTCGATGGTCGCCTCGTCCTGGTGCGGGTAGAGCTCGATCCCCCGGCCCGCGGCCCAGTCGACGAGCGCGTCGTACAGCGCGTCGTCGTCCGTGTCCGGCGGGGTTCTCAGGAGTTCAGGCATCCGCGCCATTCAACAGCACTCGGGCATCAGCGAACGATCCGCTTGCCGAGCGAGCGGGCGGCGTCGGTGACCGCGGGGTGGGTCAGCGCGAGCGGATCGACCCGGGCGCAGGTGTGGAGGGGGCGCTCGCCCGGCGCGTTCCACAGCGCGATGACGGTCCAGTGCGGACGGTGATAGGACCACCAGCGAACGCCGTCCCAGCGGCGGGCGCCGTCACCCTCGGCCTCGGAGAAGATCGACAGCGCCCACGCCTGGGTGGTCGGTCGGATGCGGGAGACGATCTGCGTGGGCCGCAGCGCTCGATCGCGCGGGGCGTTCGCGTCGTCCAGGTCGAGGATGCGGGCCTCGTCGGGCACGTCGAACACACCCAGCGCTCGTCGGGCGCCCGGCAGGGCCGGGAAGTCGAACATGCCTGCTCGCCAGACCGCCAGGTCGGCGAACGACTCCGCCACGGCGGTCTCGGGGGTGAGCCCGAAATACCAGATGTCGTAGCGATCCGGATTGTCGAGCCGCCCGCGCCCCTGCGGTCGGTGGACGTACATCGCGTCGCCGCTGTCGCCACGCTCCGCGGTCGGCAGATGCGGGAACACGCGATAGACGAGCACTATCCGAATGCTCCGGCCGCCGCCGCGTCGAGCGCATCCAGGACCTCGGACGATCCGCGCACGCGGAGCACGTCGATGGGCCGGGCGCCGTCGAGATAGGAGTTCGCGCCGACCAACCAGTCGATCGCGACCTGTGGCTCCCAGATGAGGACGGCGCGGGCGAGCACGTGGTCAAGGTCGATCAGCTCGCGGGCCTTCGCCGGGCTCGGTCGCTCGCGACCCGACCGCCAGCGGCTGGGTTGGCTCTTGCTCACCTCGAGCAGCTCGGCGACCTGCGTGACGCCGCCCAGCATCTCCACGACGAAGTCGGTGCGCTGCATCGTCACCGATCGGGAGCCTCGCGATGTGTGCGATGTGACCGTCATGATCTCACCTCCGTCGACATCATACCCAACAAAATCGTTGGGCGAAAGCGCGTCAGGCGTCGGCCCAGCGGTCGCCGAGGCGGGTGGGGGTGTCGCCGCCGGTGACAGCGGCGACGAGGGCGATGAGGTCGACCTCGGCCGAGGAGGGTACGCCGAGCAGCAGGCGCGCCCGGGCGGCGTACTGCGCGTCCAGCATCTGGAGCCCGATCGCGGCGCCCCGGTGGCGCAGCTCGTTGTCGACGCGGCCGGCGGCGGCGTGGTCGACCTCGACGGCGTACTCGGCGACCAACACCCGCTGTCTGGTCCCGGCCGCCTCGAGCCCGGCGCGGGTGGCGTCGCCGTACGCCCGCACCAGACCCCCGGCGCCGAGCAGGACGCCGCCGAACCAGCGGGTGACGACCGCGACCACGTCGCTCACCTCCTGCCCGCGCAGCACCTCGAGCATCGGCGCGCCGGCGGTCCCGGCAGGCTCGCCGTCGTCGGAGGAGCGCTGCAGCGCGGCGTCCGGGCCGATCACGAACGCCGAGCAGTGGTGCCGCGCGTCCCAGTGCCGCTGTCGGGCCGCCGCGACCACGGCCCGCGCCTCGGCCTCGGAGGCCACCGGCTCGACCCGGCACCGGAAGACCGAGCGCTTCTCCTCGATCTCGGCCTCGCCGACCCGGGCGGCGCTCAGGTAGCGCGGCATCCTCGAGGCCGCCTCAGGCCGAGACGAGGTGGGTGAGCAGGTCCTGCCGGGTGAGGACGCCGACCGGCTTGCCGTCCTCGTGGACCAGGATGGCGTCGGCCTCGGCGAGCGCGGCGACCGCGTCGGAGGCGGGCGCCGTGGAGCCGATCGCGGGCAGCGGCTCGGCCATGTGCCGCTCGACCGGGTCGGTCAGCCGCGCGGCACCGGCGAAGAGCGCGTCGAGCAGTCCCCGCTCGGAGACCGAGCCCGCCACCTCGGCGGCGACCACCGGCGGCTCGGCCCGCACGACGGGCATCTGGGAGACGTTGTATTCGCGCAGGATCGCCACCGCCTGCGCCACGGTCTCGCCGGGGTGGGTGTGCACGAGCGCGGGCAGCTCCCCGGCCTTGCCGCGCAGCACCTCCCCCACGGTGCGCTCCGAGCCGTCGTAGCCCGGGACGGCGAAGCCGTAGCCGGCCAGCCAGTCGTCGGAGAAGAGCTTGGTGAGGTAGCCGCGGCCGGAGTCGGGCAGGAGCACGACGATGACGGCGCTCTCGTCCAGCTCGGAGGCCAGCTGCGCGGCCGCGACCACCGCCATCCCGGACGAGCCGCCGACCAGGAGCCCCTCCTCGCCGGCGAGCCGCCTGGTCATCGCGAAGGAATCCGCGTCCGAGACCTCGATCACCCGGTCGGTCACCTGCGCGTCGTACGTCGTGGGCCAGAAGTCCTCGCCGACGCCCTCGACCAGGTAGGGCCGCCCGGTGCCGCCGGAGTAGACCGAGCCGGCCGGGTCCGCGCCGACGACCTGGATCGCCGGATTGCGCTCCTTGAGGTAGCGGCCGACGCCGGTGATCGTGCCACCGGTGCCGATGCCGGCGACGAAGTGGGTGATCCGGCCCTCGGTCTGCCGCCAGATCTCGGGGCCGGTGGTCTCGTAGTGGGAGCGCGGGTTGTCGGGATTGGAGTACTGGTCCGGCTTCCACGCGCCGGGCTGGGACGCGAGCCGGTCGCTCACCGAGTAGTAGGAGTCCGGGTGCTCCGGCGCCACGGCCGTCGGGCAGACGACCACCTCCGCGCCGTACGCCTTGAGCACGTTGCGCTTGTCCTCGCTCACCTTGTCCGGGCAGACGAAGACGCACCGGTAGCCCTTGCGCTGGGCGACCAGCGCCAGCCCGACGCCGGTGTTGCCCGAGGTGGGCTCGACGATCGTGCCGCCGGGCTGGAGCGCGCCCGAGGCCTCGGCGGTCTCGATCATGCGGGTGGCGATGCGGTCCTTCACCGACCCGCCGGGGTTGAGGTACTCGACCTTGGCGAGGACGAGCGGACCTTCGGGCACCCCCTGCAGCCGCACGAGCGGGGTGTCGCCGACGAGCTCAAGGATCGAGTTCACGTAGTCCACGCGGATCAACTTACCGGCGGTCCGTAGGCTTGGCGGGGTGGGGAAGACGGGTGCCGCGCGCAAGCTCGCGTCCGCTGCTGCCTACGGCGGTGGCGGGCTGTCGCTCCTCGGCGCCGGGCTCTACGGCGTGCTCCGCGCCGAGGCCCGCCTCGCCCGCCACCTGATCGGCGAACCGGTCGGCGACGGCCCGCCCGACGCGTCCGGCTGGTACGGCCGCCGGCTCCCCGGGCCCGCCATCCGGCTGGCGCTGCTGGGCGACTCGAGCGCCGCCGGCTACGGCGTGCAGCGGGTCGAGGAGACGCCCGGAGCGGTGCTCGCCTCCGGCGTGGCGCGCGGCGCCAACCGGCGGGTCTACTTGCGCGAGTTCGCCGTCGTCGGCGCCCAGTCCTCCCATCTCGCCGACCAGGTCGAGCGAGCGCTGGCGATCGAGCCCGACGTGGCGGTGATCTTCATCGGCGCGAACGACGTCACCCACACCGTGCTGCCGTCGCAATCGGTGCGCCATCTGGGCGAGGCGGTACGACGCCTGGTCGCGGCCGGCTGCGAGGTCGTGGTCGGCACCTGCCCGGACCTCGGGACCGTGCAGCCGATCCCCCAGCCATTGCGGCAGGTCGCACGTGCCTGGTCGCGCCGGCTGGCCGCCGCGCAGACGATCACGGTCGTCGAGGCCGGCGGGCGGACGGTGTCTCTCGGCTCGATCCTGGGGCCGGAGTTCGACGCCGCCCCGGCGCTCTTCTTCGGGCCCGACCGGTTCCACCCCTCGGCCGACGGCTACCGGGCGCTGGCGGAGGTCGTCATCGGGAGCGTTCTCGCCGCGCTCGGGGCGACCACCAAGGCGGAGGACTCCCTGCAGCGGGCCCGCGGCGAGGGCGTGCTGCCGGTCGCCACCGCCGCCGTCCAGGCGGTGCGGGAGCCGGGCACGGAGCTGGGCGGCACCGAGGTGGGCGGCACCGAGCGCGGGCTCCGCGGGCGGTGGGTCGAGCTGCGGCATCGGCACCGCCGTACCGAGGAGGACGTGGAGTCCCCGGAGCCCGACCCAGCGGTCGAGTGAAATGCGAAACCCGGCGCCGAGGAAGTCCTCGGCGCCGGGTCCCGGGTGATCAGATGGGCGTCACTCGCCACGCAGGATGGCGAGGATCCGCAGCAGGTTGGTGTAGATCCAAACCAGGCTGACGGTCAGGCCGAAGGCCGCGCGCCACGACTCGCGCTCGGGCAGGCCGGCCGCGACGCCGTTCTCGATGAAGTCGAAGTCGAGGATCAGCATGAACACACCGAGCACCAGGCCGATCACGGCGAAGAGAAGCCCCATCGCGCCGAAGCCGAACATGCCGGTCGAGATGCCGAAGACACCGAGCAGCATCGACAGCAGGCCCAGTCCGACCATGCCGAACATACCCGCGATCACGAAGGTGCGGAACTTGTTGCCGACCTGGATGTTGAAGAACTTGTACGCCGCCAGCGTGCCGGCGAAGGCCGCGAAAGTGCCGATCACCGCCTGGAGCACGATGCCCTCGGCGAACCGCAGGTCGAAGAACTTGCTGATCGCGCCCAGCGCGACACCCTCGAACGCGGCGAACGCGATCACCAGTGCGGGGCTGATGATCCGCTTGAAGGAGTTCACCAGCGACAGCAGGAACGCGCCGCCGGCGCCGACGAGCATCAGCGCGCTCCCCGCGGCGAGGGCGTCGGTCGAGACCGCGGCGTTGGCGAGGCTGTTGCCGATGTACCACCACGTGACGAACGCCGTGGCGATCACGACACCGAGCGTGATCGCGGACTTCTGGACGACCGAGTCGATCGTCATCCGCCGCTGGTCGACCTGGACGCCGCCCGCGCCCGCGCCGAAGCCGGCGCCGCCGTCGGTCGGACCGCCGGTCTGCCATGTCGAGGGGTCCGAGTACGGCGCCTGCGCCTGGTTGGCGCGGCCGTTGAACTCCTCGGACCGGTTGAAGATCGGGTTGTTGCTACGCATGGTCTCCTCCCCTGGAGGCCGGGATCGCCGCCCACCTGACGGCTGGATCAGTGGAAAGTGTATCTAGTGATCACAACGAAACTCTCGTCACTCCTGTTCCGCGCGGCGTCGCGAAGATCGCGAGGGCTCAGCGCGGAACAGGAAAGCGTGCCCCGGGTGGGACTCGAACCCACACTGTGCCGCTTTTAAGGCGGCTTCCTCTGCCGATTGGGATACCGGGGCCTCCGCCGAGCCTAGGGAACTGCCGATGCGCATCCGGCGGCACCCGTGCTGGGTTAGCCGGTCCAGGCGAGTTCGATGCGGAAGGGTTTGTGGCAGCGGTGGGTGCTGCTGCGTTGGTGTCCCGGTGCCGCGGGCGGCCGGCTGGGGTAGCGATGCCCGGTCGGGGTGACGACCTGGTGGCCGAGCCGGCCCGGTAGCCGCTGTGCGGTCCAGCCGGTGGTCTCTTTGGCTTGGTTGCAGGCTTCGCAGAGTCCTTGGCCATTCGCGTACGACGTCTCGCCGCCCTTGGCGGCGGGGGTGATGTGGTCGATGTGACGCACGGGCGCGTCGCACCAGGGAGTCCGACAGATCCGGTCCCGCAGCCTGATCAACGTCTTCAACCCGGCCGGGAAGCGTCTGGCCTTGGCGTCCATCCCGACCAACTGACCCGTATCCGGGTCCGCGAACAGTCGCCGGAGCCAGACCCGGTCGCCCTTCGCGAGTTCACGGGCAAGGTCCGCGTCCACCGGGCCGTAGCCCTCGACCCAGGCGGGGTCATCGGCGGTCCCGAACAGCGTCCGGTCGGTCATGATCACGTTCAAGCAGACATCCGACCGCGACCGATCCGACTGGCCAGCCGCATCGGGCTCACTGTCAGTGAGTTCCCCGGCGAAGCGGACGACACTCGGGACGCTGCCCTCCAGCGGCTCGGCGTCGTCTTCGCGCTCCGGCTCGGTGGTGTCCGGCTCACCCGTCGCCTCGGCGGCGCCGGGCCGGGTCTTGGGGTCGGGCCGGGTGTCCGCGGTCGAGTCGGACTCGGCGGCGGGGCCGTGCTCGGCGTCAGCCCGGGAGGCACCAGCGCCGGCCGCGCCGGCGGTCTCGGTGGTCTCAGGGGTGTCGGGGGTGTCGGGGCTGGTGGGTCCCCAGGTGGTGGCAGCCCGGTAGGCCTCGGCACGGGCAGCGTCGGCCTTGTCGGTGATGGCCTCGACCAGCGTGTCGGCCATCACCTGACCCCGGGTCCGCTCGTCGCCAGCCAGGCGGGCTCGTTCGGCGGCGGCCTGCAGCCGCGCATACGACGCCACCCCGTCCGCCACCGGAAGCAGCGCGGAGAGCCACGTCATCTGGTCCGGCGCAGGACGTAGCCCGACGTGGCGCTGTGTCTCGGCCCTACAACGGCGGGCGACAACCGCGGCGGGGTCCAGCCGCTGCGCCCACTCCGAACATGCCGCGACCAACGCAGCATCACCCATCGAGGACAGGCGGGTCTGGTTGCCGGCGACCTCGGCGTCGACGCGGAGTCGGTGTTCGAGGGTGAGGCAGGCGGTCTCCCGGGCGATGATCGTGACCCGCCACTCCGAGATCGCCCCGGCACGGAACGCCGCCCACGTATACGGGAGCTCCCCGGCGACCAGGATGCGGGCGAGTCCGAGCTGGATCCGCCCCTTGGCGGGTGAGACCCGCCGGGCGAGGCCGACTTGGGAGCCGGTGGCCTTCGACTCCGGCAACGCCGCCGCCAACGCGGCCTGCCGAGCCTGGGCCGCACACACCAGCTCCTCCAACGCACGCAGCTCATCCACGAGGTCCGCCGCGGCCGCCGTACCCCCAGGCGAGGCCGGCTCGGCGACAGGCTCGGGGGTGTCAGCACCCAATGCAATCCTCAGGGCGTGGACGCGGTCCACCAGCTCGGGCTCGGTGCCCGGGCTGAGGGTGGTCACTGCTGCGTCCATGACCACATGTTACCCCGAACAAACGTCCGAAATAAAGCATTTGCTGCATTTTTCATGCTATATGGTGCGTACTCTCTAGTTTCATGCAGGAAGAAACCGTTTCGCCGGGGATGACAGGGTCCGAGAGGGTCTCGACGCCCCGGGCCTCACCGCCGTCCCGAGCGAGGCGCGACCCGAGTCTGGTGGCCCCGATCCGTCTGCGGCCGTGAGCGAGAGGCAACCTGCCACCCACCAGGCGAATCGAACTCAGATGGGACCGGCGAGCCCACGAGCCCGCTCGAAGACCCCGTCGAGCATCTCGGGAGTCAGCCGCCCGGTGAAGGTGTTGTGCTGACTGGGGTGGTAGCAGCCGAGCAGGACGACCGGCCCCGGAGCGGCGCCGGCAATGAGAGGGCCGGGCTCGAGCACCGCAGAAGCCGCATGCCCGAACCGCGCCTTCGGCCTGGGTACGACGTAGCCCGCGGCCGCGAACGACCGCAACGCCCCATCCCAGCCGTACGCCCCGAGCGCGACCACCACCCGCAGGTGCGGCGCGAGCAGCCCGACCTCGGCGGCGATCCAGGGCGCGCAGGTGTCGCGCTCGGCGACGGTCGGCTTGTTCGCGGGCGGGGCGCACCGCACGGTCGCCACCATCCGGGCGCCGAGCAGCCGCTGCCCGTCCCCGGCGTTCGTCGAGGTGCCCAACGCAGCCCACCCCGTGCGGTGCAGCGACGCGAAGAGCCAGTCGCCGCTGGAGTCGCCGGTGAAGACCCGGCCGGTGCGGTTGCCGCCGTTGGCGGCCGGCGCGAGCCCCACGATCAGCAGCCGCGGCCGCGGCGAACCCCAGCCCGCGATCGGCCGCCCCCAGTAGGGCTCCCCCGCGAACGACGCGCGCTTGGCAGTCGCCACCTCCTCCCGCCACGCGACCAGGCGGGGGCAGGCCGAGCAGACCGAGACGCGAGCGTCGAGCTCGTCCAGGGACCGGGTCGCCGCGAGGCGCCGTACCCCGCCCGAGCTCCGCGCCACCGGCGTCGAGGCGGACGCCGGGTCTTCCGGCCAGCCCGTCCCCGGCGGCACCGGCGAAGCGAAGAGCTCGCCGGTCACCGGGTGCGGCAACAACTCAGCGGCCATGGCGGGTCACGAGATCGACCAGGCGATCCCGTCCAGGATGTCGGCCTCCGACGAGATCCACTTCGAAGCGCTGGTACGGCGCAGCACGCGGCCGAGGATCAGCGACCCGGCCCCGATCACGTCGGCGCGGCCCGGGTGCATGTAGCCCAGGGCGCGGCGGTCCGCGACGCTCATCGCCGTCAGCCGGTCGATGTGGGCGAGCGTGTCGCCGACGGAGTGGGACTGCTGGTCGTAGGCCTCGACAGCGAAGACGGGCAGGTCGAGGACGCCCGCGGCGACGGTGGCACACGTCCCGGCGACACCGACCACTGTGCGGGCTTCCCACAGGTGCACGGCCGGCCCGGTCGTGCCGGACTCCGCCAGGCGGTCGAGCTGCCCGTCGATGTCGGCGATGCAGGCCGCGATCTCCTCGGCGGTCGGCGGGTCGGAGTGCAGGTGTCGCTCGTGGAGCCGCACCGACCCGATGTCCAGCGACCGCGCCTGGCTCACGGTCGACCCGCTGCCGATGATCAGCTCGGTCGAACCGCCGCCGATGTCGATGACCAGCGTCGGATCCTTGGGCGGGGTCCGCAGGTTGCGGATGGCGCCGTCGTAGGAGAGCCCCGCCTCCTCAGCCCCGGAGATCACCTCGGGCCAGACCCCGAGCCGCTCGTGCACCCCGGCGGCGAAGATGTGTCCGTTGCTGGCGTCCCGGGTCGCCGAGGTGGCGCAGAACCGGACCCGCGCCACGTCGTACGACGCGATCAACGCCGCGAAGTGGGCGATCGCGGCGAACGCGCGCTCCAGTGCCTCGTCCGCGAGCTCGCCGGTGGTGTCGACGCCCTGGCCGAGCCGCACCATCCGCGCCTCCCGGACGTCGACCTCGGGCAGGTCGCCGATCAGCAGTTTGATCGTGTTCGTACCACAGTCGATCGCCGCGATCCTGGTCATCACTTACCCCCTGCTTCGACTTCTTCGGACTGGTCCGCGTCCACGCACGGCCCCGCCGCCCACCACTCGCCGAGCAGGTCGAGCACCTCGTCGCCGAGCGGGTTGACGCCCGGGCCCTGGGCGAGCGCCTGGCCCGCGAGGACGTGGAGGCACTTGACCCGGTCGGGCATCCCGCCCGCGGAGATCCCGGCGATCTCGGGCACCTCGCCGAGCGTCGCTCGGAAGGACAGGTAGGCCTCGTGCGCGGCCCGATACGACTCCGCCAGCGCGGGGTCGGCGGCCAGCCGGTCCTGCATCTCGCGCATCAGGCCGGACCCCTCCAGCGCGCCGATCCGGGACGCGGCGCGGGGGCAGGTCAGGTAGAAGGTGGTCGGGAACGGCGTGCCGTCGGGCAGCCGGGGCGCGGTCGTGACGACGTCGGGCAGCCCGCAGCCGCAGCGGTGGCCGACGCCGGCGATCCCCCGCGGGGCGCGCCCGAGCTGATCCCGGACGACCGCCTCGTCGTGCGGATCGATCACCGCGATCCCTCGTCGGCGGGGGCCTCGATCTTCGTCGCGGGGACGGTCTCCTCCTGCGGCTTCTCCTTCGGCGGATGGCCGGCCAGCTCCACCGACCCCCACGCGTTGGACCACCAGGGCGTCGGCGCGGTGTGCACCCGCTCCTCGGGGTCGGCCAGCTCGGCCTCGTAGGACTGCAATGGCTTGCCGTCCTCGCCGAGCACGACGTAGGACCGCTCGCCGGGCATCACGTAGCCGAGCCGGGCGCGGGCCTGCTGCTCGACGTACGCCGGATCCTCCCAGCGCGCCTTCTCCCGCTCGAGGTCCTCGATCGCGGCCTGCCGGGTGGCGATCTCGTCCTGGAGCGCCTGGATCTCGCCGCGCTGGACGACGTACGCCTTGAGCGAGGAACCGAAGGACATCGCGAGGATCAACAGCACCAGGACGAGTACGACGGCGCGCCCGGTGACCCGGTCGCGGAACCGTCGGCCGCGGCCACCCCCGGGGGCGCCGGGTGCGATCTGGGCCGTCTCCTCCGAGACGGCAGCGTCCCGGGTGCGCGCCGCACCGGCCGAGCGGGTGCCCGGCCGGTGGGGTCGCCGACCACCCGGGCCGGAGCCGGGGCCGGAAGTGGAGCGTCGGGAAGCCATGGGCCTCCAGTCTGCCTACCGAGAGAACTTCGGGAAGGCAGACACACCGGCGTACCGGCCGGCCTCGCCCAGATCTTCGGAAATCCTCAGCAACTGGTTGTACTTCGCGACCCGGTCGGAGCGGGCTGGGGCACCGGTCTTGATCTGGCCGCAGTTGGTGGCGACGGCCAGGTCGGCGATCGTGGTGTCCTCGGTCTCGCCGGAGCGGTGGCTCATCATGCACTTGAAGCCGCTGCGGTGGGAGAGCTCGACCGCGTCCAGCGTCTCGGTGAGCGAGCCGATCTGGTTGACCTTGACCAGCAGCGCGTTGGCCTGGCCGCCCTCGATGCCTCGGCGCAGCCGCTCCACGTTGGTGACGAAGAGGTCGTCGCCGACGATCTGGGTGGTGGCGCCGATCCCGTCGGTGATGGCCTTCCAGCCGGCCCAGTCGTCCTCGTCCAGCGGGTCCTCGATCGAGGCGATCGGGTACGCCGAGGCCAGCTCCGCGTAGTAGGCGATCATCTCGTCGGTGCTGCGGGCCTTGCCCTCGAAGGTGTAGACGCCGTCGGAGTGGAACTCGGTCGCGGCGACGTCGAGCGCGAAGACGATGTCGGTGCCGAGCGTCAGCCCGGCGGCGGCGACCGCCTCACCGATCAGGTCCAGCGCGGCGGCGTTGCTGGGCAGGTCGGGGGCGAAGCCGCCCTCGTCGCCGACGCCGGTGGCGAGGCCCTTCTTCTTCAGCACCGACTTCAGCGCGTGGTAGACCTCCGCCCCCTGGCGCACGGCCTCGGGGTAGGACGGGGCCGCGATCGGGGCGATCATGAACTCCTGCACGTCGACGTTGGTGTCCGCGTGGGCGCCGCCGTTCAGGATGTTCATCATCGGCACCGGGAGCACGTGCGCGTTGGGGCCGCCGAGGTACCGGTAGAGCGGCAGGCCGGCGGACTCTGCGGCCGCCTTGGCGACGGCGAGCGAGGCGCCGAGCACGGCGTTGGCACCCAGGTTGGCCTTGTTGGGGGTGCCGTCGAGGTCGAGCATCGCCTGGTCGACCTCGCGCTGGTCGTCGGCCTCCAGGCCCACGATCACCGGCGCGATCTGCTCCACCACGGAGCCGACGGCCTTGGCCACGCCCTTGCCGCCGAAGCGGCCGTCGCCGTCACGGAGCTCGACCGCCTCGAAGGCGCCGGTCGAGGCGCCACTCGGCACGGCGGCGCGGCCGAAGGCGCCGTCGTCGAGAGCGACCTCGACCTCGACGGTGGGGTTGCCGCGCGAATCGAGGATCTCGCGGGCGGCGACTGCTGCGATGGATGCCACTGTGGTGCCTCCTGGGCCGACGTCGGTGTGGTCGCTGGCCACACTAGCCGGAGTCGGCGACAGAGTCAGCGGTGCCTTTCTCCAGCGCCTTCCGCCGCCTCAGCGGGCGCCGCGTCGTACAGCCTCAGAGGACTGTGTGCCTCTGCACTCACCACGTGAGTGCAGAAGCACTCGCTTCTGCCCTGCCCTCCCGGACGTCATACGAACTGGGGGCTATCGGCAACGATCCGTATGACGTCCTGGGCGCTCCCCGCGGGACGTCATACGTTCGGTGGGGTATCGGCCTCGG
>JBDHZS010000061.1:0-18680 GCA_039812025.1 Nocardioides sp. | reverse complement strand
GGCGCTATGGTTCGGGCATGGCCAGCAGCCGCGTGGTGCACGTCGGGGACGTGCCGTCGCACTCGGTGGCCGCCCAGACGCTGCGCGAGGGGATCGCGGCGATCCAGACCGAGCTGCAGGTCACCCCGGCGTTCCCGCCCGAGGTCGAGCACGCCGCCGCCGAGGCCGCGGCCCGGCCCAGGCTCCCGGAGCTGGATCGCACCGACCTGCCCCTGGTCACGATCGACCCGCCGGGCTCGCTCGACCTCGACCAGGCGCTGCACATCGCGCGGGATCAGGACGGGTACGTCGTGTCGTACGCGATCGCGGACGTCGCGGCATTCGTGGCGCCCGGCGACCCGATCGACCTCGAGGCCAACAGGCGGGGGCTCACCCTCTACGGCGCCGACTCCAAGGTCCCGCTGCACCCGAAGGCGATCTCCGAGGACGCCGGCTCGCTGCTGCCCGACCGGATCCGGCCGGCGCTGCTGTGGACGATCCGGCTCGACTCCTCGGGGGAGACCACCGACGCCTGGGTGGAGCGGGCCAGGGTCGTCTCGCGCGCGAAGCTCGACTACCCGGGCGTGCAGCGCGCGATCGACGGTGCCGTTGCGGGGGAGTCGCTCCAGCTCCTGAAGGAGGTCGGCGAGCTGCGGCTCGCCGCCGAGGCCGCGCGCGGCGGCGTGTCGCTGCCGCTCCCGGACCAGACGATCGACGCCGACGGCGACCACTGGACGCTCTCCTACCGGGCCCTGCTGCCCGTCGAGCAGTGGAACGCGCAGATCTCGCTGCTGGCCGGCTTCGCGGCGGCGCGGATGATGACCAGGGCCGGGATCGGCGTGCTGCGGACCCTGCCGCCCGCCGATCCGCGCGACGTGGACCGCCTGCGCCGGACCGCCGAGGCGCTGCGGATCGACTGGCCCGCGGCCGAGGACTACCCGGCCTTCATCCGCGCCCTCGACCCCGAGCGGCCGGCCCACGCCGCGATGGTGGTCGCCTGCACCCGCCTGCTCCGCGGCAGCGGATACCTCGCCTTCGACGCCCCGCCGATCGGCCCGGCGGCCGCGACCCTGGGCCACGCGGGCCTGGCGAGCGAGTACGCCCATGTCACCGCGCCGCTGCGGCGGCTGATCGACCGGTACGCCGGCGAGATCTGCGTCGCGGTCTGCGGCGACGTACCCGTGCCCGACTGGGTGACCGAGCGGCTCCCCGACCTGCCCGAGGCGATGCGGGCCTCGTCGCGGGTGGCGAGCCGGTATGAGAACGCGATCGTCGACCTGGTCGAGGCCGGCGTGCTGGCCGGCCGGGTGGGGGAGTCCTTCGCCGGCGTGATCGTCGACGTCGACACCAAGACCGGGCGCGCCGGGACGGTCACCGTCGAGGAGCCGGCGATCGAGGCCAAGGTGACCGCCGAGGCGGGCCTCCCGCTGGGCGAGGAGGTCGACGTCGAGCTCACCGTCGCCGACGTCGCCGCCCGGCGGATCCGCTTCGAATACCGCCCCGGCTCGTGACTACCGGTCCCGGCCCAGCGGCACGACCTGCGGGGTCCCGGCGACGGGGTCGGGTACGACGAGGCAGCGCAGCCCGAAGACCTCCTGCACCCGTTCGGCGGTGACCACCTCGGACGGGCGGCCCTCGGCGACGACCCGGCCGTCCTTCATCACGATCAGGTGGGTCGCATACCGGGCGGCGTGGTTGAGGTCGTGGAGCACCGCAACGAGGGTGCGCCCGTCGCGGTGCAGGTCGGTGAAGAGCTCGAGCAGCTCGATCTGGTGGGTGATGTCGAGGAAGGTGGTGGGCTCGTCCAGCAGCAGGATCCCGGTCTCCTGCGCGAGCGCCATCGCGACCCACACCCGCTGCTTCTGCCCGCCGGAGAGCTCGTCGACCAGGCGTCCGGACAGGTCGGTGACGCCGGTGGCGGCCATCGCCGAGGCGACCGCGTGCTCGTCGGTGGCCGTCCACTGCCGGATCAGCTTCTGGTGCGGGTAGCGGCCCCGCGCGACCAGGTCCGCGACGCGGATGCTGTCGGGGGCGAGCGAGGCCTGGGGGAGCAGCCCGAGCCGTCGCGCCACCTCCTTGGCCGGGTAGGACCGGATGTCCGCGCCGTCGAGCACCACCCGGCCCCGGCTGGGCTTGAGCAGCCGGGACAGCCCCCGCAGCAGCGTGGACTTGCCGCACGCGTTGGGGCCGACGATGACCGTGAACGACCGGTCGGGGATCTGCACGGAGAGGGCGTCGCTGACGACGCGCTTGTCGTAGCCGATGGTGGCCGCCTCGGCCATGAGGCGGGCGCCGCCGGCGTGGGATGAGGTCATGACGGATATTGTCCAGGACCCAGGTGGCCGGGCGTCAGCCGCGACCACTCGACGTACGCGCCCGCCGCGAGACGGAGTCGATGGCGACCGCGAGCAGCAGCACTCCGCCGGTGACCATGAACCGCACCGAGGAGTCGACGCCGACGATGTTGAGGCCGCTCTGGATCGCCTGGAGGACGATGATGCCGAGCATGGCGGCGTAGGCCGAGCCGCGACCGCCGAAGAGGCTGGTCCCGCCGATCACCGCCGCGGCGATCGCGGTCAGGTTGGTGTCGGTGGTCCCGCTGGCCTGGGAGACCGAGGTCAGCTGCGCGGCGGCCATCAGGCCGCCGAGCGAGGCCAGCATCGAGCAGAGCGCGAACACCGAGAAGTAGACGCGCCCGACCTTGATGCCGGAGCGCCGGGCCGCCTCCTCGTTGCCGCCGACCGCGAAGACGTGCCTGCCCCAGGCCGTCTTGCGCAAGGCGAGGTCCATCAGCACGACGAGCGTAGCGAAGAGCAGCACCAGGTAGCCGATGCCCCGCCCGCTCGCCTGCTGGACGTACCAGACCAGGCCCAGCCCCCCGATCGCGAGCGCACCGGCCCTGACCAGGACCAGCCCGAGCGGCGGCGTGCTGAGATCGGCGGCCTGGCGGCGGGAGCGGCCGTACATCTGCGCCAGCAGGTACGCCGCAGCGACGAGGACGACCAGCAGGTACGACGGGACGCCGGTGAGGAACTTGGTGCGGGCGAACTGCACCAGCCAGGAGTCGTTCGGGAGATTGAGGGTGCCCTGAGAGCCGAGCACGTAGAGCAGGGCTCCCTGGAAGCCGAGGAGACCCGCGAGCGAGAAGACGAAGCTGGGCACGCCGACGACGGTGTAGAGGACGGCGTACAGCGCGCCGATCGCCAGCCCGGTCAGCACGCCGGCGATCATGCCGGCCGTGGTCGACCACCCCTGGTTCACCACGAGCACGGCCATCACGGCCGCGGACAGCCCAGAGACGGAGCCCACTGACAGGTCGATCTCGCCGAGCAGCAGGACGAGCACGATGCCGAGCGCGATGATCCCGACCGGCGCCGCGAACTGCAGCATGTTGGTGACCGAGAACGACGAGAGGAAGCGGGGTTCGATCGAGTAGAAGACCAGGCTGATCACGATCAGCCCGATGACGACGGGCAGGCTGCCCAACTCGCCGCCCTTGAGGCGGTTCAGGAACAGGTGGAGGTAGCCCCCGACTCCCTGGCTGCGGATGAGCCGCTCGTCGGCGAGGTCGGCCGCGACCGCCGACGCGGCGGTCGGATCGGCCTGGTCCTGCTGGTCGGTGGTCATCCTCGTCCTTCTCCCTCGGGCGCGCCGCCCCGGCGCTCCGCGCGCGCGGCGACCACGTTGTCCGAGGCGCCGGTGATCGCCGCCACGAGCTCCTCGGTGGTCGCCTCCTCCACGCGGAACTCGGCCGCGTTGCGCCCGAGCCGGAGGACGACGATGCGGTCGGCGACGGCTTGGACGTCGGCCATGTTGTGGCTGATGACGATGACCCCCAGGCCCTGGTCGCGGAGTCGCTCGATCAGGTTGAGGACCTCCGCGGTCTGGGCGACGCCCAGGGCGGCGGTGGGCTCGTCGAGCATCACGACCTTCGGGGAGCCCACCAGGCTGCGCGCGATCGCCACGGTCTGCCGCTGGCCACCGGAGAGGGCGGCGATCGGGATCCGCACCGACGGGATCTTCGCCGACAGCGAGCGCAGCAGGCGCCAGGCCTCCTTCTCCATGGTGACTTCGTCGAGGACGAGTCCCTTGTGCTTCTCCTGCCCGAGGAAGAGGTTCGCGACCACGTCGAGGTTGTCGCACAGCGCCAGGTCCTGGAAAACGGTCGCGATGCCGAGGGCCTGCGCCTCGCTCGGCCCGCTGATGTCGATCACCCGGTCGGCGAAGCGGATCTCGCCGCCGTCGGCCTGGTAGACGCCGCAGATGATCTTCACCAGCGTCGACTTCCCGGCGCCGTTGTCCCCGACGAGGGCGACCACCTCGCCGGCGGCCACCTCGAGGTGGATGTCGGTGAGGACCTGGACGGCGCCGAACCTCTTGTTCACCCCGGTCAGCGACAACACGGTGTCGCCGGGCGGGCCACCGGCGGCCCCTCGCGAGGAGGGACCGCCGGTGGTGGTGGGGTCGGACATCACTCGATGCCGGCCGCCGTGCACGCGTCGGCGTACTCGCCCGTGCAGATGTCGTCCGCGCCGTAGAAGCCGTCCGCGATCACCGTGTCGGCCACGTTGTCCTGGGTGACCACGATCGGGTCGAAGATGAACGACGGGACGCCCTCGTAGTCGGTGGTCTCTCCGACGTCCTCGCCGCCGGCCAGCGCGACCGCGACCTCCGCCGCGGTCTCCGCCTCGATGGCGATCGGCTTGTAGATGGTCATCGCCTGCTCGCCAGCGAGGATCCGCTGGATCGCCGCGATCTCGGCGTCCTGCCCGGTGATGGGAGGCAGCTTGTCGGCGCTCACGCCCGCGCCGGTCAACGCCGCCACCACGCCGCCGGCCTGGCCGTCGTTGGCGGCGTACACGCCGTTGATCTCGGAGGCGTCGAACTTCCCGAGCTGGTCGGTCGTCCAGGACTGCGCGTTGTCGGGGCTCCAGTCCGGGTTGTCGTACTCCGCGAGGATCTTGACCCCGCTCTCGTCGAGCACGCTGTGGGCGCCGGCCTTGAACTGCGCGGCGTTGGGGTCGCTCGGGGCGCCGTTGAGCATGAGGATGTTGCCCTTGTCGCCCATCGCGTCGACGAGCGCCTCGGCCTGCATCTGGCCGACGGTGTTGTTGTCGAAGGACATGTAGTAGTCGGCCTCGGCGATGAACCGGTCGTAGGCGATCACGGTGGCGCCCGCGTCCTGGGCGGACTGCACCATGCCGCCCGCGCCCCCGCCGTTGACCGGGTCGAGCACGATCACCTTCGCATCCTTCGAGAGCGCGGAGTCGACCTGTTGCTGCTGCTTGGCCTCGTCCTGATCGGCGTTGTAGTAGTCGACGCTGCAGTCTGGGCAGAGCTCGGCGACCTTGGCCTCGAAGAGGGGCCGGTCGAACGCCTCGTAGCGAGTCGTCTTCGACTCCGGAAGCAGCAGTGCGATGGTGGCGCCCGCCGAGTCTCCGTTCCCGTTGTCGGAAGCCTCCCCGTCACCCCCGCCGTCGTTGGCGCCGCACGCCGCCAGACCGAGAGTCGCCATCAGGGCGGGGAGCCGATGGCCGCGATCCGCCCGCCGGCCCGCTTCGTGATGTACCGCATGTATTGCTCCTTGATGTGGGGTCAGTCCTTGGGTCCCGACAATGAACCTCCGGAAGAGTGTCCAAGGTCACGCATTAGTCGTCAAGAGTCAGAAGTAAATTCCTGCATCACCCAGGCTTGTCCCGCCAAAATGTTCGAGAATTGAACATTACGGCGCTGGGGCGCCACACTGCTCCCATGTCTGGACCCAGTTGGCGCACCGGCGCGCCCGGCTCGACCGCCACCCTCCGCTCGGCCAACCAGCACCGCGTCCTGGACGCGCTCCGCTCGCCGAGGCCGCCTCGCTCCGAGGCCGGCCGGGACCTCACCCAGGCCGAGCTGGCGCGGGTCACCGGCTTGGCGCCCGCGACCGTCTCCAGCATCGTGCGCGAGCTCGCCTCGGCCGGCGTCGTCGAGACGCGTGCCGGCAGCGGTCGTCGGGGGACCACGGTCTGGTTCTCGGAGAAGGTCGGTGTCGTCGCCGGGGTGGACTTCGGGCACACCCACCTGAGCGTCGCCGTGGCGGATCTCGCCGCGTCCGTGATCGGCCACCGCCGCGTCGCGATCGCGCCCGATCACCCCTACGACGACGGGCTGGCCCAGGCGGACGCGATGCTCTGCGAACTGCTGACCGAGGCCGGCCGGGCGCCCGGCGAGGTGCTCGCCGTCGGCCTCGGACTGCCCGTCCCGATCGACCGCGGCGTCGTCAGGTCGACGGCCATCCTCCCCGGCTGGGTCGGCATCGACCCCAAGCGCACGGCGGAGGATCGCTGGAGCGTCCCCGTCCACGTCGAGAACGACGCCAACCTCGGTGCGCTCGCCGAGCAC
The DNA here is from genome assembly GCA_039812025.1 of Nocardioides sp. Taxonomy (GTDB): domain Bacteria; phylum Actinomycetota; class Actinomycetes; order Propionibacteriales; family Nocardioidaceae; genus Nocardioides. The sequence continues at coordinate 12,320 of JBDHZS010000061.1, read as the reverse complement.
CGTCGCGGCGCGGCCCGCGGCCACTCGGACGCGGTCGTCATCAAGCTCGCCTCCGGCATCGGCGCCGGCATCATCGTCGACAACGAGCTCTTCCGGGGCAGCACCGGGACCGCCGGCGAGATCGGGCACCTGACCGTCGTGGACCAGGGCCCTGTGTGCCGCTGCGGCAGCCGCGGCTGCCTGGAGGCCTACGTCTCGACCTCGACCGTGCAGAACATGCTGGTCGGCCAGTTTCCGGGCGCCTCGCTCGAACAGATCGTCCGGGCCGCCGGCGACGGCAGCGCGGCGGCGCGGCGGGCCCTGGAGGACACCGGCCTTCACCTCGGCTGGGGCATCGCGAGCATGGTCAACCTGCTCAACCCCAGCCTCGTCGTCCTCGGTGGCGAGATGGCGATCGCGGGGGAGCTCATCCTGGAGCCGGCGCGCGTCGCGCTCCGCCGCCACGCCCTCGATCTCAACGGCGACGTCCCCCTCGTGGCGGGCGAGCTCGGGGAGACCGCCCCGCTGCTCGGCGCCGTCCTGCTGGCCGCCGAGTCCGCAGAGTTCGCCGTCTGAGGCCGGCGGGTCACACGGCACGCCTCGTCTCTCGGATCAGGAGCCAGATCAGGTAGACGCCGCCGAGGCAGACGGTGATCAGGCCGACCGGGATCGCGCGATAGAACTGCGCGATCGCCAGGGAAGCGAACTGGGCCGCGGTGAGGAGCGCCGCGCCCATGAAGGCCGCCGCGGTGACCGACACCCCGGGCGTGCGGGCGACCCGCTGCGCGATCTGCGGCGCGCACAGCGCGATGAAGCCGATCGGACCCGCGGCCGCGGTGACCAGCGCGGCGGCGGCCACGCCCGCGACCAGGAGCCCGACGCGCGCCCGGTTGGCGTTGACGCCCTGCGCGAGCGCCGCGTCGTCGCCCAGCTCCAGCTGCCGCAGCGCGGGGGCCAGCGCCGCGACCGCGAGCAGCGTGAGCGCCGCGAGCACCAGCGACGGCGCCAGGCGCGGCCAGTCGACCCGACCGAGCGAGCCGGCGCTCCAGAAGCCGACCATGATCGCGTCCTCGACCTCGGCGCGCGTGATCAGGTAGGAGTTCACCGAGCCGAGCATCGCCGAGACGCCGATCCCGACGATGATCAGCCGGAACCCCTGCACGCCCCGGCGGTAGGCGAGCACGTAGACCGCCAGCGCCGTCAGCAGGCCGCCGAGGATCGCGGCCGCCGCGATCGACCAGTAGTCGCGCACCTGAAGCATCAGCATCGTCACCGTCACCGCGGTGTAGGCGCCCGCGTCGAAGCCGATGATGTCCGGGGAGCCGAGCGGGTTGCGGGTCAGCGACTGGAAAACGGCCCCGCCGACGCCGAGCAACGCGCCGAAGACGATCGCGGCGATCAGCACCGGCAGCCGCCACTCCACCACGATCATCCGGTGGAACTCCTCGCCGCGGCCCACGAGCGCGGCCACCACCTCGCCGGGGGAGAGCGGGTAGTCGCCGAGCCCGATCGCGACCAGGGCCAGCGCGAGGGTGAGGACGGCGAGTACGACGTTCACCACGATGCTCCGCGTCCGGAGCCGGATGGCGACCGACCGCCCCAGCCGCAGCTCGTGGTGGGCGTACCCGAAGTCGATGCGAGTCATAGGCCACTCGCCGTTCTCCGGCGCACCAGCATGATCAGCACCGGGGCGCCGATGACCGCGGTGAGGATGCCGACCTGGATCTCCGCGGGCCGGGCGATGACGCGGCCGAGGATGTCGGCGGCGAGCACGATCACGGGCGCGGTGATGATCGTGAAGGCGAGGATCCACCGCTGGTCCGGTCCGGTGAACCAGCGGACCACGTGCGGCACCATCAGGCCGACGAAGGCGATCCCGCCGGTCAGCGCGGTCTCGCCACCCGCGAGCAGGGTGACGGCGACGATGCCGAGGATCCGGGTGCGCAGCACGCTCGCGCCCAGCGAGGTCGCCAGGTCGTCGCCGAGTGCGACCGCGTTGAGCGAGCCCGCGACCACCAGCGCCAGCGCCAGGCCCAGGGTGAGGAAGGGGAGCACGGTCATCGTCTCCTCCAGCGTGGCGGCCGTCACCGACCCCAGGCCCCAGGTGCGCAGCCGCGCGAACGTGTCCTCGTCGATGAGCGTCAGGAAGGTGGCGATGCCGCCGAGGACGGCGCCGAGCGCCACGCCGGCGAGCACCAGCTGCACGGGCGAGGCCGCGCCGCGCCCGGCCGAGCCGATCAGGTAGACCGCCACGGTGGCCGCCATCGCACCGAGGAACGCGAACCAGATGAACTCATCGATCGAGGTGGCCCCGAAGAAGCCGACGCCGATCGTGACCGCGAACCCCGCCCCGGCGTCGACCCCGAGGATCCCGGGGTCGGCCAGCGGGTTGCGGGTGATCGCCTGGATCAGGGCGCCCGCGACGCCCGCCGCCATGCCCGCCACGATCGCCAGGATCGTGCGCGGCACCCGCAGGGTCCACACGATGATGGAGGCCTCGGAGTCGTCGGGGTGCCACAGCCCGCGCCACACGTCCGCCAGCGGCAGCGGGTTCGCCCCGATGGCGAGGCTCGCCGGGATCACGACCGCCAGCGCGGCCACGACCAGGAGCAGCCCCAGGAGCTTCCGCCCCGCCGGCGGTACGACGCTCACCCGGCAAACATTAGCCGTACCTAACCTTCATCAGCTGTTCGGCTCGACGGCGAGACCCCGCCGCGGAACTGGTGGTCAGATGGCAGGTTACTGGCGAGTATCCGCGGCATATGAGACCAGTTGCGAGGAGGGGCCGCCAGATAAGACCAGTTGCGGTCGAGGGGAGTCAGGGGGTGGTCAGCTCCCGGAAGTGGGCGGCCATCCGGGCGGCGTCGCCGACCCGGCCGGTGAAGAGCTCGAACGCGCCGATCGCCTGGCCCACGGCCATGCCGCCGCCGCGGACCACGCGGCAGCCGCGCTCGGTGGCCAGCCGGACCAGCTCGGTCTCGAGCGGGAAGTAGACGACGTCGGCCACCCACAGCTCGGGGCGCACCAGCCGGCCGGGGATCGGCAGCCCGGGGTAGCCGAGCATCCCGAGAGGGGTGGCGTTGACCATCCCGTGCGCGCCGGCGAATGCCTCGTCGATGTCGGCCACCGCCCGGACCCGGTCCTCGCCGAACCGCTTGGCCAGGCGCAGGGCGCAGACGCGGGCCTGCTCGTGGTCGACGTCGTACAGGGTGACCAGCTCCGCGCCCTGGGCGAGCAGGCCGTAGCCGACCGCGGCCCCGGCGCCACCCGCGCCGACGAGCGCGACCCGGTCCTCGACGGCGTCCGGCTGCTCCTTGCGGAAGGCGCGCGAGAAGCCCGACCAGTCGGTGTTGTGGCCCAGCGTCTTGCCGTCTCGGAGGACGACCGTGTTGACCGCGCCGAGGTCGGCGGCCTCCTCGGAGACCTCGTCGAGCAGGGGGACGACGGCCTGCTTGAAGGGGTGGGTGACGTTGAGGCCGTCGAAGCCCAGCCGCGTGGCCCACTCCAGGAGCTCGGGCAGCTGCGCCGTACCCATCCCGAGCGGCTCGACGTCGATCAGCCGGTAGCTCAGGTGCAGCCCGGCCGCGGCCGCCTCCCGTTCGTGCAGCGCGGGGGAGAGGGAGGCCGAGATCCGGGCGCCCACCAGCCCCAGCAGCCAGGACTTGCCCGGCCGGGTCGAGATCGTCACTAGAAGAAGTTAGACCTCACCGTGTGCACCACAAGCAGGCAGGCGAAGAAGCCGTAGAAGAGCAGCGCGAAGACCATGCCCGCCAGCCGCACGCCGCGCAGCCGGATCGCCGCCGGCAGCCGGTCGCTGCGGTTGAGCTGGATCAGCAGGCCGGAGTAGAAGAACGTCACGACCGACGCCGCGCAGGTGGAGATCGTGAGCAGCACCAGCGGCTGGGTGAGCCCGGCGGTCAGGATCAGCGTGCCCAGCGCGATCTCGAGCCACACGACCGCGAAGTAGAGGCGGCTCTCGGTCCACCGCTCGCTGCCGGCGAGGTAGTTGGTGCGCAGCACGTCGGTCACGAGCCGGCCGATGACGTCGAGCAGGCCGAGCGCCGCGGCGAAGAGCGAGATCGAGCAGACGACGAAGAAGAAGACCCGGAACCACTCGCCGACCATGTCGCCGAGCACCTCGCCCTGGGCGTTGAGGAAGGCCGCGTCCGCCGCGTCGCCCAGCGCCTTGCCGAAGATCGTCTCGTAGGCCAGCAGGCTCATGATCGAGATCGTGGCCAGGCAGATCACGAAGAAGCTCACGAACTGCTCGATGTTGGCGCGCCGCCACCACACGGCCCAGCGGGCGAGGTTCTCCTCGTCCTGCGGGAACTCGAAGGCCTCGGCGGAGCCGGTCTCCTCCTTGCCGGTGAGGGCCGAGGTCAGCCGGGGCACGTGAGCGCCCATGCCGTAGCCCTTGTCCCGGACCCAGTTGCTGATGACCAGGTTGTGTACGCCGCCCGCGCCGGCCGCGCCCAGCAGGCTCAGCACCAGGGTGATCGCCACCCCGTCGGGGAGTTGGCCGAAGTCGGTGACGACGGCCGTGGCCGCGTCGCCCCAGGTCGTCAGCGTGATCACGCTGGTGAGCACGACGATCAGGAAGAGGATCGTCGCGCCGACCTTGAAGAACTCCACCCGCTCGACGAGGGTGTAGATCACCGGCGAGGTGGTGAGCACGAGGCCGATGATGATCAGCGCGCCGATCGCGACCCACTTCGGGCTGCCGCCGGTCAGGAGCACGGTGACCGCCGCGGCGCTGGTGGCCCAGCCGGGGAAGGCGTACTGGAAGAGGCCCGCGAGGCAGATCAGCAGGCCCCACGGCTTCCAGAAGTGGCTGAAGCCCTGCACCGCGGTCTCACCGGTGGCGAGGGTGTAGCGCTCGATCTCCATGTTGACCACGAACTGGACGCCCAGCGTGACGACGGCCAGCCACAGCAGGCTCAGGCCGTGGTTCATCGTGGCGTAGGGCCACAGGATGAACTCGCCGGCCGCCATGCCGATCCCGACGGTGATCACGCCGGGGCCGACCATCTTCATCAGTGGCGGCGCGTCGGGCAGCGCCCGCGTCTGGACCTGCCTGCGGCCGGACTGTGCCATGTGCTGCTCCCTCGTCGTGAACTATCCGGGTAGTTATACCGTGGTTGTGACGATGCTGTGAAGCCGGTCACACGCCGGCTGGGACGCGGGACGGGGCAGCGTCAGGCCCGCAGCCAGCCGACCACGACGTCGCCGAGCATCGCCCGGTGCCGGCGTCGTACCCCGGCCTCGCCCATGTCTCGGTCGAAGAGCTGGCCGAAGGTGGCGCGGTTGGCGACCTGGAAGACGCAGAAGCTGCTGATCACGACGTGGACGTCGAGGGCGTCCACGCCCTGGCGGAAGGTGCCGTCGCGCTGGCCGGCCGCCAGGATCCGCTCGAGCACCGCCAGCGCCGGCGTGCCCAGCTCGCGCAGCGACTCCAGGTGGCGCAGGTGCTCGCCGCGGTGGATGTTCTCGATCGAGACCAGCCGGATGAACTCCGGATGCGCCAGGTGGTGGTCGAAGGTCAGCTCGGCGACCGCCCGCACCGCGTCGAGGGGAGCGAGGCCGTCGAGGCCGCGTTGCCGCTCGGCCACCCGGATGCCCTGGTAGGCCTCCGCCAGCACGGCCCGGTAGAGCTGCTCCTTGCTGCCGAAGTAGTAGTAGATCATCCGCTTCGTCGTGCGGGTACGGCGCGCGATGTCGTCCACGCGGGCGCCCGCGAGGCCGTGCTCGGCGAACGCCTCGGTCGCGACCTGGAGGATCTCGGCGCGGGTGCGCTCCGCGTCGCGGAGCCGTCCGGGCGGGGCCTCCTCCATGAGGGCAACCTATCGGGTCCCGGACGCGGCAACCCCCGAGCCCGTCGCGGTCTGCAGTGGTTCGCGACGGGCCCGGGGGCCGCCAGGGTGGGGGACGGGTTTAGAAGTCGACGCTCTTCTCAGACGTCCGGACGCTGCGGACCAGCTTGACGATCAGCGGCGAGAACGCCGCCGCGGCAATGATGATCAGCAGGGTCAGCGAGAGCGGCCGGGTCACGAAGACCGACCAGTCGCCGTTGCTGATCACCAGCGCCCGCCGGGTGCTCTGCTCCAGCAGCGGCACCAGCACGGCCGCGATGATCGCCGGCGCGAGCGGGATGCCGTGCTCCTGCATCCAGTAGCCGGCGAGACCGACCACCAGCAGCATCACCAGGCTGAAGAGGCTGAACGTCAGCGCCCAGGCGCCGAGCATGCAGAACGCCAGGACACCGGCGTAGAGCAGCGGCGGCGGCACCTTCAGCAACTGGACGAAGAGCCGCACCATCGGCAGGTTGAGGACCAGCAACATGACGTTGCCGATCACCATGCTGGCCACGATGGTCCACACCAGGTCCGGGTTGCGCTCGAAGAGCTGCGGACCGGGCTGCAGGCCGTACATCTGGAAGACGAACAGCAGCAGCGCGGTGGTCGCGGAGCCGGGGATCGCCAGCGCGAGCATCGGCACCATCGCGCCGCCGACGCCTGCGTTGTTGGCGGTCTCCGGACCGGCGACGCCCTCGATCGCGCCGTGACCGAAGAGCTTCTTGCGGTCGGGCGGGGCGATCTTGCGCTCCAGCGCGTAGCTCGCGAACGAGCCCAGCGCCGGGCCGAGGCCGGGCATCAGGCCCGAGAAGAACCCGAGGAAGGTGCCGCGCGCGTAGGGACCGGCGGACCTGCGCAGGTCCTCCTTGGTCATCCACGCGTTCTTCACCTTCAGCCTGCTCGACGGCTTCCGCTCGCGCATCGCGAGGTGGTGGAGCGCCTCGGGCACGGCGAAGAGCGCCATCGCGAGCAACGCGATGTCGACGCCGTCGTTGAGCTCCAGCAGACCGAAGGTCCATCGCTCGACGTTGTCCTGGGGGTCCAGGCCGATGACGCCGAACACCATGCCGACCAGGATCGCGATGCTCGCCTTGAGCTTCGAGCCCGCCACCAGGGTGCCGGTGAGCAGCAGCGCGCCGGCCAGCAGGATGGTGTACTCCGCCGCCCCGAACGCCGTGGCGACGTCGAGCAGCAGCGGCGAGAAGAACACCAGACCGATGATCGCGGCGATGCCGCCGATGAAGGAGCCGACGGCGGACGTCGCCAGCGCGGCGCCGGCCTGCCCGCGTTTGGCCATCTCGTAGCCCTCGAGCGCGGTGACCGCCGAGGCCACCTCACCGGGTGTCCGGATCAGGATCGAGGTGATCGACCCGCCGTACATCGCCCCGTAGTAGACCCCGCAGAGCAGGATCAGGCCCTGGGCCGGCTCCATGCCGAAGGAGAGCGGGATCAGCAGCGCGATCGCCGTGATCGGGCCGAGGCCCGGCAGCACGCCGACGACGGTGCCGGTCAGCACGCCGATGAGGACGAACATCAGGTTCTCGGGTGTGGCCGCCATGGCCAGACCCGACATCAGTGCACTAAAGGCATCTATGACTCACCACCCCAGGATTCCGGAAGGCAGACTCACGCTCAGCTGTCTGGTGAAGATCCAGTAGACGAGCGCGGAGAAGGCGATCGAGTAGATCAGGTTGCGCCGCCACTTGGTGTGGTCGACGTACATCGTCGTCGCCAGCAGGAAGCCCGCCGTCGACAGCACGAAACCCAGGAACTCGAAGGTGAGCGCGTAGGCGACGAACATCGCGGAGACGATCGCGATGCTGGTCCAGTGGACCGGCTCCTCGGCCATCATCTCCGCGACCTGGTCCCCGACGCCGGCCTCGCCCTTGGACTTGGGCATGAAGGCGAGTGCCAGCCCGCATCCGATCAGGCCCACGGCCAGCAGGCCGGGGATCAGCCTCGGACCGATGCCGGGACTCGGGCGGGCCGGGGCGTCGATCAGCATCGCCGCAACCAACAGCACCATGCCGAAGGCCGCGACGATGAGGCCGGTGCCCCGGTCTCCCGAGAACGGGCCGGCCTTCGCCTCCGCGGCGGCGTCCGCCGCCGCGGGAGGCTCGGGCCCCGGTCCGTCGCCGGTCACCGGCCACCGCCGGAGACCAGCTCCATGCCGGTGTTGACCTGCTCCTGGGAGTCGGCCAGGTAGGCGTCGAACTCCTCACCGGTCAGGAAGAGCGGGGACCACTGGTTCTTCTCGAGGGTGGCGGCCCACTCGTCGCTCTCGACCAGCTGACCGAGCGCGTCGGTCCAGAAGTCGACGGCGTAGTCGGGCATCTCCGGCGGGCCGTACAGACCGCGCCAGTTCTCGATCGTCACGTCGAAGCCCTGCTCCAGGGCGGTCGGCATGTCGACGCCCTCGACGGCCTCGGGCGCGACGATGGCCAGGCCGGTCACCTCGCCCGCCTCGAGCAGGGGAGCGAACTCGCTGTAGCCGGCGACGGCGACCTTGATGTCGCCGGTGAGCAGCGCGGTGCTCTGCTCGCCGCCGCCCTCGTAGGCGACGTAGTTGATCTTCGAGGCGTCGCCCTCACCCGCGTGGACGATCAGGCTGAAGGGGAACTGGTCGTCGGTCGCGGCGCCGACCGGCACCGAGCCCGGGTCCGCCTTGATCGCGTCGACCACGTCGCCGAGGTCCTTGAACTCACTGTCGGCGGCGGCGACCACCACGTAGTGCTCGGCGGCCAGCGAGGCCAGCATCGTGACGTCCTCGTAGGAGTAGTCGGTCTGGCCGAGCGCGGTGTTGACCATCATCGCGAGCGAGGTGACCGCGATGATGTCGTCGTCGCCCTTGTTCTGCTCCACCATCTGGGCGAGGAAGACCGTGCCGACGGCGCCGGGGCGGTTCTCGACCGGGAGCGGGGTGGTGACGATGCCGGACTTGCCGAGGTCCTGGGCGACCGCGCGCGCGGTCAGGTCCCAGCCGGACCCCGGGTCGGCGGGGGCGATGATCTTGACCGGGCCGCTGGGGTAGTCCTCGGCGTTGCCGGAGCCACCCCCTCCGTCGCCGCCGCAGGCGGCGAGGCCCAATGTCAGCGCGGCGACCGAAACGGCCGCGAGCGTGGTGCGGATCTGCATGGTGACTCCTTGCGGGTGTTGTTGCCGTCAGCGAGCGGGTAGCTCCTGGTGGCAGGGTGCGGGGATGAGATGCCAGGACGGGTCGGCCCGGGACAATGCGGACTCCAGCCGGTGATCGACCGCGGCTGTGACCGGTCCCCGGGCGACGGCCAGCAGCGCGTCGAGGTCGACTCCGGTGTCGATGCCGAGCAGGGCCAGCAGGTGGACCAGCTCTTCGGTCGCGATGTTGCCGGTCGCGCCGGGGACGAAGGGGCAGCCGCCGAGGCCGCCGATCGAGGAGTCGAAGCGGCGCACGCCCGCGGCGAGCCCGGCCAGCACGTTGGCCATGCCGAGGCCGCGCGTGTTGTGCAGGTGCAGCGTGATCGCCAGGGTCGGGTGGTCCTCGGCCAACCGGAGTGCGATCGAGTAGACCTGGCTCGGGTCGGCCAGCCCGGCGGTGTCGGCGAGGGTCACCTCGGTGACGCCCTGGGCGACGTACCAGTCGACGACCCTCGCCACGCGCCAGTAGGGGGTGCGTCCCTCGAACGGGCAGCCGAGCGCGGTGGCGAGCCCGCCGACGACCTTCGTGCCCTCGGCGCGGGCCAGCTCGAAGACGTCCAGCAGCCGCTCGAAGGCGGCCTCGGTGGGGCGGTTGGCGTTGGCGATCGAGTGGGAGTCGGTGACCGACAGCATCGTCTCCCAGCTGGTCAGGCCGGCGGCGAGCGCGCGTTCGGCGCCGCGGCCGTTGGGGACCAGCGCGGTGTATTCCACCCCCGGTGCGCGGCGGATCAGCGCGGCGACCTCGGGCCCGTCGGCGAGCTGCGGCACGGCGTCGGGTCGGACGAAGGAGGTCACCTGGATCCGGGACAGCCCCGTGAGGCTGAGCGCGTCGATGATCGCGACCTTGTCGGCGATCGGGATCGTGGTCGGCTCGAGCTGGAAGCCGTCGCGGGGGCCGACCTCGTGGACCACGACGGATTCCGGTGGGCTGAACGGCAGCGCGCCCCAGCCGCCGCGGTAGTTGGCCGCCCGCGTTGCGGCGTCGTCGGTGCCCGTCATCAGACCACCCCCCGCTCGCGCAGGCCGGCGATCGCGTCGGCGTCGAGGCCGAGGCTCGCGAGCACCTCGTCGGTGTGCTCGCCGAGCGCCGGGCCGGCGCTGCGGATCGCGCCGGGGTGCTTGTCGAACTTCGGGACCACGCCCGGCAGCGTGATCTCGCCCAGCTCGGGGTGCTCGACCTGGACCAGCATGTCCCGGTCGGCGTAGTGCTCGTCGGCGAAGATGTCGGCCACGTGGTAGACCGCGCAGCAGGGGACCTGATGCTCGGCCAGGGCCGCCTCGACCTCGGTGCGGGTCCGGGCGCCGACCCAGTCGGCCATGATCTCGTGCAGCTCCGGGCGGCGCTCCAGCCGGGCGCGGTTGGTGGCGTAGCGCGGGTCGGTGATCATGTCGGTGCGGTCGATCGCGGTGGCCAGCCTGGTCCAGGTGCGCTCGGTGCTGGTGACGACCACCATCCACTGGCCGTCCGCGCTCTCGTAGATGCCTGCCGGCGCGGAGGCGGCGAGCTCGTTGCCGGAGCGCTCGCGGACGACCTTCAACACGTCGTACTCCGCGACGACGACCTCGAGCATCCGGAACATCGACTCGTACAGCGCGACGTCGACCTCGTCGGGGCCGCCGCCCGCGCGGAGCTGGTGCAGGGCGGCGAGGGCGCCCATCGCGGCGTACATCCCGGTCAGGTAGTCGACCAGCGACACCGACGGCATCACCGGCGGCCGGTCGGGGAAGCCGCTGAGGTAGACGAAGCCGCTGTAGGCGGTCGCCGGCGTGCCGAAGCCCGCCTTGCCGGCGTTGGGTCCCGTCTGTCCGTAGCCGGTGACCCGGACCACGATCAGGTCCGGGTTGCGCTCGCGGAGCCGCTCGATCGGCAGGCCCCACCGCGACAGGGTGCCGGGGCGGAAGTTCTCGATCAGGATGTCCTGCTCGGCGAGGAGCTGGACCAGGATGTCCTGCCCCTCGGGCGTGCGCAGGTCCAGGGTCATCGAGCGCTTGTTGCGCGCCGAGGCCGCCCAGGTCAGCGAGACGTCTCCCGAGAACGGCCCGAGGGCGCGCAGCGGATCGCCGACGCCGGGCATCTCGACCTTGAGCACGTCGGCTCCGAGGTCGCCCAGGAGGGCTGCCGCGAACGGTCCGGCGAACACGGTCGCCATGTCCAGGACGCGCAGCCCAGCGAGTGGTCCGCTGCCGGTGTGTGCCGAGGCTTACCTCCGTGGTGGTGGTCCAGAATGTGGAAGGCCACTCCATATTCTGGAATTTCCTCCAGCATGTGAGGGCAGTCACAGTATCGCCAGGGCGCGCCAGTGCACAACCCTCACTTCCGGCCTCACTTCTGGCCTCACTTCTGGCCTCACTTCTGGCGCGCGCCAGTTGGTCCCGACCGGATGCGGTCGGCGGCGCGTTCGCGCCGTGGGGGACGGACCCTCAGGTCGCGGCGACCTCGCCGCTGAGCTGGGCCGCGGTGTCGGTGACGGCGCCGCACAATCGGGCGCGGTAGGCGGGATCGGCGAAGCGGTTGACGGTGCCCGAGACCACCAGCGCCGCCCGCGGCCGACCCTCGGGGTCCAGCAGCGGGGCACTGATCGAGGACGCCTCCGGGTCACGCTCGCCGAAGCTGATCGCGTAGCCGTCGGAGCGGACCCGGCGCATCCGGTCGGCCAGGCGAGGATCGAGCTCGTCCCCGGACTGCTCGGCGCTCTCGGCGGCGAGCTCCAGGCTCAGCTCCTCGGGCAGCCAGGCGAGCAGCACCCGGCCGGAGGCGCCGATGTGCAGCGGCAGAGGCACCCCGATCTCGGCGCCGGTGCGGACCGGGCGCTGGGCGATCTCCAGATGCACCGGCACCCGGCTGGCGCCGACCCGGACGTGGAGCTCGACCGTCTCCCGGGTCAGGTCGCGCAGTTCGCGCATCTGCGGCCTGGCGACGCCGACGAGGTCCAGCCCCCGTCGTACCAGCGCGCCGAGGTGGAGCAGCGTGAACCCGAGCCGGAAGCCGTCGCCGTCGCGCACCAGCAGCCCGTGGGCGGTCATCGCCTTGAGCAGGCGGTAGGTCGTCGGCAGCGTGGTGCCGGTCGCCTCCGCGACCTGGCGGGCGTCGAGGGTGGCGGTCTCCTCGTCGAAGAGCCACAGGATCGCCATCACCTTGTCGAGCACGCCGACGCCGGTCGCTGTCGCCAGGGCTCCCAGACTCACGCATCGATCATAGGGACCGCGGCCCCGGGGCTATCCGAGTACCTCTGGCAGGAGGCGCAGGTGGTCGACGTGGCGTGGTCGAACGCCGGTGAAGTGGCGGCGATCGGTCGTCGCGATCTCGCCCACGCC
>JBDHZS010000060.1:0-18890 GCA_039812025.1 Nocardioides sp. | reverse complement strand
TGCACGGCGACCTCGTCGCCGGTGAGCCGCACGTTGCCGCGGTCGCTGCCGCGCCGGGCGTGGCGCCGCGCCCCGGGGATCCCGCTCGCGCGCAGGGCGCCCGCGACGACGTACCCGAGCCGCGGCAGCAGCCCGGAGGCGTCGTGCACGGTCGCCTCGACCGGGCCGGCCGGCGTGGGGGCGAGCGTCACCCCGAGCACCTGCTGGTCGAAGTCCGCGACCACGTGGTGGTCGACCTCGACGTGCAGCCGGAGCCGGGACATCCGCGGGCCCGAGCCGATGCGGACCCGGTCGACCACGACCTCCCCGCGGTCGTCGATCAGCATCGCGACGCGCCGTACCTGCCCGTCGAGCACCAGCGCGGCCGCCTCGACCGGATCGGACGGGATCTGGCGGCTGCGGGCGAAGTGACAGTCCGCGTCGAGCGGCAGCAGCGCGAGGACCGCGTCGGCCAGCTCGTTGCGCCGGTTGAGGGCGTCCACGACCGCGTGCATGCTCGCGTCCCCGCCCGCGACGACGATGCGCCGCCCGCCGCTGCGGTGCAGCACGCCGTCGAGCTCGCCCGGGTTCTCCGGCGTCGCCAGATCGACCGAGCAGCGCGAGCGCAGCAGGCTCAGCGCCGCCGCCAGCGGCTCGTCGCCTGCAGGCTCGCCCACCGACCCGCCCACGGACGCGGACGAGGGCTGGGCGATGACGATCAACGGCTCCACACCTCGGACGATACCCAGCCGGTGAGGGCGCTGGGGTATGTTGCTGGCCGAACCACTGGCCCCGCGCGACCCGATCGCGTGGGGCCGCGAATGTCGTGAGCGAGCCGAAGGAGGGCCGCGATGCCCGCGATCGTGGTGCTCGGCGCCCAATGGGGCGACGAGGGCAAGGGCAAGGCCACCGACCTGCTGGCCACCAGCGAGACCATCGACTTCGTGGTGCGCACCTCGGGCGGCCACAACGCCGGCCACACCATCGTGGTCGACGGTGAGCGCTACGCGACGCACCTGCTGCCGTCGGGCATCCTCACGCCCGGCGCGACGTCGGTGATCGGCAACGGCGTGGTCGTCGCCCCCGACGCGCTCTTCCGCGAGATTGACGGGCTGCTGGCGCGCGGCGTCACGGGCGTGGAGGACCGGCTGGTCGTCTCCGCGAACGCGCACGTCATCGCGTCGTACCACGTCACCATCGACAAGGTGACCGAGCGGTTCCTGGGCAACAACAAGATCGGTACGACGGGCCGCGGCATCGGGCCGGCGTACGCCGACAAGGTCAACCGCCTCGGTGTCCGCATCGCGGACCTCTTCGACGAGAAGATCCTGACCGCGAAGATCGAGGGCGCGCTCGAAGCCAAGAACCACCTGCTCGCCAAGGCCTACAACCGGCGCGCCGTCGAGCCCGCCGTCGTCGTCGAGGAGCTGCTCTCCTACGCCGACCGGTTGCGGCCGATGGTCGCCGACACGTCGCTGCTGCTCAACAAGGCGCTCGACGACGGCAGGACCGTGCTCTTCGAGGGCGCGCAGGCGACGATGCTCGACGTCGACCACGGCACCTACCCCTTCGTGACCTCGTCCTCGCCGGTCGCGGGCGGCGTCTGCATCGGCGGCGGCATCGGCCCCACCCGGATCGACCGCGTGATCGGCGTGATCAAGGCCTACACCACCCGGGTCGGCTCGGGGCCGTTCCCAACCGAGCTCTTCGACGCCGACGGCGAGAAGCTGTGGAAGGTCGGCGGCGAGGTCGGCGTCTCCACCGGCCGCAACCGCCGCTGCGGCTGGTACGACGCGGTGATCGCCCGCTACGCCGGGCGGGTCAACGGGCTGACCGACCTCTTCCTCACCAAGCTCGACGTGCTCTCGAGCTGGGAGCGGGTCCCCGTCTGCGTCGCCTACGAGGTCGACGGGCGGCGGTACGACGAGATGCCGATGACCCAGACCGAGTTCCACCACGCGAAGCCGATCTACGAGTTCTTCGACGGCTGGTGGGAGGACATCTCCGGCTGTCGCTCCTTCGACGAGCTCCCGGTCAACGCCCAGCGCTACGTGCGGGCCCTGGAGGAGCTGAGCGGCACCCGGGTCTGGGGCGTCGGCGTCGGCCCCGGCCGCGACCAGACGATCGAGGTGCCCGCACTGTGAAGACTCTCGTGATCGGCACCGGCGGCCGCGAGCACGCCCTGGCCTGGGCGCTCAGCCGCGAGGAGGGCGCCGAGGTGCACGCCGCGCCCGGCAATCCGGGCATCGCCGAGGTCGCCACCTGCCACCCCGTCGACGCGCAGGATGGCGCCCAGGTCGGCGCGCTGGCCGTGGCGCTCGGCGTCGACCTGGTGATCGTCGGCCCCGAGGCGCCGCTGGTCGCTGGGGTCGCCGACGCGGTCCGCGCAGTCGGCGTCGCGTGCTTCGGGCCCACCGCCGAGGCGGCCCGGCTGGAGGGCTCGAAGTCCTTCGCCAAGGAGGTCATGGCCGCTGCCGGGGTGCCGACCGCCGGGTCCGTCACCTGCACCACGATCGACCAGGCGTCCGAGGCGCTGGTGCGGTTCGGCGCGCCGTACGTCGTGAAGGACGACGGCCTCGCCGCGGGCAAGGGGGTCGTGGTCACCGACGACTTCGTTGCCGCGCTCCAGCACGCGTCCGCGTGCGGCCGGGTGGTGATCGAGGAGTATCTCGACGGGCCCGAGGTGTCGCTCTTCGCGATCTGCGACGGCGCGATCGGCTATCCGCTGCAGCCCGCCCAGGACTTCAAGCGGATCTTCGACGGCGACGGCGGCCCCAACACCGGCGGCATGGGCTCCTACACGCCGCTGCCCTGGGCGCCCGAGGGGCTGGTCGAGGAGATCATGGAGACGGTCGTCTCGCCGACGCTGGCCGAGATGGAGCGCCGCGGCACGCCGTTCTCCGGGCTGCTCTTTGTGGGCCTCGCGCTGACCTCCGCCGGGCCGAAGGTCGTCGAGTTCAACGCCCGCTTCGGCGACCCCGAGACCCAGTCGCTGATGGCGCTGCTGGACTCGCCGCTGTCGGAGCTCTTGTACGCCGCGGCAACCGGCTCCCTCTCCTCCGTCGCCCCGCCCCGGTGGCGCGACGGCGCCGCGGTGTCGGTGGTGATGGCCAGCGCCGGCTATCCCGAGTCCTCCTCGTCCGGGGACGTGATCTCGGGGGTTGCCGCGGCTCTCGAGGACCCCGCCGTCCACGTGATCCATGCCGGGACCGCCGTCCGCGACGACGGCTCGCTCGTGACCGCCGGCGGCCGGGTGCTCGCCGTCACCGCCGTGGGCTCCGACGTCGCCGACGCCCGGGCTCTCGCTTACGCCGGAGTCGCGTCCATCAGCTTCCCCGGTGCCCAGTGGCGCACCGACATCGCCGCCCGCGCCCTCTGACTGGCCGCGCACAGCGCCGCTTTGGAGGTACTTGCGACCGGTATGCGGTCGTGAGTACCTCCGCAGGGCGGGCGGAGCCGGCGGACCGCCCGCGCCCGCAGGCTTCCCCGGACGGCATGCTCGCAACTGGTCTCATCTGGCAGGTGCCCTCCGCAACTGGTCTTGGTTGGCGCCAAATCCGCGAGATTTCCTGCCATCCAAGACCAGTTGCGAGAGCGAGATGCCGAACAAGACCAGTTCCGCAGCCGCCGAGGCGGGGAGGGGTGCCGGCGTGGGAGTCAGCCGCGGGAGACGCGCAGCATCTCGTCGCGGTCGGCGACCTTGACCCGCTCGCGGCCCTCGGCCGCGCCGAGGGAGACCTCGTGCGCGTCGAGGCGCTCCCAGCCGTCCCAGAAGGTCGGCTCGGCGCCGACGGAGAAGATGTGGTCCACGACGTCCTGGGGGTCGGACCACACCGGGCCGGGCAGCCCGTCGAGGTCGGCCAGCAGGCTCGCGATGGTCTCGGCGGCATCGGACTTGGTGTGCCCGATCAGTCCGACGGGGCCGCGCTTGATCCAGCCGGTGGTGTAGACGCCCGGGACGGCGACGCCGTCGAGGTCGAGCACCCGGCCCGCGTCGTTCGGGATGACGCCGTTGACGTGGTCGAACGGTACGCCGGGCAGGTGGCTCGAGCGGTAGCCGACCGCGCGGTAGACGGCCTGGACCGGCCAGTCGACGTACTCGCCGGTGCCCCGCGCGGAGCCGTCGCCGGTCAGCTCGGTGCGCTCGGTGCGCAGGCCGACCACGCCGTCGGTGCCGAGCACCTCGACGGGCGCCTGGCACATGTGGATGTGGATCCGGTGCGGCGCGCCGGTCGGCTCCTTCTCCAGGTACTTCAGCAGCGTGTCGACGACGAGCCGGGTGCCCTTGGACGCGGCGATCGCGGCCTGGCCGGCGTCGTCGATCTGGAAGCCCTCCTCGGTGACGACGACGTCGACGCTCGGGGAGTGCGAGAGCTCGCGGAGCTCCATCGGGGAGAACTTGATCTGCGCCGGCCCGCGGCGGGCGAAGACGTGGATGTCCTTGGCGCGGTTGGCCTTGAGGCCCTCGTAGACGTTGGCCGGGATCTCGGTCTTCAGCTGCTCGTCGGCGGGCTTCGCGAGGATCCGGGCGACGTCGAGCGCGACGTTGCCGGCGCCGATCACGGCGACCTGCTCGGCGTCGAGCGACCAGTCCTGCGGGAAGTCGGGGTGTGCGGTGTACCACGACACGAAGTCGGCGGCGCCGTGGCTGCCCGGGAGGTCGATGCCGGGGATGTCGAGGTCGCGGTCCTCGATCGCGCCCGTGGCGAAGATCACAGCGTCGTAGTAGCTGCGCATCGCGTCGAGCTTGAGGTCGCGGCCGTACTCCACGTTGCCGATGAACCGCACGCCCGGCTTGCCCAGCGTGCGTCGCAGCGCCTTGATGATCTCCTTGATGCGCGGGTGATCGGGCGCCACGCCGTACCTGACCAGGCCATATGGTGCGGGCAGGCGTTCGATAACATCGACGCTGGCGTCCGGGTACTGGTTGGTCAGGATGTCGGCGGCGTAGATCCCGGCCGGGCCGGCTCCGACGACCGCTACGCGGATGCTGCGCGTCATGGGTGCTCCTCTCAGGGCTGTGCGAACCGCAAGGGTACGGGCGACTAAGGCATACCTAAGAATCTGTCCAAGGGGTGGACGGTCGTCTCAGGGAGCGATCGACGCCGTACGACGGATAGCCTTGCCCGCGTGAGCGTCCCCAACGTCCTGGCCACCCGCTACGCTGGCGGCGACCTCGCCGCCATCTGGTCTCCGGAGCACAAGATCGTCACCGAGCGGCGGCTGTGGATCGCGGTGCTGAGGGCCCAGCGCGACCTCGGCGTCGCGGTGCCCGACGGGGTGATCGAGGACTACGAGGCGGTCGTCGAGAAGGTCGACCTCGACTCGATCGCCGCCCGCGAGCGGATCACGCGCCACGACGTGAAGGCTCGGATCGAGGAGTTCTGCGCGCTTGCCGGGCACGAGCACATCCACAAGGGCATGACCAGCCGCGACCTCACCGAGAACGTCGAGCAGCTGCAGATCAGGCAGTCCCTCGAGCTGCTGCGCGACCGCGCCATCGCCGCGCTCGCCCGGCTCGCCCGGATCGCCGCCGAGCACGAGACCACCGTGATGGCGGGCCGCTCCCACAATGTCGCCGCGCAGGCGACCACGCTCGGCAAGCGGTTCGCGACGGTGGCCGATGAGTTGATGATCGCCGTACGACGGGTCACCGAGCTGCTCGCCCGCTACCCCCTGCGCGGCATCAAGGGCCCGATGGGCACCGCCCAGGACATGCTCGACCTGCTCGACGGCGACGCCGCGCGGCTCGCGGAGCTGGAGTCGCGGGTCGCCGCGCACCTGGGCTTCGAGGAGGTGCTGACCAGCGTCGGGCAGGTCTACCCGCGCTCGCTGGACTACGAGGTGCTCACCGCGCTCGTGCAGCTGGTCGCCGCGCCGTCCAACCTCGCGACCACGATCCGGCTGATGGCCGGGCTGGAGCTGGTGACCGAGGGGTTCGCGGAGGGGCAGGTCGGCTCGTCGGCGATGCCGCATAAGATGAACACCCGCTCGTGCGAGCGGATCAACGGCCTCGCGGTCGTCACCCGCGGCTACGCGACGATGCTCGGCGAGCTCGCCGGGGACCAGTGGAACGAGGGCGACGTCTCCTGCTCCGTGGTACGGCGGGTGGCGCTGCCCGATGCGTTCTTCGCCGCCGACGGGCTCTTCCAGACCTTCCTGACCGTGCTGGACGAGTTCGGGGCGTTCCCCGCGGTGATCCAGCGCGAGCTCGACCGCTACCTGCCCTTCCTGGCGACCACCAAGGTGTTGATGGCCGCGGTCCGCGCCGGGGTCGGCCGCGAGGTCGGGCACGAGGCGATCAAGGAGGCCGCGGTGAGTACGGCGCTCGCGATGCGCGCCGGGCAGGCCGAGAACGACGTGCTGGAGAAGCTGGCCGCCGACCCCCGGCTCGGGCTGAGCCGCTCGGATCTGGATGCGCTGATCGCCGAGCCGCTCGCCTTCACCGGGGCCGCCGCGGCCCAGACCGAGGCGGTGTGTGCCCAGGTCGCGGAGTTGGTGGCGTCGCATCCCCGCGCCGCGTCGTACTCTCCGGGGGCGATCCTGTAGCCACATTCTCGGGTTGGGCGCTCGGACGCCTGGCCGCATAGGCTGCCGCCCATGGCCGAGATCGTGCTGCCGCCCGCGCCGGAGATCCCCGGCCACACCCACCTGCACTCGGGGAAGGTGCGCGACCTCTACCGGATCGACGCCGGCGAGCACGCCGGCCGGCTGCTGATGGTCGCAAGCGATCGAATCTCGGCGTTCGACTTCATCCTCAGCCCCGAGATCCCCGGGAAGGGCGAGATTCTGACGCGGGCGAGCCTGTGGTGGTTCGAGCAGTTGGCGGGCGTCGTACCCAACCACGTCGTCTCGGTTGATGTGCCGGCCGCCGTGGCCGGGCGGGCGGTGATCTGCGAGCCGCTGGAGATGTACCCGGTGGAGTGCGTGGCGCGCGGTTACCTGACCGGCTCCGGGCTGATCGACTACGCGGCGACCGGCTCGGTGTGCGGGGTCGAGCTGCCCGCGGGGCTGGTGGATGGGTCCCGGCTGCCGGAGCCGATCTTCACCCCGGCGACGAAGGCGGCGCTGGGGGATCACGACGAGAACGTGTCGTACGACGCGGTGGTCGACACCGTGGGCGCGTCGGTCGCGGCCGAACTGCGGACGCTGACGCTGGAGGTCTACGCGCGGGCAGAGTCGATCGCGCGGGGCTCGGGGCTGATCCTGGCGGACACCAAGTTTGAGTTCGGCCGTCGTGCGGACGGCGTCCTCGTGCTCGCCGACGAGGTGCTCACGCCCGACTCGTCGCGCTACTGGCCCGCCAACGAGTGGAAGCCGGGCCGCATCCAGCCGTCGTTCGACAAGCAGATCGTGCGCAACTGGCTGCTCTCGCCCGACTCCGGCTGGGACCGCGCCGCCGGCGGCCCGCCCCCCGACCTGCCTGACGAGGTCGTGGAGCGCACCCGTGACCGGTACGTCGAGGCCTACGAGCTCCTCACCGGCCGCGCCTACTGAACCGGCCCCCAACGCCGTGCCACCCGCCTGATCAGGGTCGAGCTCGTCGATGCTCGGCGCGTCTGGGGTGCTGCCCAGTCATTGGATGCGGCTGACCCGCTCCGGCAGCCGTCTGGCCGGCCGGTCGGCTCATCCCGGGCAGGGGTGTGGCCCCGCCGGCTGGTCGCTGGCGGGGTCAGGGGCGGGGTGTAGGTCGCCCGGGCGGGTCAGCCCCGTCGCTGTCTCGATGAGTGTCGGTTGCACTCCGTCCGGTCGCGCATGCGTTCTCGTGGTCGCTGCGGTCGTGGCCGGGGGTCTTCGGGTGTGTGTTGTGGGTGATGTCGGTGGTGCCGTGGGTGGTGACGTGGAACTGGTAGCCGTGGGGGCTGGTCCAGAGGTATTCGGCGGTGGTGAGGCGGGTGTAGGTCCATCCGCCGTGTGTTTTCGCTCGGTGGTGGAGCCGACACAACGGGGCGAGGTTGTGTGAGTCGGTCGCGCCGCCGGTGGGCTGGCCGTGGGGGCCGGTTTGCCAGGGTGTGATGTGGTCGAGGTCGGCGGCCGCTGAGGCGCGGGTGCAATGGGGGAACGCGCAGGTCGGATGGAGCATGGTGGTTTGGTCGGAGCCGGTCGGAGGGTTGGTAGCCGTGGCTGGTGAGACGTTCGTCGAGGTCGATGACGGGTTTGATGGTGACGCGGGTGTCGGCTCCGGCGCACCAGGCTTGGATTTGTTCGACCATGACCTGCCCGAGCGGCCGCCCACCAGGGGTCATCAAGGTGGCGATGCCGTCGCCGCATCCCCAGATGGCGGCGTGGTTGATGCGGAGGTGGAGGACGATTTCCCGGACCCGCCGGGCGGTCTCGCGGGCGTGGAGTTTCTGGGGGCCGGTGTCCAACAGCCCGGTACCCGCGCCCGCGCCGGGCTCGCCGTCCGCGGTGCCCGCGTCGGTGTCGTCGGTGTCCCCAGTATCGGTGGGGGTGAGGAGGTATTCGCCGCGGGCGAGGTGGCCGAGGGCCTGGGCACGTCGGATACGTAGCGGGTCGGTGGAGCCGAGTGGCTTCAACTGTGCGGCGAGATCGGCCAGGGTGGCG
Source organism: Nocardioides sp. (assembly GCA_039812025.1). Taxonomy (GTDB): domain Bacteria; phylum Actinomycetota; class Actinomycetes; order Propionibacteriales; family Nocardioidaceae; genus Nocardioides. The sequence goes on along the minus strand of JBDHZS010000060.1, from coordinate 10,346 downwards.
TCGAGGTCGAGCCCGTCGGCCAAATCCAGGACCCCTTCCAGGGTGGCGGTGGCGGTGGCACCGTCGAGGATGTCGGGCTGGATGTCGACGTGGCGCCGTTCGAGGTCGTCGTACATGCGGTCGGCGGCGGTTTCGGGGTCGTAGCGGGTGATCGCCTCACCGATGATGCGGTCGAGTTGGACGGGTCCGATCTTCCCCACAAACGGCGCCACCTGCGAGTCGACCCACGCCGCACCGTCCGGGGGCAGCGGTTGGGTGCGGGCGGCGACCCGACGGGCCCGCCACCCCGACACCCGACCCGCGGTGACAGCGGCCCAGGTCTTGGGGAGCCGGTAGGCCAGCTCCAGGGCTTCGCCGAGGTAGTGGCGTGCCGCGTGCTGGGAACGTCCGGTGGCGGCGGCGAACTCCACGACCGCGAACTCGCTGATCCAGGGTGCTCCTTCCCCGGCCAGGGGGATCTCGGCGTCGATACCCGGATGGCGGGGGACGACGGCGGCATCGGCGATCGAGTCCGCACTGTTGAACGCCGCATACGCCACCGCGAGCTCGAGTTGTGCGGTGGCCGCGGTGTCCTCGACTGTCGCCTGGTCACGAAACGCCGCCAACACCGCCACCGAATCATCCAACGACGACCCATCCGTATCCGCACAGTCGGCAGTGTCGGGAGCCGCGGCGGCGTCCTCGACGGCCGACACGTCGGTGTCGGTGTCGAGGACGAACAACGGCTGGATCTCCATGTCTTCTATCCAAGCAGCCACCACCGACAGTCTCAGACCACCGAACCCGCCGAACCCAGTACCTGTGGATAACCCGCAACTAAGCGCCGACTCGGCGTGTTTCTCGTGCACCTAAGAGCCGACTCGACGTCGTACGCGTGCACTTAAGAGCCGACTCGGTGCACACCTGAGAAGCCCGTCGCAGTCCTGTCTTTGTGCGGCGCTATGGCGTCGGCGTACCGTCGCGCCCTTTGGAAGCAGACCCTGGCGGGCGCACCGATGTCCCTCCGCCTGCGCGGCGGCGGTGGAGCAAGCCGCTTGTCAAGGCGGCGGCGACGGAGCCGCCGACCACCGCGACGAGCACCAACGTCGATGTCGGTTTGCTCATACCGAACCTCCACGACGACTCGGCTTCCCGGGCCAGTCTCATGTCCTCTGCGTACCGTTCGACCGTGCGTTGGGCGTACTCGGACAGGCTGATGGGCTCGGGGACCTCGCGCAGACCCTGGAAGTTGAGTCCCCGCACCTGGTGGTCCGTCGAGACCGCGAACCAGGCGCCGATCGGGCCCTCGTCCACGAAGAACTCATCCGGGCCGACGCTCTCCAAGCTCCCCGCATCGCGCACGGGGACTCCTCCGCCGACGTACTCCGGTCGCCCATCCGAGCCGTCGTTCACCACCTCGATCGTCCCTGCGGCCTCGCCGTTGATAGAGACCAGCACGGTCCACTCGTTGAGGGTGACGATCCCGTCGAGCCCAGATGTCTCGCCACGCACGAAGCTGACATCCCATCGGTAGGCGGGCACGGGCCTGCCCAGTCCGATGGTGTCGATCGCGTCGATGCCCAGCGCGTCGAGGTGCTCGCCCCGGTTGAAGTCGGACATAAGCTCTTCCGAAGTGGCGAACTCCTCGACCCACTCGATGACGTCCGTCGGGACGGGTTCGGGCGCGATGTCGGCGGCATGGCTCGCAGCCGGGATCCCCAGCAGGAGCAACAGAAGCGCCGCCACTATGCCGCGCCCTGTACGGCGGTTTGGGGTCGGCCTCATACGTAGATGGACGTGCCCGCGCCGAGCTCGGTTCAGCTCCGTCGCACGCGCGACTGGGGACCTCGACTTCCCGACACGCGGCCGGTGTCGGTGGCTACTGTTGGGCGGGCGCTGTGTACGCGTCGAGCTGCCCGCACGACATCGGTAGGTTGTCGGTCGTGGTCAAGCCGGCGCGGGAGAAGATTGCCCTGTTGTTGCGGGGCGGTGAGTCGACGGGGTCGTTCAGCGTCGAGACGTCGGCACCGGTGACGGGCGTGACGTTGTCGGTGGACGGGATCGGCCCGGTGAAGCTCCCGGTCGGCGCGCCGCAGGAGCGGGCGCTGGTGTCGGTCGCGCGTCCGGCCATGTTCGGGCTCGGTGAGGAGACGCTGAGCGACACCTCGGTGCGTGACACCTGGGAGCTGACCGCCGACCAGGTGAGTCTGGACGGGGCATGGAGCCGCGTCCTCGATGAAGCGCTGGTCGAGGTGCACGAGGGGCTCGGCTTACCGAGAGGCGCGCGCCTGCGGGCTGAGTTGCATGCACTCTTGGTCTACGGTCCGGACCAGTTCTTCGCGCCGCATCAGGACTCGGAGAAGGACGACGAGATGGTGGCCACGCTGGTCGTCTCGCTGCCGTCGATCCACACCGGCGGGGACTTGGTGGTGAACCACGGCGGCGAATCCCGGGCGTACCGCCATGTCGACCGGAACTCAATCGGCTTCGTGGCCTTCTACGCCGACTGTGTCCATGAGGTGCGGCCCGTTCGTTCGGGGCGGCGAGTGACGCTGACGTTCAACCTGCTCGTCGCCCCCGAGTCCGAGGAGTCGGAGATCGATCCCGACGAGGAACTGGCGTCCTTGGTTGGCGAGCACTTCGCCACGCCGGCCACTCGGCGCTGGTCGAATAGGCCGATGCCGGCGCCCGACCGCCTGGTCGTCTTACTGGATCACCAATACAGCGAGCGCGGGCTGGCCGCCGGTCGCCTCAAGGGCCGTGATGTGGAGTGGGTGAGCCGCCTGCGGTCGGCTGCGGATCGAGTCGGTTGTGTGAGCGCGCTCGCCCTTGGCGAGATCCGGCAGACATGGAACGCCTACGAGGACAGTCGCTCGTGGCGCCACCGATATCGCGAGGATGACGAGTGGTACGACGACGGCGAGTCGTCGTACGACGTCGGTGAGCTGATCGAGGACGAGACCTTATTGGGCTGGTGGAAGCGTGTCGGCGTCGGCAGTGGGGAACAGATCAGTCTTGGCGTCGACGAGAGCGAGGTCTGTGCAGTCACGCCGACGGCTTCGTTGAAGCCGTATGAGTCCGAGTACGAGGGCTACATGGGCAACTACGGCAACACCCTCGACCGCTGGTATCGACGAGCCGCGATCGTGCTGTGGCAGAAGAATCGGGACTTCATCGCCCGCGCTGAGGCCAACCTGCCCACCGCGATCGCCGAGCTGGATGCCCGGCTGAGCGACAAGGATGACCTTGAACGAGGGCAGTCCGATGCGAGGGAGTTGGTCGCTCTCCTCGGACATGGCAGCACGGTCCCGCTCGCTCCACTCCTGTCGGTCGCCGACGCCCTCGATAACGCCGAACTCGCCTACGACCTGCTTGCGCGGCTCAGCGGTGAGCGTCTGACCGCCGATCACGCCGTTGCGCTCGGTGCCATCACAGAGCGGTACGGCGACGCGTGGACGCAGAGACTGATCGAGTCCTGGTTCCCGACTGGGGGCTACCGGCCCGGACGCTGGGAGTGGGCGCGCGACACGCTGGGCAGTCTGGCCACAGCGCTGCGGCAGGTCGGCGCAGCCAGCGTCGTCAACCAGGTGTGCCGACGTATCTGGGCGAGCCTGTCAGTCTCGATCGGCGCGTCCCTCGCGGCGGGACCGCGATCCCGAGCCGCGAGTCTGGCGGCGCTCGTGGACCCGGCGGAGGGGGTCTTCAGGGCAGCCGAAGCGGAACTCGTCGACGAGCTTGTCGCCTCTCTCGTGGCATCCGATGACGGCGTGCTCGATCTGGAACTTCCGCTGCTGCGTCGCCTCGGACCTGACGCGCCCTCCGTGTTGGTCGACGACGCCACCCGGCGGCTGGAGTCCTCGCTCGGCGTCGCGTCCCGGTCCGCCGACGACTGGTCGATCGTGTGGTCGGGCTGCGGGTGCGACCTGTGCGGGACCTTGCAGCGCTTCCTCGCCGACCGCCATGCCACCGAGCTCAACTGGCCGCTGCGGACCGACGGGCGCCAGCACGTTCACCAGCGCATCGATTCCGCCGAACTTCCTGTCACCCATCACACGATCCGCAAAGGAAGGCCCTACACCCTGCGCCTCGTCAAACGGCCGGACCTTCACGAGCGCGAGACCGCGCAACGTCGCCAGGCGGCGGCAGATCTGGCGTGGCTGCGAGGGGAATGAGGCCCCTACCTTTGCCGGGGTGCCCCGCGCTCCCACCAGCCCTCGGGCGGGTGATCGGCAATGATGCGTGCGGCGATCTCGAGATTGGTCAGATTGCAGAACTTCCACAGTTCCTTGGCGGCGCGCGAGTACTGGAGTATCACCATGTCGACGTCGAAGGCGTCCAGCTCGCCGGCACGGTGGCGGTCGACAGCGCTGGCCACGCGCTCGACGAGTCGGCCGAGTTGCGCCTCGTGGTAGGCGCCGATCTTCTTGCGTGCGGCCCGACGCTCGGCCTTGCTGGACACGACTTGAGGCTAGCGGTTTGTCCGGCCTCACCAGAACGAGACGGGCCGGTGTCCTGGCAAGGCATCGTGTTTCCCTGACCCGTCGGTGCCGCCTGGCACACCCTCTGGACCGCGCTTGACAGTGGTCTCCCGCGACCAGGTCGTCATGGACGGCATCGACCGCATGGCCGAGCAGGCCGACATCCTGCTGGGGCGACGAGTGGCACGACCGAGGTCGCGGCAGCGGTGGTTGGCCTTCCACAGGGCGAAACCCCGGCGATGTGGCCGAAGCCAGTGATCGTTCCGGGGTCTTCGGGCACGCGGCTACTGCAACCTACTGAAACATCGGTGTTGCAGTAGATGTTTCAGTAGCTCAGCGCAGCGTCCACGAGGCGCGTGGATCGCGAGGGCCTTGGCCGTCCCACTCGACCAGTTCGAGCTCGCGCAGAGTCTGCAGGTGCCGTGAGGCAGTGGGCCGGGCGATGCCGGCCAACTCGGCCACCTGTCCGGTGCTCAGCGGCTTGGCCTCCAGGCGGAGTACGTCGAGAATCCCTCGGGCTGCCTTGGGCAGGCTCGCACGCACATCCTCGTCGAGTGCATCAGCCGAGGACAGGACGAGGCGGACCGACCCGCTGGTCTGCGTGTAGATCGGATCGGTCAGGCCGACGGAGCGCATCTCGGCGAAGATGCGCTTGATGCCTTCGCCGAGCTCGCGCGCGAGGCCGAGGTCGGAGCAGACGCGCACGAGGCGAGGGTTGCGGGCGTAGCGGCTGATCGCCAGGGGTTTGGTCGGATCGGCGAGTCCGGGGAACCGGCCAGGGTTCTCGATCTCGATGCGGTTGGGGAAGATCTCGACGCGGACGTGGTCGCCTGCCATTGAGTAGGAGCGGTGCAGCACCGCGTTGACGAGGCCTTCGAGCCAGACGTCGCGGGGGATGATCGGTCGCGGCTCGAATCGTCCGCTGGGTGCGAGCGCCCGCACTCGGGGCGCCCAGTGGTCGATCGTCTCGGCGGCGTTGGCGATCTGCTCGGGAATGGACCCTTCGCAACGCACGTCACGGCCTTCGTAGAGCGACATGTCTGCGCCCGTCCCGCGGTCGTTCCCCGCGTACTGAAGAACGCGCACCACGGCACTGGGGAACAATGCCTGTGGTCGCTTGGCGAACAGCAGCCATCCGGCCACGGTGAGGCGGCCATCGTGGGTGAGGAGGTCGCGGGCGGCGAGCATCCCTTCGGGCGTCTGCGAGCAGATCGACTTCTGGTAGGCAGTGACCTGCTTCGTGTCGAGGTCTTTGGCTTCGGCTTCGACGGCGGTGCCGTCGAAGGGCGCGCTGCCTCGGTCGTATTCCAACTCCCGACGTTGGGCGTAGCCGAGCTTGCGCGACTCATCGCCGACTCGGAGGTAGGCATCACCCTTGGTGGTCTCGTGAACGTGCTCCCCGGGGTTGACGCGCAGCATGAGAACGACGCGGCCGTTGCTCGACGAGAGTTCGGTTGCGGTGGCGCGCACAACGGGGGATGTGAAGTCCTGCGCCGTCTGGCGGAGCGCATTGAGATGGGCAGCAGCGACTCCGTCAACCGCGCTGTCGTGGATGCCGACAGCGACGTAGCCACCCTCGGCGTTCGCCATCGCCACCAGAGGGACAGCTAGGTCGCGGGCGCTGATCCGCCCAGACTTGCGCTCGAACCACTGGTCCTCGGGCAGACCAACGAGGTGCTCGACGGCCTCGTGCTGAGGCAAGCCGAGCACGCGATCCACGTCTCCCGGATACACGAATCTACTGTAACATTTTTACAGTTCGTTCCAGTACGCGGGTCAGCAGGGCGCGGCCAGCCGGGACGGAGCGCGCCGACCTTGCTGATCCCCAAGCCGTCCAGCGGGTCGATGAACGGATCGATTGCTGACGCCGGATTGTCGAGATGTCCAGGCGGGAGCGGGCGGAATGTGCGGCAGATTGTGGGGCCGGCAGCCCCACAGTTGACTGCTCTGGCGGGAGGACCCGACACGTCGAACCTGAACCGGCTGGTGGAGCTCTTCAGATGCTCGTGACGCGGAGATTGTGGCCACGCTGGAGCCACAATTGGGTCGGATCCGATGGCTCGCGCCGTCAGTCACCCCAGGTCAAGCGCCCTGGTGGCCCAGGAGAGGTCCTCATCGCTCACCGCGCCGAGCTCTTGGTCGAGGTCGTCCAGCAGTTGCGCCAGGCGGTCCTCTTCCTCAGGACGCGCGGTCTTCATGCACCAGGACACTACGCGCACGGCGGGCAGGCAGGACGTCGTACGACGGGGCGGCTGACACGATGGCGGCATGGACACCGAGACGAGGACCTATCGGACCGGATCGCGGGAGGTCGTCTACGACCTGACCAGAGACTGCGCCGGGTACGTCGCGTCCCGCGGCGACGGGCTGCTCCACCTCTTCGTGCCGCATGCGACCGCGGGGTTGGCGATCCTCGAGACCGGCGCAGGCAGCGACGACGACCTGCTCGCGGCCCTCGACGACCTGCTGCCCGCCGACGACCGGTGGCGCCACCGGCACGGCAGCCCCGGCCACGGCCGGTCGCACGTGATGCCAGCGCTCATCCCGCCGTACGCCTCCATCCCCGTGATCGCCGGCCGCCTCGCCCTCGGCACCTGGCAGAGCGTCTGCCTCGTCGACCTCAACGTGGACAATCCCGTCCGCGAGGTGCGGTTCAGCTTCCTCGCCGGCTGATCAGCCAGGCGGTCGACGGAATAGCCCGCCCGCCGCGACGCTTGGACCCTCGTGACGGACCAGGACCTCCCGCTGTCGGTGCTCGACTTCGTCGGGATCGAGTACGGCGAGTCAGCCCACTCCGCGATCGCGGGAGCCGCGCGGATCGCCCAGGCCGTGGAGCAGGCGGGCTATCGCCGCTACTGGGTCTCCGAGCACCACAACATGCGCAGCCTGGCCTGCAGCGCCCCGGAGATCCTGATCGCCCACATCGGCGCCGTCACCGAGCGGATCCGCGTCGGCGCGGCCGGCATCATGCTGCCCAATCACGCGGCGTTCAAGGTGGCCGAGACCTTCCGGACACTGCTCGCGATGTACCCGGGGCGCATCGACCTCGGGCTCGGCCGCGCCCCCGGGACCGATCCGCTGACCGCGCACGTGCTGCGCCGCGGCCTGCAGGTCGACGCCGCCGGGGACTTCCCCCAGCAGGTCGCGGAGCTGCTCACCTTCCTGCGCGACGGCGAGGACCTGCCCGCGGATCACCCCTACCGGCAGCTCGTCGCGGCGCCCGTGGTCGACGAGCAACCGGAGATCTTCATCCTGGGCTCCAGCCAGTACGGGTCCAGTTTCGCCGCGGCCAATGGCATGCGCGCGGTGTTCGCGCACCACCAGAGCCCGGAGATCGCCTTCGACGTACTCCGCGACTATCGGAGAGACTTCACGCCCCGCCGCGACGGGGACGTGCCGTGGTCGGCGATGTCGGTCCTGGCCTTCGCCAGCGACGAGGAAGAGGCGGTGCTGGAGTTCGAGGCCGCGTGGGCGCTGACGATGCGCAACCTCGCACGCAACGTGCGCGAGCCGCTGCCGCCGGAGGAGGTGGCGTCGTACGCCCGCTCGGCCGAGTTCCGTCGTACCCGCCAGGCGCGCGATCCCCGCATGGTGACCGGCCCCGCGGCGGAGGTCGCCGAGCGCCTGCTCGAGATGAAGCACCGCGCCCAGGCTGACCAACTCGTCGTCGTCACGCCCAGCCTCGACCGCGAGCGCCGGATCGGGAGCTACCGAGACATCGCGGCCGCCTGGCGATAACCAGTCCCCCGGCTGGCACGGGTTTGACGTGCCGAATGCGGGATTTGTGTCGCTATCCGGCCCCGGAACGACACAAATCCCGCACTCGGCGAGGGGCCATTCTGTGGTCGATGCAGGTGCGTACGTGCGCGAATCCGGGCCGCCTGGGCCCGGCGCGATGGCCGCTCCCTAGACTGGTGCCATGGCCCGGTTCGTCGTCGACGTGATGCCCAAGCGCGAGATCCTGGACCCCCAGGGCAAGGCGGTGCTCGGGGCGCTGCCCCGGCTCGGATTCGACGGGGTGGTGGACGTCCGGCAGGGCAAGCGCTTCGAGATCGAGGTCGACGGCGAGCTCACCGACGAGCTGCGCGAGCAGGTCGCCCAGATGGCGAGCACACTGCTGTCCAACCCGGTGATCGAGGACTTCGAGGTCCACGCGCCCGAGGCTGACGGGGCCGAGAGGTGAAGGTCGGGGTCGTCACCTTCCCGGGCTCACTCGACGACGTCGACGCCCGCCGCGCCGCCGAGCTCGCCGGCCACGAGGCGGTCGCGCTCTGGCACGGCGACGCCAGCCTGCGCGGTGTCGACGCGGTCGTCCTGCCCGGCGGCTTCTCCTACGGCGACTACCTGCGCTGCGGCGCCATCTCGCGGTTCGCGCCCGTGATGACCGAGGTGATCGAGGCCGCCGGCCGCGGCATGCCGGTGCTCGGGATCTGCAACGGCTTCCAGATCCTCTGCGAATCCCACCTGTTGCCCGGCGCGCTGATCCGCAACGACCACCGCAAGTTCGGCTGCCTCGACCAGCGGCTCCGCATCGAGAACAACCGGACCGCCTGGACCGCGTCGTACGACGAAGGCGCCGAGATCACCGTCGTACTCAAGAACGGCGAGGGCTGCTTCGTCGCCGACGAGCCCACCCTCGACCGGTTGGAAGGGGAGGGACGGGTCGTCGTGCGGTACGCCGACGGCAACCCCAACGGCAGCCTCCGCGACATCGCGGGGATCTGCAACGAGGCCGGCAACGTCGTCGGCCTGATGCCGCACCCCGAGCACGCCGTCGAGACCCTCACCGGGCCTGGCGGCAGCACCGACGGGCTGGGGTTCTTCACCTCCCTCGGCGCGCTGCTCCCCGGCTGACCGCTGACCCCTGCCTTGCCGCCGAACGCGCAGTAACGTCCGGTCTCAGGCTGAGACGGGACATTAGTGCGCGTTCGGCAGCGATCCGGCGGGCCGGGCGAGTGCCGTACCGTCCAGCCGCCTCTGCTTCATTAAGTTATGCAGGCGGCGTGGCACTTCTCGCGGCGTACCCACCTCGAAGAGTGCTGCTCCGGCTGGATACCTAGACGAAGCTCCGAGTCCCGCGCGGAACTGGTCTTGGTTGGCTGCGGACCCTCCGCAACTGGTGGCAAACGATATGGGACCCGCGCAACTGGTCTCATATCACAGACTACTCGCGAGTAGACCTGCCATCTAAGACCAGTTGCGAGGGCCGGTTGCCAAACAAGACCAGTTGCGGCACGACGAGGAGGGCCGGAGGTCAGCGCTGGAGGCGCCGCCAGGACTTTGGGAGGACGATCCCGGTCTGGGCGTGCCCGACGGAGCGCTGCCAGCTCTTGACGGTGGCGGCGAGGGTGTCGGAGTAGACGCCGTCGACCTTCAGCCGCGGATTGAAGCTGGTGGAGTTCAGGGCGCGCTGCAGGCGCCGTACGTCGGAGCCGGCGGAGCCGAACTTGAGCACCGGCCGCTTGCCTTCGGCGTTGAGCCGCCGCCAGGTCGGGCGGCTCCAGGTGCCGGTGTCGGGCAGCCCGCGCTCGGCGCGCCACGACCGGACGCTCGCCTCGAGCAGCGGCCCGTACGAGCCGGTCATCGGCCCGTTGAAGTGGCCCGCCTCGCGCAGCCGGCACTTGAGCGCGATCGTCTGCTTCTCGCGGGGCGTCCCGGGCCCGAGCACTTCGTAGCGGGGGAAGTTCACCCGCACGCCGCCGCACCAGGTTTCCGTGCGTGCCACCGAGCCGCGGCCGAGGTCGAGCCAATTGCTGTCGATGTTGATCGTGACGCCGCCCCACGTCTCGAGGTGGCCGCCGCGGTACTGCTTCAGCCGGTTGCCCGGCAGCCAGCCGTCGGAGCGGATGTAGGAGGTGCTGGTGTTGGCGACGCCGTCCCAACGCGCGA
>JBDHZS010000059.1:0-19064 GCA_039812025.1 Nocardioides sp. | reverse complement strand
GGCTGGAGAGCATCCTGGAGCACATGACCACCGACGACCGACCAAGCAGGGCCGACGCGAATGCCGCGCTGCTCCGCGCCGCCCGAGCGGGGGACGCCGAAGCCCTCGCCGTCGCCCTGCGCGCCGGAGCCGACATCGAGACCCGAGACGAGCGCGACCGTACGGCGCTGCTCCTTGCCGCGACGTACGACCGCGTCGTCGCGGCGCACGTGCTCGTCGCCATGGGCGCCGACCCCGACGCGCTCGACGACCGCCACGACACCCCCTGGCTGGTGACCGGAGTGACGGGCAGCGTGGCGATGCTCGAGGCGCTGCTGCCGGCGAACCCCGACCTGAGCATCCGCAACCGGTACGGCGGCCTCTCGCCGATCCCGGCCTCCGAGCGCGGGCACGTCGACTACGTACGCCGCGTCGTGCGCACCGACGTCGACCTCGACCACGTCAACGACCTCGGCTGGACCGCGATGCTGGAGGCGGTCATCCTCGGCGACGGCGGCAGGGCCCATCAGCAGATCGTCGAGATCCTGCTCGATGCCGGCGCGGATCCGACCATCGCCGATCGCGACGGCGTGGCGCCGCTGCAGCACGCCGAGCGCCGCGGGTACGACGAGATCGCCCGCCTCCTGCGCCGTTGAGCGCCCGGGAACCTCAGTAGTCCTCGGTCTCGGCGTGCTCCAGCACGAAGATGAGGATCAGCGAGGCGATGCCGGCGGCGATGGCGGCGGGGTCGCGTTCCGTCGCGTGGTCACTCCAGTCGTCGGCGACGTACGTGATGGATGCGAGCCGGCCATCGAGTTCGTACATCACCGCGATGTCGATCAGGAAGCCCCGATCACCCGGTCGCACGTCGGCCTGGCGGATCTCGGCCCGTCCGTCGTCGCAGTTGATGCCGCCGCCGACAAGGAGCCGCTCGAGCAGCGTCGCGACCTCGTTTGCCAGCTCGACGTCCGGGGTGGTCATCGCGCCTTCACGCCGGTGAGTCTGGGCGGCGTGCACGTTAGCGCCGACTCGGCGTGTTCTGCGTGCACGGATGCGCCGACTCGGCGTGTCTTGCGTGCACGTTAGCGCCGACTCGGCGCGATTTGCGTGCACGTTGCGCCGACTCGGGGGCCTCACTCTTGCGACGCGGGGCGGCCGGCGAGGACCCGGACGGCGAGCTCGGTGGTGTCGGGGGAGTCGAGGTGGCCGACGACGCGCGAGATCCGGTCGAAGTCGAGCGGCAGCAGGCCGGGCGTTCCGGGTACGTCGGGAGTCAGGCCCAGCTGGAGGTCCTCGTGGCCCGACATGATCGCCACGTTGAACTCGTAGCGCTCCCGCGCGCCCGGAGCGGTCAGCCGCGCCAGCAGCCGCGCGCCGACCCGTCGCGCGCCGGTCTCCGAGGCCCACGAGTCGAGCGTGGCGACCAGGGTCCGGCCTTCGTCGTGGTCGATGTCGGCCCAGACCGCCTGCATCGATCCCATCTGCTCCAGCAGGGTTGCGGCGGTCTTCTCGCCGACGCCGGAGACGCCGGGGAGGTTGTCGCTGGCGTCCCCGCGCAGCGCGGCGAAGGCGAGGTAGTTCTCGGCCGCGACGCCGTACATTGTGTGGAGCCTCGCAGGCGTCAGCATGGGCGAGCCGTTGATGCCGCCGTCGATCAGCCGCAGCACCCGGGTGTGGTCGCTGATGTGGGCGAAGGAGTCGCGGTCGGAGGTGATGATCACGCAGTCCCAGCCGTTGCGCCCCGCCCATGCGGCCGCCGAGGCGTTGACGTCGTCCGCCTCCAGTCCGGGCGGGGTGAGGGTGGCCAGCCCCAGCGCGTCCAGCAGCCGCCCGGCGCGGTCGAGCTGGTCGATGAGCTCGGCGTCCTTGGGGGCGCGGCCGGCCTTGTACTCCGGGTAGATCGCACGTCGTACCGACGCCGTCCGGTCGTCCAGCCCGAAGATCACCGCATCCGGCGCGAACCTGTCGATCGCCTCCAGGATCTGCCGCAGCATCCCGTGCAGCGCCCACGCCGGCCGCCCCGCGCGATCCAGCCGCCGGGTGTGCGCCCGCGCGTGGTGGTTGCGGTGGAGCAGCGACGGCGCGTCGACCGCGAGCAGCAGCTTGCGCGGGCGGTCGGGACTCTCAGTCGGCGGCATCTCGGGGGATCAGTGGGCGAAGTGGGGCGAAGCGGCGGGTCACCCGACGCGGGACGTCATACGAACCGTGGGTGATAGCCAACGAATCGTATGACGTCCCGCGGGAGGGGAGCCAGGACGTCATACCGACCGTGGGCAGTAGGCCACAGTTCGTATGACGTCCCGGCCCGGCATGCCTGCACAGATGCGCCGACTCGGCGCTCTCAGCGTGCACGGATGAGCCGACTCGGCGTGTTTGACGTGCACAGATGCGCCGACTCGGGGTCAGAGCTCGGCGGCGGTGAGGGGTACGTCGACGGGCGCGGGCGTGTCGGCGGCGGGATCGACGACGACGGGGGCGACCTCGTGGGGCGTGATCTCGCCGGCCTCGATGCCCTCGGCCCAGTGGCAGGCGACCCGGTGCTCGGGCGAGACGCCGGCGATGTCGACCGAGCGCAGCTCGGGCCGCTCGTCGTGGCATCGGGTGGGCTGCCGCCAGGGGCACCGGGTGTGGAACCGGCAGCCGTCCGGCGGGTTCACCGGGGACGGCAGGTCGCCGGTGAGCAGGATCTGCTCGCGGACGTCCTCGACGAGCGGGTCGGGCACGGGTACGGCGGAGAGCAGCGCCCGCGAGTAGGGGTGCAGCGGCCGCGCGTAGAGGTCGGCGGCGGGCGCCTCCTCGGCGAGCGCGCCGAGGTACATCACGCCGATCCGGTCGCTGATGTGCCGCACCACCGCGAGGTCGTGGGCGACGACCAGATAGGTCAGCCCGTACTCGTTCTGCAGGTCCTCGAGCAGGTTGACCACCTGCGCCTGCACCGAGACGTCGAGCGCGCTCACCGGCTCGTCGGCGACGATCAGCTTCGGGTTCACCGACAGCGCCCGGGCGATCCCGATCCGCTGCCGCTGCCCGCCGGAGAACTCGTGGGGGTACTTCGCCAGCGCGGCCTTCGGCAGCCCGACCGCCGTCAGCAGCTCCTCGAGCCGCCGTCGGGTCGCGCCGCTGTCCGAGGCGAGCCCGTGCGCCTTCATCCCCTCCACCAGCAGCGACTCCACCGACTGCCGGGGGTCCAGGCTGGACATCGGGTCCTGGAAGACCATCTGCAGGTCCTGCCGCTTGCGCCGCAGCTCCTCGCCCTTCAGGGACGCGATGTCCACGCCGTCGAAGACCACGTTCCCGTCGGTCGGGGTCTCCAGGTTGAGGATCGCCTTCCCGAGCGTCGACTTGCCGCACCCGGACTCGCCGACCAGCCCGTAGGTCTCGCCGCGCCGGATCTGCATGTCGATCCCGTCGACGGCGTACACGTAACCGACCGTGCGGTCGAAGATCACGCCGCTCTTGATCGGGAAGTGCACCTTCACGCCGCGTACGTCGAGGAGGACGTCGGACTCGTCGGGCCCCGCGGACGGGGCCGTGGGCTCACGCATCGCTCGCCTCCTCGACAGCGCCGGATTCGATGGGGCCGGATCCGGCCGACCCGGACCCGACAGCGCCGTACTCAACCGGGTGGTGACACCTCAGCCCGCGCCCGCCGGTGAACTCCCATTCGGGCGTGACCCGGGTGCACTCGCCGATCGGCTGGGAGCAGCGGGGCGCGAAGGCGCAGGCGTGGGTCCAGGGGAGGTTGTCGGCCACCGAGCCGGGCACGGGGTTCAGCTTCTCGCCGGGCGGCGCGTCCAGCCGGGGGATCGACCCGAGCAGCCCGTTGGTATAGGGGTGGCGCGGCGTGGCGAAGATCGGGTGGCGCGCGCCGCTCTCGACGATCCGGCCGCCGTAGAGCACGCACACCTCGTCGCACAGCCCCGCGACCACCCCGAGGTCGTGGGTGATCATGATCAGGGCCGTACCGGTGTCGGTCACCAGCTCCTTGAGCAACGCCAGGATCTGCGCCTGGATCGTGACGTCCAGCGCGGTCGTCGGCTCGTCGGCGATCAGCAGCCGCGGCTCGCAGGCCAGCGCCATCGCGATCAGCGCCCGCTGCCGCATCCCGCCGCTCATCTGGTGCGGGTAGTTGTGCAGCCGGGCGTTCGGGTCGGGGATCCCGACGCGGTCCAGCAGGTCGCGCGCGAGCGGCATCGCGGCCTTGCGCTTCATGCCCTTGTGGCGCTCGAGCACCTCGGTGACCTGGACGCCGATCGGGATCACCGGGTTCAACGAGGACAGCGGGTCCTGGAAGATCATCGCGATGTCGCGGCCGCGGCGGTCGCGCATCTGCGCCTCGGAGAGCGTCAGCAGGTCGGTGCCCTCGTAGAGCGCCTCGCCGGTGATCACGTTGCCGCGCTTGGGCAGCAGCCCCATGATCGCCAGGGAGGTGACGGACTTGCCGCAGCCGGACTCGCCGACGAGCCCGAGCGTCTGGCCGGCCCGGACCTCGAAGGAGACCGCGTCGACCGCGGTGAACGGCGTCTCGCCGCGCCGCTGGAAGGTGACGGTCAGGTCCTTGACCTTGAGCAGCGGCCCGCCGGTGGGGGACACCGGTGCGCCGGGAGACAGGGAGGTCACGGTCATCTCGGTCACCGCCGTGTCTTCGGGTCGAGGGCCTCGCGCAGCGACTCGCCCATCAGCGTGAAGCCCAGGGCGACGACGATGATGCAGGCCGCGGGATAGAAGGCCAGGTGCGGATAGCTGCGGATGTACTCCTGCGAGGCGCCGAGCATCTGGCCCCACTCGGGCATCCGGTCGTCCGGGTTGCCCAGGCCCAGGAAGGACAGCGCCGCCGCGTCGATGATCGAGGTGGCCAGCACCAGCGTGGCCTGCACGATCACCGGCCCGAGCGCGTTGGGCAGCATGTGCCGGAAGACGATGGCCCCGCGTTTGACCCCCAGCGCGCGCGCCGCGAGCACGTGGTCGCTGGCTCTCTGCGCCAGCAGCGAGCCGCGCAGGAGTCTGGCGAAGACCGGGATCTGCACGATCGCGATCGCGGTGATCACCGTCCACTGGCTGGGCTTGCTGGCGACCGCGGCGATCGAGAAGGCCAGCAGCAGGCCCGGGATCGAGAGCATCACGTCGACGGCGCGCATCACCACGGCGTCGACCCAGCCGCCGATCGCCCCGGACAGGATGCCCAGCACGAGGCCGCCGACGAACCCGAAGAGCGTCGCCATGACGCCGACGATCAGGGTCTGCCGGGCGCCGACGAGCAGGCGCGAGAAGAGGTCGCGGCCACGCCAGTCGCCGCCGAGCGGGAAGCCGGGCCGGGCCTCGGGGATGGGGTTGGTTTGGCGTCGTACCTCGTCGATCAGGGGCCGTGCCGCCGGGTCGTACGGCGCGATCCACGGCGCGATGATCGCCAGGATGACGAAGGCGACGGTGATCGCCAGCCCGACCAGGAAGACCGGGTTGCGGCGCAGCCGGCGCCAGGCGCTGGCCAGCAGCGACACCCCCGGCGCCTCCTGGATCGTGCCGGCCTCGTCGACCACGACATCCGCGGTGCCCGCCGTGCTCTTGGAGAGGTCGTCGATCCGCTGCTTCTTGTGGTCCATGGGATTCATGTCAGGTCACCTCGTCCGGACCCGGGGATCGATGATCGCGTAGGAGATGTCGACCAGCAGGTTCACCAGCACGTAGATCGCGGCGGTCACGAGGATCAGCAGTTGCAGGACGGCGAAGTCCCGCAGCTCGAAGGAGCGGGCGAGCGCGTCGCCGATCCCGGGGAAGCTGAAGACGCGCTCGGTGAGCACCGCGCCCGCCAGCAGGCCGCCGGTCTGCAGGCCGATGATCGTGACCACCGGCAGCAGCGCGTTGCGCAGCACGTGACGGCCGCGGATCACCTTGGCGGTCAGCCCCTTGGCCGACGCGGTGCGGACGTAGTCCTCGTCGAGTACGTCGAGCACCGAGGCGCGCGTGATCCGGAAGATGATCGCGAACGGGATCGTCGAGAGCGCGAACGCCGGCAGGATCAGGTGCTTGAACGCGTCCCAGGCGGCGTCCCACTCGCGGGTGAGCAGCCCGTCGAGGACGAAGAAGCCGGTCACCCGGGTGGCGTCGATGCCGGTCGTCTGACGCCCCGACACGGGGAGCAGGCCGTACTTGACCGCGAGGTAGTGCTGGAGCAGGTAGGCGAGGAAGAAGACCGGCACCGCGACGCCGATCAGCGAGTAGACGATGGCGGTGTTGTCGAAGATGCCGCCGCGGCGACGGGCCGCCATGTAGCCGAGCGGGATGCCGAGCGCGATCGCCAGGGTCATCGCCAGCAGGGAGAGCTCGATGGTCGCGGGGAGCCGCATCAGGAAGATCTCCATCGCGTCCCGGCCGGGCAGCACCCCGGTGGAGACGCCGAAGTCACCCTGGGCGATGCGCTGGACGAACCGCCAGTACTGGGTCCACAGCGGCTGGTCGAGGCCGAACGCCGCCT
Source organism: Nocardioides sp. (assembly GCA_039812025.1). Lineage (GTDB taxonomy): Bacteria > Actinomycetota > Actinomycetes > Propionibacteriales > Nocardioidaceae > Nocardioides. The sequence goes on along the minus strand of JBDHZS010000059.1, from coordinate 12,613 downwards.
CCAGCTCCGCGCGGCGCTCGGGGGTCGCCCGCTCGCCGAGGATCGCCGACACCGGCCCGCCGGGGAGCGACTTGAGCCACATGAAGAGCAGGAACGAGAGGACGACGATGACCAGCACGAGCTGGATCAGCCGCCGGACGATGAACCGGACCATGCATTCCTCCTAGGACCGAAGCCACAGGGTCAGGAGTTGGTGCGGGGTTCCGGGTGACGCGCCGCCGGGGGCGGGCGGCGCGTCACCCGTGAGTTGACTTCGGTCAGTCGCCGCTCACGGTGACCTGGTCGAAGGTCTCCGCGGTGAGCGGGCTGGCGACCAGGCCCTCGACGTTGCCGCCGACGACGATGGCGGCGGGGCCGTGGCTGATCGGCAGGCCGGGGAGGAACTCCTCCATGATCCTGGCGTTCAGGTCCTTGTAGGCCTGCTCGCGCTCGGCGTCGTCGACCGTGCCGTCGGCAGCATGCAACTCCGCGGTCAGCTCCTTGCCCCAGGGCATGGAGTAGGTCGCGAAGTCGTTGTTCTCGTCGGAGAAGAACGTGCCGATGAAGTTGTTCGGCGAGTCGTAGTCGCCGGTCCAGCCGAGGAAGTAGGCGTCGTAGTTGCCGTTCGTCACGTTGTCCAGGTAGCCGCCGTTCCACGGCGCGGAGACCACCTCGACGGTGACGCCGACGGCCTCCAGATCCGTGCGGATGGCGTCGTGGATCGCCTGCGGGTTGGGCATGTAGGGCCGCGTGACCTCGGTCGGCAGCGCCAGCTCCAGCGTCAGGTCCTCCTGGCCCGCCTCGGCCAGCATCTGCTTGGCCTGGTCCGGGTCGTAGGCGTACGGCTCGATGTCCGGGTTCCAGCCCGTGACCAGCGGCGGCATGAACTGGGTCGCCAGCTCGGCACCCTCCGGGAGCTGGCTGGAGATCAGCTGCTCGCGGTTGATCGCGTGGTAGAGCGCCTGGCGGACCTTCAGGTCCTTGAGCGCCTTGTTCTGCGAGGGGTTGAAGCCCAGGTAGAGGACGTTGAACGCCGGCCGGATCTCGACCTGGTTGCCGTCGTCGCTCAAGCCCTGCCAGTCGACCGGGTTGGGCAGGTCGTAGCCGTTGATGCTCCCGGCCTGCAGCTCCTGGCGGCGGGTGCTCTCGTCGGGGATGGCCTTGAAGACCAGCTCCTCCGACTTGGCGGCGTCGCCCCAGTAGTCGTCGAACCGCGTGAGGGTAGTGGTCTCGGTGGAGGCGTCGTGGGAGTCGAGCTGGTAGGGGCCGGTGCCGACGGCGTTCATCGAGTAGTCGGGGTAGACCCAGCCCTCGCCCTGCGGCTTGACGCCGTTGGCGTCACCCTCCTCCATCGCCTTGGGCGACTGCATCGAGAAGGCCTCCAGGCTCAGCATGACCGGGAAGTCCGAGGTGAAGCGGTTGATCGAGACCGTCACGTGGGTGTCGTCGACGACCTCGCAGCCCTTGTAGAGCGACTTGTCGGCCTTGTCGGAGAAGTAGCCCATCGTGTAGGCCCAGTACTCGGCGGCGCCCTGGGCGTCCTTGGGCTGCTCGAACATCCGCGTCAGGTTGGCGCAGACGGCGTCGGCGTTGAACGGCTCGCCGTCGTGGAAGGTGACGTCGTCGCGGAGCGTGAACGTCCAGTTCAGGCCGTTCTTCGTGCTCTCCCATTCGGTCGCCAACTCCGGGACGATCTCGGCGGTGCCGTCCTTGACCCCGAGCAGGCCCTCCATCATCTGCCGCGTCACGCGGAAGGTCTCGCCGTCGGTGGCGTAGAAGGGATCGAACAGCTTCGGGGCGCCCGCGGCGCCGAACGTGAAGGAGCTGCCGCCGCCCTCGTCGCCGGCCTCTCTGTCGGAGGCGGCGCAGGCGGTCAAGGTGGCGGCCAAGGCCAGGGTTGCGCCGGCCGCTGCCACTGTGCGGAACGCTGTCATCGTGCAAGAACCTCGATTCGGTTTGGATGGCCGGGGCTTGGCCATCGTCAGCCCGCGTGTGTTTGATCCGTGTCGCGTGCCGACCCGCTTGACGATAGCCCCGGTTCGCCGGGGGCGGAACCGTGTGACGGCCAAGTTTCTCAACTTGTAACACGCGTCGGCCGCCCCGCGAGGTCTCCTAGAGTGTGGCCATGAGGCTCACCAAGTTCGGCCACGCCTGCGTGCGGATCGAGTACGACGACCAGGTGCTCGTGATCGATCCCGGCGGGTTCACCGACCCCGACGCGGTCGACGGCGCCACCGCCGTACTGATCACCCACGAGCACGCCGACCACTACTCGCCGGGCAACCTGCGCCGCACCGACGCGCCCGTCTTCACCATCGACGTCGTCGCCGCCCAGATCGCCGGGGACGCGCCGGACGTCGCCGAGCGCACGCGCGTCGTGGTGCCGGGGGAGTCCTTCGACGCGGGCCTGCCGGTGCGCGCCGTCGGCGAGTTGCACGCCGTGATCCACCCGGACCTGCCGCGCGTCTTCAACTGCGGGTACGTCGTCGAGGCCGGCGGCCGGTCGGTGTTCCACCCCGGCGACGCGCTCACCCCGCCGGGCGAGCCGGTCGACATCCACTGCTGCGTCGTGTCTGCGCCGTGGATGCGGGCCGCCGAGGCGGTCGACTTCGCCCGCCTGGTCGCCGCGCCGCAGGTGATCGCGATCCACGATCGGATCTACTCCGACGCCGGGCTCGGCATCGTCGACGGCCACCTGACCCGGCTGCTCCCGGACACCCAGTCCTACCGGCGCCTCCCCGACGGCACCGACCTCTGACCCCGGCGTCTGGGGCCGCCTCAGAAGCGGTCCTCGTTCCACTTCACGAACTCGCGCAGGTAGGGGATCGCGAAGCGCACGTAGCCGTAGCGGCTCGGCTCGATGATCCCGGCGACCCACAGGCGATTGCGGTACGGGGCGATGTAACTCGTGGTCTTCCCCAATCGTGTCGCGATGTCGCCGGTCTTGGACTCTCGCAGGTCCACAGCCATGGCCTTGACGAACTCCCGGTCCATCTCCGAGAGGTCGTTGAAGGCGGGCTCGTGCACGGCGACCGAGAACTCTCCCACCCCGGCCACCACGCCGTCGCGCACATGCCTGCGGGTGATGCGCTCGGAGGACGGGTTCTGGCGCCAGATCTGATCCCCGATGACCTGGGTCAGGTAGGGGTAGCCGAAGCTCGCGTCTGCCGCGTAGCGAGCGTCCTCGGCCGCGATCTGCCGGCCCGCAGCCTCGATGGGCACCCGAATGGCGTCTTGTGCCAGATCGATCGAGATCGGCCCAAGAACGAGCCGTCGTGCCCGGCGCAAGAAAGTGGACACGTCCGAGGACAGCAGGTCTTGGACCGCTGCCGGCAGTCCCGCCGTCACGAAGACCACGTCTCTTCCCTCACGGAAGGCGTGCTGGATGACGGCGCACAGCACGTCGATGTCGTCGCGCGCTGCCTTCGAGTGCACCTCGTCGATCGTGATCAGGACGCCGGTGCCACGCTCGGCGAGGGCATCGGTGAGCGCCTCCAACTGGGTGCGGAAGCCGCCCGGTGTGTACGGCGCGGGCAGATCGAGGTCGATGCCGCCGAGCCCGGCGGGCAGGGTCACTCCGGCGATCCGCGTGCGCTCCCTGGGCGCCTGGCGCAGCTTGTCGGCGAGCCTCGGCAACGCCTCCGTGGTGAGCCGATCCAGCAGGCCTCGGGTGGCTGTCTCGGAGATCACCAGCCACCCGCGCTCGATCGCCTGCGCCTCGGCCTCGTTGAGCATGACCGTCTTGCCGGTGCCGCGGTTGCCCGTCAACAGGCTCGCGCGACCGGCCCCGCCGGGTCCCGAGTCGAACGCATCCGCGAGCGCTGCGACGACCGGTTGACGGCCCGCGATCAGGGGCGGGTTGACTCCGAAGGTGGGACTGAACGGACTCGGCGCCCCATCGCCCGCCTGGTGTACCTGGTTCATAACTGGCGATTATAGCTCGCTTTTATAACTTGCTTTTATAAGATCGGTGCGGGCGCTGACCAGGGTGGGCTCAGGACCAGTAGACGACGACCTTGTCGCCGATCTGGACCTGGTCGTAGAGCGAGGCGATGCCGCCGTAGTCCCGGATGTTCACGCAGCCGTGGGAGGCGCCGCTGTAGCCCTGGGCGGCGAAGTCGCTGGAGTAGTGGACCGCCTGGCCGCCGTCGAAGAACATCGCGAACGGCATCGCGCTGTCGTAGAGGCTCGAGACGTGGTCGCGCGACTTGAGGTAGACGCTGAACTGGCCCTCCCTGGTCGGGGTGCCGTTGACGGTCGATCCGAAGCGGGCGTCCATCCGCATCAGCGTCTGGCCGTTCACCACCCAGCGCAGCGAGTTGGTGGACTTGTCGATGCACAGCACGCGCCCGGTCAGGCAGCGGCTGTCGAGGTCGCCCGAGCCGTCGGGCCGGATGTTGTGCTTCTCCTCGTGGGTGGGGGTGCGGGTCATCGCCGTGAGCCGGTCCAGGGTCCGCTGGTCCACGTCGCCGGTCACCGGGATCCCGCGCTTGTCCTGGAAGCCCCGCACCGCCTCGGCCGTGGTGCCGTCGTAGCTGCCGGAGACGTCGCCGAAGAGCCATTGGATCTGCACCAGCCGCGACTGCAGGTCGCGCACGGACTCCCCGCTCGCGCCCGGGCCGAGGATCACCGGCCCGGGGTGCCAGATGTTGTTCTTCTGATCCGACGTCGGCGTCTCAGTCATCGAGACGAGCCGCCGCCAGGTCCTGGTGTCGACCTTGCCGGTGGCCGGCAGGCCCCGCTTGACCTGGAAGCCCGAGACCGCAGCGGTGGTGTCGTCGTCGAAGCGCCCCGTGGTGGCCTCCGGGAACCAGGCGAGCTGGAAGAGCCGGTGCTGCAGCTCGCGGACCGTGTCGCCCTTGTCGCCGGGCTTGGCGACGTACGCCGGCCGCAACAGCGTCGCCGCCACCACCCGGGGCTGCGGGAGCGCCTCGGGAGCGTCGACCTCGCCCGCGGGGGCGGCCGGCTGGTCAGCGGTGCCGGTGTCGGTGTCGGCGAGGTCCTCGTTCGCCGCGTGGACGTCGGTGTCGGCCGCCAGCTGCTGGACGGCGTACCAGCCGCCGAACGCGGCGGCGCCCGTCAGCAGGACGACGGCGGCTGTCAGTGCCACCGTGCGGGCTAGTCGTGCCATGTCGTCTTCCTCCCCCGGAGCGGCTCAAGTGTGCCACCTGCCGCCCGCCTATGACCGTATGACGCGGTGAACCCGCCCGAGGTTGCGATTAGGCTCGCCCGGTGGCCAGAGCAGACCTAGACAAGCAGCCGTCGGACGTGCGGCGGATGTTCGACACGGTGGCGAAGCGCTACGACCTGACCAACGACATCTTGTCGCTGGGCCAGGACCGGCGCTGGCGCCGGGAGGTGCTGACCGCCCTCGCGCCGCAGCCCGGGGAGCGGATCCTCGACCTGGCGGCGGGCACCGGCACCTCGTCCCAGCCCTTCGCCGACGCGGGCGCCGAGGTGGTGCCCTGCGACTTCTCGCTCGGCATGCTGTGGGTGGGCAAGCAGGCGAGGCCGGAGCTGCCCTTCACCGCCGGCGACGGCACCCGGCTGCCCTTCGCGGACGGGGTCTTCGACGCGGTCACGATCTCCTTCGGGCTGCGCAACATCGTCGACCCCGTCGCGGGCCTCGCCGAGCTGCGCCGGGTGACCCGGAAGGGCGGCCGGCTGGTGGTGTGCGAGTTCAGCCACCCGACGTGGGCGCCGTTCCGCACCGTCTACTCCGGCTACCTGATGCGGGCGCTGCCGCCCGTCGCGCGCGCCTTCTCCTCGGCGCCGGACGCCTACGTCTACCTCGCCGAGTCGATCCGGGCGTGGCCCGACCAGCCCGGTCTGGCGGCGCTGGTCGAGCGGGCGGGCTGGCGCGACACGCGGTGGCGCAACCTCTCCGCAGGCATCGTCGCCCTCCATCGCGCGAGCGCCCACTAGCCCTCTGACCTCGCCCGGAACCATTTACGAAACATATTTCTGACCTAAATCCCCAGGTCAGAGGGGGTGTCGGGCAATAGACCCCGGCGTGCGCGACCGCTCATGGGGCCCTAGACTCGGTCATCGGATCACTCGTGAAGTCATGCACAAAGCCACATGCTTTGTGACGGGGCTCACACGTGGAAAGGAACCCAGATGGAGCTCTACACGCCGGTGCTGGCGTTGGTTCTCCTGGCGGGCGGGTTCGCGGTCTTCTCCGTGATCATGAACGCCGGCGTGGGCCCGAAGCGCTACAACCGGGCCAAACTCGACTCCTACGAGTGTGGGATCGAGCCGTCGCCCCAGGCGATCGGGGGCGGCCGCTTCCCCGTCAAGTACTACACGGTGGCCATGACGTTCATCATCTTCGACGTCGAGATCATGTTCCTCGTGCCGTGGGCGGTCCACTTCGACGCCCTCGGCTGGTTCGGGCTCATCGCCGTCGTGCTCTTCCTCTTCAACATCACCATCGCCTACGTCTACGAATGGCGTCGCGGCGGCCTGGATTGGGACTGATAACACGTGGGCATCGAAGAGAAGCTGCCGTCCGGGGTCCTGCTGACCACGGTCGAGGGGGTCGCGGGCTACTTCCGCAAGGCGTCGTTCTGGCCGGCCACCTTCGGTCTGGCCTGCTGCGCGATCGAGATGATGACCACCGGCGGCCCGAAGTACGACCTCGCCCGCTTCGGCATGGAGGTCTTCCGGGCCAGTCCGCGCCAGGCCGACCTGATGATCGTCGCCGGCCGCGTCAGCCAGAAGATGGCGCCGGTGCTGCGCCAGATCTACGACCAGATGCCCGAGCCCAAGTGGGTGCTGGCGATGGGCGTGTGCGCCAGCTCGGGCGGCATGTTCAACAACTACGCGATCGTCCAGGGCGTCGACCACGTCGTCCCCGTCGACATGTACCTGCCCGGCTGTCCGCCGCGGCCCGAGATGCTGATCGACGCGATCCTGAAGCTCCACCACCAGGTGCAGACCAAGAAGCTCGGCGCGCACCGGCTGGCCGAGATCGAGCAGCAGGAGCGCGACGCGCTCCGCGCCCTGCCCACCAGCGACCTGAAGGGCCTGCTGCGATGAGCGAGAAGACCCCCGCCGAGCGCGAGACCGGGAGCACGGGAGCGACCGGGCCCGACTCCACGCTGCTGCCCTCCGACGCGACCGTGAACCGGTCGCTCGGCGTGCGCCGCGGCATGTTCGGCGTCTCGGGCACCGGCGACACCAGCGGGTACGGCGGCATGATCGCCCCCGTCGTCGGCCCGCCGCCGTCGCAGCGGCCCTTCGGCGGCTGGTACGACGAGGTGGCCGACGCGCTGGAGGAGCGGCTGATCGCCGGCGAGCTCGACGAGGCGCTGCAGGCCGTGGTCATCGACCGCGGCGAGATCACCCTCCACGTGCGCCGTGAGGACCTCCTGGCCGTCGCGCAGCTGCTGCGCGACGACGCGCGGCTGCGGTTCGAGTTCTGCTCGGGCGTCAGCGGCGTGCACTACCCCGACGACGCTGGGCGCGAGCTGCACGCGGTCTACCACCTGCTCTCGATGACCCACAACCGCCGCCTGCGGGTCGAGGTCTCCTGCCCCGACGCCGACCCGCGGATCCCGTCCCTGGTCGGGATCTACCCGACCAACGACTGGCACGAGCGGGAGACCTGGGACATGTTCGGGATCCTCTTCGAGGGCCACCCGGCGCTGACGCGGATCCTGATGCCGGACGACTGGCCCGGGCATCCGCAGCGCAAGGACTACCCCCTTGGCGGCATCCCCGTCGAATACAAGGGCGGCACGGTCCCGCCCGCCGATCAGCGGAGGTCCTACAACTGATGACCACCGACCAGGACTTCTACGCCACCAGCACCGAGACCAATCAGGGCCGGGTCTTCAACGTCACCGGCCAGGACTGGGACAGCATCTCCGAGGAGCTGGGCGACCACGCCGACGAGCGGATCGTCGTCAACATGGGTCCCCAGCACCCCTCCACCCACGGAGTGCTGCGGCTGATCCTCGAGCTCGAGGGCGAGACGGTCACCGAGGCCCGCTGCGGCATCGGCTACCTGCACACCGGCATCGAGAAGAACATGGAGTTCCGCTCCTGGACGCAGGGCGTCACGTTCTGCACCCGGATGGACTACCTCTCGCCGTTCTACAACGAGGCGACCTACGTGCTCGGCGTCGAGCGGCTGCTCGACATCGAGGACGACATCCCGGAGAAGGCCCAGGTGATGCGGGTCCTGCTCATGGAGCTGAACCGGATCTCCTCGCACCTGGTCGCCATCGCCACCGGCGGCATGGAGATCGGCGCGCTCACCGTGATGACGATCGGCTTCCGCGAGCGGGAGCTGGTGCTCGACCTTTTCGAGCTGATCACCGGGCTGCGCATGAACCACGCGTTCTTCCGCCCCGGCGGCGTCGCCCAGGACCTGCCGCCCGGCGCCCTGGACGAGATCCGCGACTTCGTGAAGCTGATGAAGAAGCGGCTCCCCGAGTACGGCGCCCTGTGCAACGCGAACCCGATCTTCAAGGCCCGCCTGGTCGGCATCGGCCACCTCGACCTCGCCGGCTGCCTGGCGCTGGGGCTGAGCGGGCCGGTGCTGCGCTCGACCGGCTACGCCTGGGACCTGCGCAAGACCGAGCCCTACTGCGGCTATGAGGACTACGACTTCGACGTCCAGGTCTGGGACAGCTGCGACGCCTACGGCCGCTTCCGGGTCCGGCTCAACGAGATGTGGGAGTCGCTGCGGATCATCGAGCAGGCCGCCGACCGGCTCGCCGGCCTCGAGGGCGCCCCGGTGATGGTGGCGGACAAGAAGATCGCCTGGCCCAGCCAGCTCGCGATCGGCTCCGACGGCATGGGCAACAGCCTCGACCACATCAAGCACATCATGGGCGAGTCGATGGAGGCCCTGATCCATCACTTCAAGATCGTGACCGAGGGCTTCCGGGTGCCCGCCGGCCAGGCCTACGTGCCGGTCGAGTCGCCGCGCGGCGAGCTCGGCGCGCACGTGGTCTCCGACGGCGGCACGCGCCCCTTCCGAGCGCACTTCCGCGACCCGTCGTTCACGAACCTGCAGGCCACCAGCGTGATGGCCGAGGGCGGTGCGGTCGCCGACGTGATCGTCGCGGTCGCCTCGATCGACCCGGTGATGGGAGGGGTGGACCGCTGATGGCCATCGACGCGACGACGTACGACGAGCTGCGGCAGATCGCCGCCCGCTACCCGCAGGCCCGCTCGGGCCTGCTGCCGATGCTCCACCTGGTGCAGTCGGCCGAGGGCCGGATCACCCCGGAGGGGATCGAGGCCTGCGCGGAGATCCTCGACATCACCGCGGCCGAGGTCAGCGGGGTCGCCACCTTCTACACGATGTACAAGCGCAAGCCGGTCGGCGACTACCACGTCGGGGTGTGCATCAACACGCTGTGCGCCGTGATGGGCGGGGACGCGATCTACGAGCGGCTCTCCGACCACCTCGAGGTCGGCAACGACGAGACCACCCCCGATGGCAAGGTCACCCTCGAGCGGGTCGAGTGCAACGCGGCCTGCGACTTTGCCCCCGTGGTGATGGTCAACTGGGAGTTCATGGACAACCAGACGCCCGAGTCCGCGGTCGAGCTGGTCGACGGGCTGCGCGCCGGGGACGAGGTCCACTCGACCCGGGGCCCGCGGCTGTGCACCTGGCGCGAGGCCGAGCGGGTGCTCGCGGGCTTCAACGACGGGCAGGCCGACGGGGGCCCCTCCGCCGGACCGGCCTCGCTGGTGGGCCTCGAGATCGCCCGCGAGGAGGGCTGGCGCGCGCCGGCCAACCCCGAGCTGACGTCCGGAGCCGAGGAGGCGGACAAGTGACCGACACGCTGACCCCGGTGCTGACCGACAACTGGGACCAGGAGCGCTCCTGGACCATCGACGCCTACCAGGTGCAGGGCGGCTACCAGGCGCTCGAGCGGGCGCTCGGCATGGCGCCCGCCGACATCGTCACCGCGGTGAAGGACTCCGGGCTCCGCGGCCGCGGCGGCGCCGGCTTCCCGACGGGGATGAAGTGGTCCTTCATCCCGCCCAAGGACCCGGCCAACCCCAAGCCGCACTACCTGGTGGTCAACGCCGACGAGTCCGAGCCGGGCACCTGCAAGGACATCCCGCTGATGATGGCCAGCCCGCACACGCTGGTCGAGGGCGTCATCATCTCCTCCTACGCGATCCGCGCCAACCACGCCTTCATCTACGTGCGCGGCGAGGTGCTCCACGTGATCCGGCGGCTGCAGCGCGCGGTCGAGGAGGCCTACCTCGCCGGCCACCTCGGCAAGAACATCCACGGCTCGGGCTTCGACCTCGACCTCGTGGTGCACGCCGGTGCCGGCGCCTACATCTGCGGGGAGGAGACCGCGCTGCTCGACTCGCTGGAGGGCCGGCGCGGCCAGCCGCGGCTCCGCCCGCCGTTCCCCGCGGTCGCCGGCCTCTACGCCAGCCCGACCGTGATCAACAACGTCGAGTCGATCGCCTCGGTGCCGAGCATCATCACCAACGGCGCCGCCTGGTTCGCCTCGATGGGCACCGAACGGTCGAAGGGCTACGGCATCTTCAGCCTCTCCGGCCACGTCAACCGCCCGGGTCAGTACGAAGCGCCGCTCGGGATCACCCTGCGCACGCTGATCGACCTCGCCGGCGGGATGCGCAACGGCAACAAGCTGAAGTTCTGGACGCCGGGCGGCTCGTCGACCCCGATGCTGACCGACCAGCACCTCGACGTCCCCCTGGACTTCGAGGGCGTCGGCGCCGCCGGCTCGATGCTCGGCACGCGGGCGCTGCAGATCTTCGACGACACCACCTGCGTGGTCCGCGCCACCCTGCGCTGGGTCGAGTTCTACAAACACGAGTCCTGCGGCAAGTGCACGCCGTGCCGCGAGGGCACCTGGTGGCTCGTGCAGAGCCTCGGCCGGCTGGAGCGCGGCGAGGGCACCGAGGCCGACCTCGACCTGGTGCTGGACCAGTGCGACAACATCCTCGGCCGGTCCTTCTGCGCCCTCGCCGACGGCGCCGTCAGCCCGGTGATCAGCGCGATCGAGCACTTCCGGGACGAGTTCCGGACCCACTTCGAGCACGGCGGCTGTCCCTTCGATCCGGCTGCGTCGACCCTCTTCGCCCCCGCGGGAGCCCACGCATGAGCACCACCTTTGAGCAGACCGACCTGGTGACCCTGACCATCGACGGGGTCAGCGTCAGCGTCCCCAGAGGCACCCTGGTGATCCGGGCCGCCGAGCAGATCGGCGTCCAGATCCCCAGGTTCTGCGACCACCCGCTCCTGGCCCCCGCCGGCGCCTGCCGGCAGTGCCTGGTCGAGGTGGCCCTGCCCGGTCCGGACGGCGAGAAGCGGCAGATGCAGGGTCCCCCGGGCCGGATGAAGCCGCAGGCCTCCTGCACCCTGGTCGCCTCCGAGGGCATGGAGGTCCGCACCCAGGCGACCTCCGCCGGCGCCGAGAAGGCCCAGCAGGGCGTCATGGAGCAGCTGCTGATCAACCACCCGCTCGACTGCCCGGTCTGCGACAAGGGCGGCGAGTGCCCGCTGCAGAACCAGGCGATGAGCAACGGCCGCGGCGAGTCGCGGTTCGCCGAGGTCGGCGGCTACAAGCGCACCTTCCCCAAGCCGATCAACATCTCCGCGCAGGTGCTGCTCGACCGCGAGCGGTGCGTGCTGTGCGCCCGCTGCACCCGCTTCTCCGCCGAGATCTCCGGCGACCCCTTCATCGCGCTGGTCGAGCGCGGCGCCCTGCAACAGGTGGGGATCTACGAGAAGGAGCCCTACGACAGCTACTTCTCGGGCAACGTGATCCAGATCTGCCCGGTGGGGGCGCTGACCAGCGTGGACTACCGGTTCCGCTCGCGCCCCTTCGACCTGGTCTCGAGCCCCTCGATCGCCGAGCACGACGCGTGCGGCTCGGCCATCCGGATCGACCACCGTCGCGGCCGGGTGATGCGCCGGCTCGCGGGCGACGACCCGGAGGTCAACGAGGAGTGGATCACCGACAAGGACCGCTTCGCCTTCGCCTACGCCCGGGGCGCCGACCGGCTCACCTACCCGCAGGTGCGGGGCACCGACGGTGAGCTGCGCCCCGCGTCGTGGCCCGAGGCGTTCGCCGTCGCCGCGCGCGGCCTCGCCGCGGCCGGCAGCGCCGGCGTACTCACCGGTGGCCGGCTGAGCGTCGAGGACGCCTACGCCTACGCCAAGTTCGCGCGGGTCGCGCTGGACACCAACGACATCGACTTCCGCTCCCGGCCGCTCTCGGCCGAGGAGACGTCGTTCCTCGCCGCCCACGCGGTGCTGGCCGACGGGGTCACCTACGCCGACCTCGAGCGCGCCTCGGTGGTCGTGCTCGCCGGCTTCGAGCCCGAGGACGAGGCCGGGACCGTCTTCCTGAGGCTGCGCAAGGCGGCCACCAAGGGCCGCACGCGCGTGGTCTCCGTCGCGCCGTACGCCTCGCGAGGGCTGGAGAAGATGGCGGGGCGGCTGATCGCCACCGCGCCCGGCGACGAGGTCGCCGCGCTGCGGGCGCTCGCCGAGGACGGCGAGGTCGCCCTCGACTTCGGGGGCGTCATCCTCGTCGGCGAGCGACTCGCCCAGGCCCCGGGCGCGCTGAGCGCCGCGGTCGACCTGGCGCGGACCACCGGCGCGCGCCTGGCCTGGGTG
>JBDHZS010000058.1:0-19518 GCA_039812025.1 Nocardioides sp. | reverse complement strand
CCGGTGATGACCCTCTACCTGCTCGGCCAGCGGGTCGACAAGCTGCGGTTCCTCGGCACGTCGGCCTGGTTCTTCCTGTGCGTCAACCTGATGAAGCTCCCCTTCAGCGTCGGGCTCGGGCTGATCGACGGCGCGACGATCGTCCTGACCCTGATGCTGGCGCCCCTGGTCATCGCCGGCGGCCTCCTCGGCGTGCGCCTCGCACGCCGGTTGCGGCAACGCTCGTTCGACCTCGCCGTCACCGGGACCTCGGCCCTCAGCGCGGCCGCGCTGCTCCTGGCCTGATAGTTACTTGGCCACCAGTGTGGTCTCGAAGCTGTACCGGTCGGGGCGGTAGGCGTGGTGGCCGAACTCGACGGCCCGGCCGGAGTCGTCGAAGGCCAGCCGCTCCACCGTGAGCACCGGCCCGCCCTCGTCGATGTCGAGCAGCTCGCTCTCGTCCGCCTGGGCGCGGCGGGCGCCGATGCGCTGGTTGGCGATGCAGATCGTCACGCCGCGGGCGCGCAGGATCTGGTAGAGCCCCTTCGCCTCCAACTGCTCGGTCGTGATGTCGGCGAAGTCGATCGGCAGGTAGTTCTCGAGAACGGCGACGGGGATGTCGTCGGTGGTGCGCTGGCGGCGCAGGTAGACGATGTCGGATCCGGCCGGCACCCGCAGCGCCTCGGCGGTGGCGGCGTCGGCGGGCCGGGTGTCGTGGGTCAGCACGCGCGTCCCTGGGTCGTGGTGCAGCCGCTTGAGGTCCTCGTACAGGCTGGTCAGCTCGACGTTGCGCTTGACCTGGCCCTGCACGACCTGCGTGCCGATGCCACGCCGGCGCACCAGCAGGCCCTGATCGACGAGCTCCTGCATCGCGCGGCGGATCGTGGGCCGCGAGATCCCCAACCGGCGGCCGATCGTGACCTCGTTCTCGAAGCGCGCGCCGGCGGGGATCGTGCCCGACCGGATCGCCCGCTCGATCGCGCTCGACACCTGGAAATAGAGCGGCACGGGGCCGGTCCGGTCGAGGTCGGTGAGGAGGTCGTCGAGAGGAAGAGGATCGTCGGCGCTCATGCTCACCCCACATCAGTACAGCCGAATGTTCCGACAACCATAGCGCCGCGGGCGGGCCCTCGCGCGGCCCGTGCTCAGGTGTTATTGTCAGGACAAATCTGTTCGCCGTGCGTCGGGCGAGACGCAGAGAGTTGGGCAGCGAAGGATGACTGAGCAGAGCGCTCCCATCGAGGTCGTGGCCATCGGCCGCCTCGGTGTGGACATCTACCCCCTGCAGGACGGGGTCGGCCTCGAGGACGTCGAGACCTTCCACAAGTATCTGGGAGGATCCGCGGCCAACGTCGCGGTCGCCGCTGCGCGCCACGGCCGGCGCTCCGCGCTGGTGTCGCGGGTCGGCGACGACCCCTTCGGCCGCTACCTCCTGCGCGAGCTCGAGCGGCTCGGCGTCGACAACCGGCTCGTGGCGACCGACACCGCGCTGAAGACCCCCGTCACCTTCTGCGAGATCTTCCCGCCCGACAACTTCCCGCTCTACTTCTACCGGGAGCCGAAGGCGCCCGACATCAACGTCGCCGCCGTCGACCTCGACCTCGACGCGATCCGCGACACGCGGATCCTGTGGTTCACCGCGACCGGGCTCAGTGAGGAGCCCAGCCGCGCCGCGCACGTCGCCGCGCTGCAGGCCAGGACCGGCGGGCACACGATCTTCGACCTCGACTACCGGCCGATGTTCTGGGCCGACCCGGCCGAGGCCCGCGCCCAGATCGGCCGCGCCCTCGGCCACGCGACGGTCGCCGTCGGCAACCGTGAGGAGTGCGAGGTCGCCGTGGGGGAGACCGAGCCGGAGCGCGCCGCCGACGCCTTGCTCGACCGCGGCGTCCGGCTCGCGATCGTCAAGCAGGGGCCGCGCGGCGTGCTCGCCAAGACGCGCACCGAGACCGTCGAGGTGCCGCCGTACTGGGTCGAGGTGGTCAACGGCCTCGGCGCCGGCGACGCGTTCGGCGGGGCGCTGTGCCACGGCCTGCTGGCCGGGTGGGAGCTCGAGCGGATCCTGCGCTTCGCGAACGTCGCCGGCGCGATCGTCGCCTCCCGGCGCGAGTGCTCGACGGCGATGCCCACCGAGTCGGAGGTCGCTAGCATCCTGGAGTTGGGAGATCGCTGATGTTGACCGGTGACGACTTCACCCGGCTGCGCGACCTGCGCGCGGCGCGGCCCGAGGCGATCGGCGAGGCGCTCGCGAACCGCCGTCGCCGCGAGGTGCTGCGCGGCGACGGGCGCCTGTTCATCGTCGCCGCCGACCACCCCGCCCGCGGCGCGCTCGCGGTCGGCCCCAACCCCACGGCGATGGCCGACCGCTACGAGCTGCTCGACCGGCTCGCGGTCGCGCTCAGCCGGCCCGGGGTCGACGGCGTGCTCGGCACCCCCGACATCATCGATGACCTCGCCGCCCTCGGGTTGCTCGAGGACAAGATCGTCGTCGGCTCGATGAACCGCGGCGGCCTGCGCGGGGCGAGCTTCGAGATGGACGACCGGATGACGGGGTACGACGTGCCCACGATGGTCGCCTCGGGCATCGACTTCGCCAAGGCGCTCGTCCGGGTCAACCTCGCCGACGCCGCCACCGCACCCACGCTGGTGTCGATGGCGGAGGCCGTCACGCAGTCCGCCCAGGCGGGGCTCCCGATCATGCTCGAGCCCTTCATGAGCAGCTGGCACGACGACCGCATCGTCAACGACCTGTCGACCGACGCCGCGATGATCGCGATCGCGATCGCGTCGGGTCTGGGGGCGTCGAGCGCCTACACCTGGATGAAGCTCCCCGTCGTCGCCGAGATGGAGCGGGTCATGGCGGCCACGACCATGCCGACCCTGCTGCTCGGCGGAGACCCCGGCGTCCACCCCGACCAGACGTTCGCCTCCTGGGAGGCCGCGCTCTCGCTCCCCGGCGTCCGCGGCCTCACCGTCGGCCGCACCCTGCTGTATCCGCCCGACAACGACGTCGCCGGCGCCGTCGACATCGCCGCGCGCCTCGTCCACCCCGACCTCTGAATGTCTCGAGAGGACCCACACCATGAGTTCCCCCGACCAGCGCTGGTTCCACCGGCGCGGCGCCCTGGCCCGCGACGGCTGGGAGAGCGTCGTCGACGAGCACACCCCCGGCTGGGAGCACACGGGCATCCGGGTCGCCCGGCTCGCCGACGGCGAGTCGCTCGCGCTGGAGGAGACCGGCGTCGAGCGGATCGTCGTACCGCTGGCCGGGTCGTTCACGGTGGCGCACACCGAGGACGGCGAGACGACCCGTACGACGCTCGACGGGCGCGCCTCGGTCTTCGACGGCCCGAGTGACGTGCTCTACCTCTCGGCCGCGGCCACCGCCGTCGTGTCCGGCACCGGGCGCGTCGCCGTGGCGACCTCGCCGACCTCCGAGGTCCGCCCGACGCGCCGGATCCCCGCCGCGGACACCCCGGTCGAGCTGCGCGGCTCCGGGGCGTCGAGCCGGCAGGTGCACAACTTCGGGACGCCGCAGGCGCTGGACGCCGCGCGGCTGATCGTGTGCGAGGTGATCACCCCGGCCGAGAACTGGTCGTCGTACCCGCCCCACAAGCACGACCAGCACGTGCCCGGCCACGAGTCGCGGCTCGAGGAGATCTACTACTTCGAGACCGCCCCGGCGCGCGGCTCGCAGCAGGGGACCGCCCAAGAGACAGCGCAGGCCGCATTCGGGATGTTCAGCACCTACTCCTCGCCCGCCGGCGAGATCGACATCAACGCGATGGTGCGCACGGGCGACATCGCGCTCGTGCCCTACGGCTACCACGGCCCCGCGGTGGCGGCGCCCGGCTACGACCTCTACTACCTCAACGTGATGGCCGGACCCGACCCCGAGCGGGCGTGGCTGATCACCGACGACCCCGCGCATGCGTGGGTGCGCGATTCCTGGGAGGGCCAGTCGTTCGACGACCGGCTGCCCTACACGACGAAAGGGGTGCGCTGAGATGGCGCAGACGAGAAGGATGACGGTCAGCCAGGCGCTCGTCGAGTTCCTGGCGCGTCAGTGGACCGTCGACGGCGACATCCGGGAGCGCACGATCCCGGGCACGTTCGGCATCTTCGGCCACGGCAACGTCGCCGGCATCGGCCAGGCGCTCAAGCAGTTCAACGTCGAGCAGCCCGACCTGATGCCCTACTACCAGGCGCGCAACGAGCAGGCCATGGTCCACCAGGCGGTCGGCTACGCGCGGATGCACCGCCGCCGCGGCACCTACGCCGCGGCCGCCTCCGTCGGCCCCGGCGCCGCCAACATGCTGACGGGCGCGGCGCTCGCGACCTCGAACCGGATGCCGGCGCTGCTGCTGCCCAGCGACACGTTCGCGACCCGCGTCGCCGACCCGGTGCTGCAGCAGTTGGAGCAGCCGTGGGACATCGGGCTGACCGTCAACGACGCCTTCCGGCCGCTGTCGAGGTTCTTCGATCGGGTGCAGCGGCCCGAGCAGCTCTACTCGATCGCGCTGGCCGCGATGCGGGTGCTCACCGACCCGGCCGAGACCGGCGCCGTCACGATCTCGTTGCCCGAGGACGTGCAGGCCGAGGCGCTCGACGTCCCCGTCGAGTTCCTGGCCGACCGCGAGTGGCACATCCGCCGGCCGCCGCCGGAGCGCGGTGCGCTCGGCCGTGCGGTGGCGGCGATCCGCGCCGCGAAGCGGCCCTTCCTGGTCGCTGGCGGGGGAGTCCTCTACTCCGACGCCGAGGCGCAGCTGCGCGAGCTCGTCGAGGCGACCGGCATCCCGGTCGGCACCTCGCAGGCCGGCGGCGGCGTGCTGGACTGGGACCACCCGCAGTACCTCGGCGGGGTCGGTGCGACCGGCACCCTCGCGGCCAACCGGCTCGCCGCGGAGGCCGACGTCATCATCGGCATCGGCACCCGCTACAGCGACTTCACCACCGCCTCGCGCACGGCCTTCCAGGACCCCGGCGTCGTCTTCGTCAACGTCAACATCGCCTCCTTCGACGCCTACAAGCACGGCTCGCAGCTGCCGGTGGTCGCCGACGCCCGCGAGACGATCACGGCGCTGGTCGCCGACCTCGCCGGGCACCGCGTGTCGAGCGAGTACGCCGAGCGCATCGCGCGGGAGAAGGCCGGCTGGGACGAGATCGTCGACGCGGCGTTCGCGCCGTCCGGGACCGACCGGCCTGGCCAGGCCGAGATCATCGGCGCGGTCCAGCAGGCGTCCGCGCCCGAGGACGTCATCGTGCAGGCCGCCGGGTCGCTCCCCGGCGACCTGCACAAGCTCTGGCGGGTGCGCGACCCGCTCGGCTACCACGTCGAGTACGCGTTCTCCTGTATGGGTTACGAGATCGCCGGCGGCCTCGGCGCGAAGCGGGGGCTGCTGGCCTCGGGCGACGACCGCGACGTCATCGTCATGGTGGGCGACGGCTCCTACCTGATGCTCAACTCCGAGCTGGTCACCGCGGTCGCCGAGGGCATCAAGCTCATCGTCATCCTCGTGCAGAACCACGGCTACGCCTCGATCGGCCACCTCTCGGAGACCGTCGGCTCCGAGCGCTTCGGCACCTGGTACCGCGAGTACGACGCGGAGGCCAGGAACTTCCAGGGCGACCGGATCCTGCCCGTCGACCTGGCCGCCAACGCGCGCAGCTACGGGCTCGACGTCATCGAGGTCGAGCCGGGACCGGCCGCCATCGACGACCTGAAGGCGGCGATCGCGCGGGCGAAGGCGTCCGAGCGAGCCACCTTCATCCAGATCCACAGCGACCCGCTGCTCTACGCCCCCGACGGCGAGGGCTGGTGGGACGTGCCCGTCCCCGAGACCTCGACGCTCGCGTCGACCCAGCGCGCCCGCGAGGAGTACGTCGAGCAGCGCGCCCGCCAGAAGCCGCTCCTCGGCTGATCCAGCGAACCCCATTCACGAAAGAAGGACCATGACCCTCAGCGACAACCCCGGCCTGCGCATCGGCACCGCCCCCGACTCCTGGGGCGTGTGGTTCCCCGACGACCCCGGCCAGGTGCCGTGGCAGCGCTTCCTCGACGAGGTCGTCGAGGCCGGCTACTCCTGGATCGAGCTCGGCCCCTACGGCTACCTGCCGACCGACCCGCACCAGCTCGAGGACGAGCTGGGCTCGCGCGGCCTCAAGCTCTCCGGCGGCACCGTCTTCACCGGCTTCCACAAGGGCGACGACCAGTGGCAGCGCGCCTGGGACCAGGCGCTCAAGGTCGCCGGCCTCGCCTCCACGCTCGGTGCCGAGCACCTGGTCGTGATCCCCGACCTGTGGCGCAGCGACGCCACGAGCGAGGTGCTGGAGTCGCGCACGCTGGACGACGAGCAGTGGGCGAAGCTCGCGGCGGGCCACGACCGCCTCGGCAAGGCGCTGTTGGAGGAGTTCGGGGTCAAGCAGCAGTTCCACTCCCACGCCGACAGCCACATCGGCACCACGCGTGAGGTGCTGCGGTTCCTCGACGAGACCGACGCCCGCTACACCAACCTGTGCCTGGACACCGGCCACTTCGCCTACTACGGCGGCGACAACGTCAAGCTGATCGAGGAGCGCCCCGACCGCATCGGCTACCTGCACCTCAAGCAGGTCGACACCTCGCTGCTCTTCGACGTACTCAAGAACGACGTGCCGTTCGCCGACGCCGTCGCCCAGGGCATCATGATCGAGCCGCCCCAGGGCGTGCCCGACCTCGCGCCGATCATCGAAGCGGCCGCCGCGATCGATCCCGACATCTTCGCGATCGTCGAGCAGGACATGTACGGCTGCGACGTCGACTACCCGTTCCCCATCGCCAAGCGCACCCGCGAGCACATCTTCGGCTGCACGCACCTCGCGCGCCTCCACTGAGCGCGCCCACCGAGACCCCAGGAGACACCACCCCATGAGCAACGACCTCCGCGTCGGCGTCGTCGGCGCCGGCCTGATGGGCGCCGACCACATCGCGCGCATCACGAACCGCATCTCGGGCGCCGTCGTCTCGGCGATCGTCGAGCCCGACGCCGGCCGGGCAGCCGCGGCCGCCGAGGACGCCCCCGGCTCGCGATCCTTCGCGAGCATCGAGGACGCCATCGCCGCCGACGCCGTGGACGCCGTCCTCGTCGCGACCCCCGGCCGGTTCCACGAGCCCGTCCTCGACCCCGCGCTCGACGCCGAGCTGCCGATCCTGTGCGAGAAGCCGCTGACCGCCGACTCGGCCTCGTCGTGGCGGGTCCTGGAGCGTGAGCAGAAGCTGGACCGCCCGCACATCCAGGTCGGCTTCATGCGCCGCTTCGACGCCGGCTACGCGGCGCTGCGCGAGCTGATCGCCTCCGGTGATTCGGGTGACCTGATGATGCTGCACTGCTCGCATCGCAACCCGGCCGTGCCCGACAGCTACCTGCAGGACATGCTGATCGACGACTCCGTGGTGCACGAGTTCGACGTCGTGCCGTGGCTCGCGGGCTCGCGGGTGACCTCGGTCGAGGTCAAGTACCCGCGCCGGAACTCGCAGTCGCCCGAGCACCTGCGCGAGCCGATCTTCGTGATCATGGAGCTGGAGAACGGCGTCCTCGTCGACGTCGAGATGAACGTCAGCGTGCAGTTCGGCTACCAGGTGGCCACCGAGGCCGTCTTCGAGAAGGGTC
This sequence comes from Nocardioides sp., assembly GCA_039812025.1. Classification (GTDB taxonomy): domain Bacteria; phylum Actinomycetota; class Actinomycetes; order Propionibacteriales; family Nocardioidaceae; genus Nocardioides. The sequence goes on along the minus strand of JBDHZS010000058.1, from coordinate 11,890 downwards.
TCGCCCGCATCGGCGAGCCGGCGGGCCTGCAGACCTGGCGCGACGGCAGGTTCGCGATGTCCGACCACACGTCGTTCACGACGCGCTTCGCCGCGGCGTACGACGCGCAGATCCAGCGCTGGGTCGACGCGGTGCGCGACGGCCGCCTCGTCGACGGCCCCAACGCCTGGGACGGCTACCTCACCGCGCTGTGCTGCGAGGCCGGCATCACCGCCCTCCACGAGGGCGGCGTCGTACCCGTCGCGGCGCCCGAACGCCCCGCCTTCTACGCCTGAGACAGGAGACCCCCATGGTCCGCATCGCGCTCGACCCGACGCCGTTCCACCACGACCACTCGCTGCTCGACTTCCCCGACGTCGCGGCCCGGCTGGGCTACGAGCACCTGCAGCTGACGCCGCACCCGGACTTCTCGCCGTTCTTCCGCCACCCGAAGGCGGACGACGGATTGGTGGCGAAGCTGAAGAAGGCGGCGTTGGATGCGGGCGTGAGCATCCCCGCGATCCTCCCGGTGCAGCGCATCTCGTGGCCCGACGAGCCGCAGCGCGAGGCCGCGGTGCGCAACTACAAGCGCATCATCCAGCTCGCGGTCGAGCTCGAGGTGCCGGTGATCAACACGGAGTTCTCCGGGCGCCCCGAGCGGTCGGAGGACAGCGAGGCCGCGTTCTACCGGTCGATGGAGGAGCTGCTGCCGATCCTCGAGGCCGAGGGGGTGCGGCTGAACATCGACCCGCACCCCGACGACTTCGTCGAGGACGGGCTGGAGGCGTGGCGGGTGCTGCGCGGGCTCAACTCGGCCTCGGTGGGCTTCGTGTACGTCGCGTCGCACACGTTCCACTACGGCGACCGCGCCAGCAGCCTGCTGCCCGAGCTCGGCAACCGGCTGGGCGCTGTCTACACCGCCGACTCCTTCGACCACCGCCGCTCCCACGGCCTGCGCTACATCTCCAACCCGCCCGGGAACACCTCCCGGGTGCACCAGCACCTGAGGATCGGCGACGGCGACGTGGACTGGGACGAGCTCTTCGCGACGCTCGGGCAGATCGGCTACCTCGACCGCGACGACGCGCTGATCGTCTCCAACGTGTTCGCGGAGGACGAGGCCGCCGACGAGGTCTCGCGCTACCAGCTGAACAGGGTCAAGGAATTCGTCGAGCGACACGCTCGGACGGTTTGACACTATGTCTTGACATATGACTTTACGGCGCCCTAGATTGCTAGCCGAGTGATCTTCCGCACACCAGGGAGAGTGCCGTGGGCGACGGGCTTCTGTCGGAGGCCGCACGCTCGATCGCTGTCGTCCGGCGATCAGAACCTGTGAAGGGATAAGGAGTCAACATGTCACACGGCGTATCCGCCAGTGAAGCAAAACTGCCACCGCTCACCCCGGGGCCGCACAAGAAGCGTCTCGGGATGGTCGCGCTGGTCGCGACCTTCGGCGGCCTGCTCTTCGGCTATGACACCGGCGTCGCCAACGGCGCCGAGCGCCCCATGGAGCACGAGCTCGGCCTCACCGACTTCCAGGTCGGCATCGTCATCAGCTCGTTGGTCTTCGCGGCGGCGGTCGGGGCCATGCTCTGCGGCCGGCTCGCCGACAAGATCGGTCGCCGTCCGACGATCATCATCCTCGCGGTGCTGTTCTTCGTCGGCGTCATGCTGGTGATCTTCTCGCCGGGCGGTCCCGAGTATGGGACGCACACGACGTTCGGCTACTCAATGCTGATCGCGGGGCGTATCACGCTCGGGATCGCGGTCGGCGGCGCGTCCGCGGTCGTCCCGGTCTACCTGGCCGAGCTTGCGCCGTTCGAGATCCGCGGTTCGCTCGCCGGCCGCAACGAGTTCATGATCGTGTTCGGCCAGCTGGCCGCCTTCGTGGTGAACGCCATCATCGCCGCCGTCATGGGACTCGACACCCCCGGCCTGTGGCGCGTCATGTTCTCCATCTGCGCGCTGCCCGCGATCGCACTCTTCTTCGGCATGCTGCGCATGCCCGAGTCGCCGCGCTGGCTCGTGGAGATGGGTCGGCACGAGGAGGCGCGTGCCGTGCTGATGACGATCCGCTCGAAGGAGCGCGCCGAGGCGGAGCTCGCCGAGGTGGAGCACGTCGCGGAGGAGGAGCACGACCAGGAGGACGCTGAACTCGGCTTCAAGGCGGTGCTCGCGAACCGGAACCTGTTCCTCGTGCTGCTGATCGCCTGCGGACTCGGCATCGCCCAGCAGTTCACCGGTGTCAACGCGATCATGTACTACGGCCAGCGCATGCTCGCCGAGTCGGGCTTCAGCGAGGACATGATCGGGTGGGTGAACATCGCCCCCGGCGTCATTGCGGTGGCCGGCGGTGCCGTGGCGCTGCTGCTGATGGACAGGATCAACCGTCGTACCAACTTCTTGTGGGGCTACGGCATGACCGCCATCTCCCACATCTGCATCGCGGTCGCCATGATGTTCCTCTTCCCCGAGGGCAGTGCTGCCCGGCCGTGGGTGTTCCTCGTGCTCATCGTCGTCATGATCGGGTCGATCCAGCTGTTCCTCAACCTCGCGACGTGGGTCTACCTCTCCGAGATCTTCCCGCTGCACATGCGCGGCGTCGGCGTGGGTGCCTCGGTGCTCGTGCTTTGGATGGCCAACGGCGTGCTCGCCCTCACGGTGCCTGCGATCGTCGGCGCCGTGGGCATGGCCCTGTTCGTGATCTTCGCGGTCGCCAACGTCATCTCGTTCTTCTTCGTCTTGAGGTTCGTGCCGGAGACGCGCGGTCGTTCGCTGGAGAAGCTGGAGGAGGACGTCATGAGCGGCGCCGTCTTCAGCCCCGAAGGCCGGAAGTAGGCCTCCGTCGGCATGAGGTCGGGCCCCGATCCGTCCGGGGTTCGGGGCCCGACCTCCCCACCAATCATCTAAGGAGAAAATCATGACCGTCATCGCAGTCGTCTCCGACAGCAGGGAAGGTCTCACGGCCCTCGCCGAGGGCATCGCCGAGGCCAAGAGGCTGGGCGAGGACCTCGTCGCGCTCGACCTCGGCCAAGGAGCGAAGCTGGACCTCGCGGACGTCGACACCGACGGCGTTGCCGTCGACCTCGTCGATCGCCGGGGCCAACTCAAGGACGACGCCGCCGACACGGTGTTCGGCGAGATCGAGGAGCGCAACGCGTCGCGCCTCGTGATCTGCATCAAGCGCCGCTCGCCCGTCGGCAAGGTGTTCCTCGGCAGCCTCAGCCAGGACCTGCTGCTCAACTGCCCCGTGCCGGTGCTCGCCGTCAAGCGGCCCGCGGACGAGCTGCAGACCAGCTCGCTGAACCTGCCCGGCGGGGTGCGCCACGTGACCGGGTGACCCCGGGACCGGGACCGAGACCAACAAGTCGACGCCGGGCACCTGCCATGGCAGGTGCCTGGCGTCGGCCATTTCAGAAGTCGGGCCTTTCAGGAAGAGGTGTGAGATGTCGATGACCGCCGAAGTGGCGGAGCTCCCGGACCTGGCGGTCTACTACGACCCGTTGTCCTACGCGGCGTACGACCACCCTTACGAGGTCTATCGGCAGCTGCGGGACCAGGCGCCGGTCTACTACAACGCCCGTCGCGACCTGTGGGTCGTCTCCCGCTACGCCGACGTGCGGGCGTGCCTGAAGGACCACGAGCACATGGTCAACGCGCTCGGCAACGACATGGACGGCACGCACGACTCCTACGGCACCGGCAACCTGGTGGCCCAGGACCAGCCGCGCCACAGCGTGCTCCGGACGGTGGTCCGGCCGTCGTTCGCGGCGCGGGAGATCCTGGCGCTCGAGGACGCCATCCGGGAGCGGGCCCGAGGTCTGCTCGCCGACGTGGCCGCGCGCGGCGGCGGCGACCTGGCAACCGAGTTCGCCATCCCGCTGGTCTTCGCGGCGTCGCTGAAGCTGATGGGCATCGATCCGGCGGACTCGCCCTTCTGGGAGGAGCACCTGATGCGGTCGATGGTGCGCACCGTCGGCCAGTTCGGCGTCCCCGCCGACGCCTCGTCGTCCAACCACGAGGCCGAGGAGCGCCTCGAGGAGCTGATGGAGCGGCGGGCCGCGGAGATCGCGGCCGGCGCGGATCCCGACACCCCGGACGTGATCAGCCAGATCCTGCTCGCCGACGCGAACGGCCGGCTGTTGGAGGGCGAGCGGATCGGGCTGGGTCACCTGGTCTTCTCCGCCTCCACCGACGCCCCGGCCGCGTTGCTGACCAACTGCGTCGCCGTACTGGACAAGTTCCCCGAGCTGCAGCGCCATCTGAGGGCGAACCCCGAGCTGGTGGAGGCGTTCGTCGAGGAGACGCTGCGCTACGACGGGCCGGCCAAGAACCTGTGCCGCCAGACGACCAGCCCGGTCACGATCGCCGGGGTGACCATCCCGGCCAACTCCCGCGTGATGGTGCTGATGGGCTCGGCGAACCACGACGAGCGGGTCTACGACAACCCCGACAGCTTCGACGTGTTCCGCGAGACCACGGCGGAGAACAAGGTCCTCACGTTCGGCGACGGCATCCACTCCTGCATGGGCGCGCCGCTGGCCCGGCTCACCGCGAAGGTGGCGGTGGAGGAGCTGCTCGCGGTGCTCGACGACGTCGAGCTGCGGGTGGTCGGGCTGCCGGAGCGGTGGGCCAAGCAGATGGTCCGGGGCTTCAGCAGCCTCCCGGTCAAGCTGGTGCCGTCGTCGGAACCCGCGCACTCGATGCGACTGGCCTCCCTGCGCCCTTCCGGGGTGGAGTCGGTCCAGAAGCGCACGACCCAGCTCACGGTGACCCAGCGCGAGTACGAGGCCGTCGTCCGGGTGGAGTCGAAGGAGCCGGTGGCCGAGGGCGTCGTCGCCCTGACCCTGCGCGAGGTGACCGGTCAGGCGATGCCCGCCTGGGAGCCCGGCGCCCACGTCGACCTGATCCTCGACGGGGTCGCCACCCGGCAGTACTCGCTGTGCGGGGCCCTCGGCGACCAGCAGACCTACCGGCTGGGCATCCTGCGCGACCCCGACGGCAGCGGCGGTTCGCTGCACGTCCACGACCAGGTCGCCGAGGGCGACCTCGTCCGTGTCCGCGGGCCGCGGAACAACTTCCCGCTCGTGCCCTCGCCGCGCTACCTCTTCATCGCCGGCGGGATCGGGATCACGCCGATGCTGCCGATGGTCGCGGCGGCGGCCGCCGCGGGCGCGGACTGGCAGCTCGTGTACGGCGGTCGCGAGCGCTCGTCGATGGCCTTCCTCGACGAGCTCGCCGCCCACGGCGAGCGGGTCCGCGTCTGGCCGCAGGACGAGCGCGGCTTCCTGCCCCTCGCCGACCTCCTCGGCACCCCGCAGGCCGACACGCTGGTCTACTGCTGCGGGCCCGGGCCGCTCCTGGATGCCGTCGAGGCCGCGTGCGTCGGCTGGCCCGTCGGCTCGCTCCATGTGGAGCGGTTCGTGGCCAAGCCGCTGACGGAGCCGGTGCGCGCGGAGGCATTCGACGTACACCTGCAACGCAGCGACCTGACCCTCACGGTCCCCGTGGACCGCTCGGTGCTCTCGGTCGTCGAGGAGGCCGGCGTCACGGTCCTGTCCTCGTGCGGGGAGGGGACCTGCGGCACGTGCGAGACCGCGGTCCTCGAGGGCATGCCCGACCATCGCGACTCCATCCTCGGGCCCGAGGAGCGCGCCGCCGGGGACTGCATGATGATCTGCGTCTCCCGCTCCGCCACCGACCGGCTCGTCCTGGACCTCTGAGGAGATTGCCATGCAGTACCGCACCTTCGGCCGGACCGGCTGGCAGGTCAGTGAGATCGCGTTCGGCGGCTGGCAGATCGGCGGCGACTGGGGGCGGGTCGACGACGACGCCTCGGTCCGCACGCTCCACCACGCCTTCGACCGCGGCGTCAACTTCGTCGACACCGCCGAGCTCTACGGCCGCGGCCACAGCGAGGAGGTCGTCGGCCGCGCCGTCCAGGAGTGGTCGGGCACCCGGATCTACGTCGCCACCAAGATCCAACCGGTCGTGTGGCCGGATCCCGACGACGACTCGCCCCAGATGCGCGGCCGCTACCCGGCCTGGTACCTGCGAGAGGGCGTCGACGCCGCCCTCCGGCGGCTGCGAACCGACCGGATCGACCTGCTCCAGCTCCACTCGTGGATGCCCAGCGGCCTCGGCGAACTGGACTGGCTGGAGACCCTCAACGAGCTTCGGGTCGCCGGCAAGGTCGACCACGTGGGGGTCTCGCTCCGCGACTACCGACCCGACGAGGGGATCGACCTCGCGCGCATCGGCCTGGTCGACTCCCAGCAGGTCGTCTTCAACCTGTTCGAGCAGCGGCCCGCCGACCGGCTGTTCCGCGCCGGCGCAGCGAGCGACACCGCCTACATCGCCCGCGTCCCCTTCGACTCCGGCAGCCTGATCGGGCACTGGACCCCTCAGACCTACGACACGTGGGAGCCCGGATCGGTCCCGCACACGTTGTTCCGCGGCGACAGGTTCGCCCAGACGCTGCAGCGGGTGGAGGCGTTGAAAGAGCTGTGCGCGCCGTACTATCCGACGCTCGCGGAGGCCGCGCTGCGCTACGCCCTGAGCGTGGCCGAGGTGAAGACGGTGATCCCCGGCATCGCCAGCACCTCCGACGTCGACATCAACGTCGCATACTCCGACGGCGCGCCGTTCCCCGACGAGCTGCGCGAGCAGCTCCGCGGCCACGTCTGGGCCCGCAACCTCTATCAGTGAGGCGACCGTGACCATCCCCGACACCGAACTTCCCGAGGTCCGCGTCCAGCGGCTGCTGCCCCATCAGATCGAGGCCGCCATCGCCGCCAGGAGCGTGGTCTACCTGCCGCTCGGCAGCATCGAGTACCACAGCCACCACCTGCCCCTCGGCCTCGACGGGCTGACGGCGCACGGCGTGTGCACCCGCGCCGCCCAGGAGGTCGGCGGGGTGGTGCTGCCGACCCTGTGGTGGGGGACCGGCGGCACGCACACCACCTACCCGTGGACGATCATGACGGCGACCGACGAGCCTCTCGCGGGGTTGCTGAGGACCACGCTGGGCCGGCTGCGTGACCTGGGCGTGCGGTTGTGCGTGCTGTTCACGGGTCACTTCGCCGACGAACAGCTCGCGATGATCGACACCGCGGCCACCGAGTGGAACGCCGCCGGCGCCGGCCCGCGCGTGCTTGCGCTCGGCATCAACCGCAGTGATGCGTCCGTCGCGCCCGATCACGCGGGCACGTTCGAGACCTCCGTGCTCCATGCGCTGCACCCTGAGCTGGTCCGCATCGAGCGCCTTCCCGACCTCGCCGCGCTCCCCGTCGACCCGCCCGACGAGGCCGGGCGCTGGGATCATCGCCACGCGCCCGGTCACCCCCTCTGGGGCGTCATGGGGCCCGATCCCCGGACGGCCGACCTCACCGCCTCCGCGCGGCTGCTCGACGAGGTCGTGGGCTGGCTCTGCGCTCAGGTCGACGCCGCTACAGAGACTCCTGCAGCGCCGGGTCCAACTCAGGCGATCTGGTAGCGGTCGCCGTCGATCTCGACCTCGACGCGCAGTGTGCCGCCGACAGCTTCCGCGTACTTGCGCAGCGTGTCGACCTGGGTCTTCTCGATGTCGCCTGACTCGATGCCCGAGACCCGGCGCTGGGAGACGTGAATGCGGTCGGCGACCTCGGCCTGGGACAGCAGGCGCTGTTCGCGCAGCTCTCGCAGTCGGTAGGCGCGGATCTCGTCCAGCATCCGCCGGCGGTGTGCCTCGACCTTCGCGCGACGCTCCGGGCCCAGTTCCGCGAGCCGCTCGTCCAGTGTCTTCGCCATCATCGTCTCCTCTCGTCTTTCAGTGCTTGGTTGTGCTGGTCGAGCAGGTCGTCGGCCAGCGGGATGTTCGTGCGGTACCACTTCGTCCAGTTGCCTGCCTTGTCACCGGCCACGAGCAGGATCGCTCGGCGTGCCGGGTCGAAGGCGAACAGCACTCGCAGCTCCGAGCGACCGCGTGAGCCGGGACGCAACTCCTTCATGTTCTTGTGTCTGGAGGCCGTCACGGTGTCGACCAGCGGACGGCCCAGCGCCGGCCCGACATCCCGCAGGATCGTCAACGCGGCGAGCACCTGATCGGTCGAGTCGTCATCGAGCGCGTCGAGCCAGTCATCGACCAAGGTCGTGTCCACGCCCCACACGTGGCGAGTCTAGAATACAGAGCTTCTGAATCCAAGTGTCGCGAGGTCAGCACGGTCGGGTTGGCCGACGGGCCGTACGGCGGCCGGGAGCGCTGGTTCGCCGAGGATGTGTTGCGCGGACCCCTCGCTACAGAGACTCCTGCAGCGCGGCATCGGCGGCCTTGAGGACCTCCGCGGCGACCGCGATGCCCTCGATGCGGCCGAGCTCGGTGTCCTCGTGCTCGATGTTGACCATCATGTCGGGGTCGACCTCGTGGAGGGCGCGGAGGAACTCGGTCCAGTAGGCGACGTCGTGACCCTTGCCGAGCGCGACGAAGTCCCAGGCCGCCTGCTTGGGCCACTCGTTGGCCCACTCGTCGCCGCCGAGGTTGGTGCGCGCCTCGTCCGGCCCGAGCCGCCGGAAGCTGTTGTCGAGCACGCCGTTGAGCGCGGCCCACTCGGGGTTGACGCGCACGTCCTTCGCGGCGGCGTGGAAGACGAGCGGCCCGAGGTGGCGTACGACGGCGACCGGGTCCATCTGCTGCCAGAAGAGGTGCGAGGCATCGAGCTCGACCCCGACGTGGGTGGCGCCGGTGAGCTCGATGAGCTTGTGGACATCGGCGGAGTTGAAGATGAGGTTCTGCGGGTGCAGTTCGAGGGCGACCTTGACGTCGTGGTCGGCGGCGAGCCGGTCGGTCTCGCGCCAGAAGTCGGCGGCGATGGCCCATTGATGGTCGAGCACGTCCAGGGCGGCGGAGTTCCAGGCGTTGACGACCCAGTTCGGCCGGGTCGCGCCGGGTTCGCCGCCGGGCAGGCCGGACATGGTGACCACCCGGTGCTGGCCGAGGCGGTGTGCGAGGCGGATCGCGCGTCGTACATCCTCGGCGTGCTTGGTGCCGATCACGGGGTTGGGGTGCAGCGGGTTGCCGTTGCAGTTGAGGCCCGCGATCTCGACGCCGGTGCCCTCGAAGATGCCGAGGTAGTCGTCGCGCGCGCTGTCGCTGACGAGGATGTCGTCGATGTTCGGCACGTGCACGGGCGGGAGGAACCCGCCGGTGTTGATCTCGATGCCGGTCAGGCCGAGGCCGGCGATCACCTCCAGCGCCTCCGGCAGGCTCCGGTCGTGAAGGATCGCGTTGTAGAGACCGAGTCGCATTGTTTCTCCGTTTCAGGTGGTGACTTGTACGGTCGCGCCACCCTCGGCGGCCGACCGGGCGACGGCATCGATCAGCAGCATGTTGTGCAGACCGTCGGTGAAGCTGGCGTTGCGCGGCAGCGACGACTCCTCGGCGATCCCCGCGACCTCCTCGAGGAACGCGCGCGCCTGGAAGACGAAGCCGTCGTTCTGGCCGACGCCGACCCCGGGGGCGTCCATCGGGAGCCCGCCGCGCCAGTAGGGGTGGCGAGGGCCGAGGGTGACCGTGCGGAAGCCGGCGTCGTCCGCCTCGGGCAGGAACAGCCGGATCTCGCCGGGGTGGCGGAAGTCGAAGGTTGCCGAACCCTTCTCGCCGAACACCTCGAGCGCGAGCGTGTTGGGGTGGCCGGCCGCGACGCGCGAGACCTGCAGCGTCGCGGTGGCGCCGTTGGCGAGGTCACCCGAGAAGGCCGCCACGTCGTCGTTCTCGACGTCCTCGTGCTCGTCGGAGACGGCGCCGCCCTCGTGCCCGACGACCGCTCCGAGCGGCTTGGGCCGCGACCCGATCACGGTGCTGAGGGTGCCGCCGCGCACCGCGGTGAAGCTCGAGCCGCCGACGAACTCGGCCAGGTAGGTCAGGTGGCTGCCGACATCGGCGAGCGCGCCCGAGCCGTTCGGCCCTTTGTAGCGCCAGCTGATCGGGGACTGCGGGTCGCAGCCGTAGTCGGTCCAGTAGGTCCCGCTGACGTTGAGCACGCGACCGAGGCGCCCGGACAGGACCAGGTCCCGGATGTGTGCGATGCCGGGGGAACGGCGGAAGGTGAGGCCGATGCGCGCGATCGGGTCGGCGGCGCCGGCGGCCGCGACCATCGCCCGGGCGTCGACGAGCGTGTCCGACAGCGGCTTCTCGCAGAGCACGTGTTTGCCGCTGCGCAGGAGTGCCTCCACGATCTCGCGATGGAGCGAGTTCGCGACGACGACGCTCACCACGTCGATGTCGTCGGCGTCGGCGATCGCCTGCCACGACGTGTCGTGGCGCTCGTAGCCGAACCGCGCGGCCGTCGCTTCCGCGAGCGGCTCGTAGGCGTCGGCGATCGACACGTAGCGCAGCGGCGGGAGCGTGCTGTCGTAGACGGTGGGCGCGGTGCGATAGGCGGCGGCGTGGGCCCTGCCTGCCATGCCCGCACCGATCACGGCGATGCCGAGGGGGAACGAACTCATTGATGACTCCAAGCGGGCGGGCGTTCGCCCCGTCGTACCGATGGGGTGGCATGCTCCGTATGGAGCGCTCCACATCGGTACGGTAGATCTTGTTTTTATGTCCTGTCAATAGCCTCGAGTCCGCGGAGGAACCATGAGCTCGCCCCGCCCGACGATCTACGACGTCGCGCGCGCCGCAGGGGTCTCGAAGTCGCTCGTGTCCCTCGTCCTGCGCGGCGCGGACGGCGTGAGTCCGGCATCGCGGGCGGCGGTCGAGCAGGCGATCCGCGAGCTGGGCTATCGGCCCAGCCGCGCGGCCACCGCGCTGGCAGCTGGACGCACCAAGGCCTTCGGAGTGCTCATCGACGACTTCGCGAACCCGTGGTTCATCGACCTGTTGCGGGGTCTCGACAGCGTCCTCAGCGCCGGTGGCTACCGGTCGAGCGTCGTCGACTCCGTGACCACCGCCGATGACCCCGTCGACGGCCTGCTGTCGATGCGGGTCGACGGCATCATCGTGGCGCGGGACGTGCCGCCGGTGCTCCTCGACGCGGGTGTGCCACCCTTCGTCGTCGCCGGGACGCGCGCCAATATCCCGCCCGGCGTGGAGGCTGTCGCCAACGATGACGAACTCGGCGCCCGGCTCGCGACGCAGCACCTGCTCTCGCTCGGGCACACCTCGATCGGGCATCTCCCGGTCACGAGCGGGGCGGGGCGGGTGCGGCGCGACAGCTTCCTCGAGACCATGCGCAGTGCCGGCGCGCGCGCGATCGAGGCCCCCCGGACCGGTGCCGCCACCGAGGCCGCCGGGCACCTCGCGGCGCTCGAACTACTGCGGGGGCACCCCGAGATCACCGCGATCTTCGCGGCGAACGACGTGGTGGCGATGGGCGCGCTGGGCGCCGCCCGGGAGCTGGGCCTCGCGGTGCCAGGGCGACTCTCCATCGTGGGCTACGACAACAGTCCGCTCGCCCGGTCCCGCCTGATCGATCTCACCACCGTGGACGACGACAACGTCGGCGTGGGCCGGCAGTCGGCGCGCCTCCTGTTGGCGCGCATCGCGGGCGAGGACCCGGTCGGCATCCAGCGCACGCTCACTCCGACGCTCGTCGAGCGTGGTACGACCGGGCCTCCCGCTGCCGGCTCGCAACGCTAGAACGGACCGTGCGCAGGCCGGATCGCCCCCGTGTCAGACGCGGTGGGTGCCGGTGTGGTCGGTGCGTGCTTGTGTGGTCGAGGAGGAGTTTGAGGAGGTCGGCGGGTCTGGCGAGCCACCCGAACGCCATGGAGCGGAGCTCGTTGATGTGGTGGTCGGCCCCATGGGTCTGGGCGAGGATGTCGGCGACTCTCTGGACCATGGCGTCGATCCAGGCGGCGTCGCCGGCGGTGATGCGGGCGATGACGTGGCGGTAGCCGAGTTCGTCGGTGCGGGAGAGTTTCACGTACC
>JBDHZS010000057.1:0-19817 GCA_039812025.1 Nocardioides sp. | reverse complement strand
TGTCGTAGACCTCGCGGCGGTGCTGGTGGCCCATGGTCTCGGCGTTGTCGCGTTGGGCTTGGATGGTGTCGCGGTGCTCGATGGTGTGAAGAACATCGAGCAGGACTCGCAGATGGTCTCGTACTGGCAGTCGAGCTCGCGGGGGCGACCGCAGTAGCCGTTGCCGAGTAGTCGTTTGGTGGCCTCGTTGCGCAGCGCTCGCATGTTCGGTCCGGCCGCGTCGGCGGGCAGCGCAGCCTGGCGGGCGGCGGTGTGGGCGTGGGTGTCGTAGAGCGCTTCGACCTTCTCGGTCACGGCGAAGTACTCCTCGGCTACGGTCCGGTCGGCGATGCGGGCGTAGACCATCGTCATCGACAGGTCGTGGTGTCCGAGCAGCGCGGCGATCGCTTCGAGTGACATGCCACGGTTTATGGCCTGGGTCGCGAGGGTGTGGCGCAGTTGGTGGGGATGGGCGTGTCCGATCCCGGCCGCGGCCGCTGCCTTCTGGACGGCCTTGTCGACCCGGGTGGGTGGGATCGGGCGGCCGCGCTCTGTGAGCAGCAGGCTGGTGGCCTGCCAGTCGGGACGTTGGGCGACCCAGGCGTCGAGGAGGTCCTTGAGTTGTGGGTGCAACGGGATGTAGCGGTCGGTGTGGAGCTTCCCGACGGGTGTACGGAGCCAGTAGCCGGTGCCGATCTGGACGACGGCATCGATGGTTAGGCCGAGCAGTTCCCCGCGCCGCATTCCGGTGCGGGCCAATGCGATGACCATGAGCCGGTCGAGTGGGTCAGGCAGGTTCCGGGCCGCGGTCATGAATGCGACGGCTTGGGCGTCGTCGAGGAACTTCGGCAACGGCTTGTCCAGCCGCGGCCGGTCGCTGGCATAGACCGGCACCCGGGCAGGAACATCGTCGTAGTCCCATTCGATGATTCGGGTGAAGAAGGTGTGCAGGTGCCCGACCCGCATCCCCAGCGTGGTCTTCGACAGCGGCTTGCCGTGGTGGCCCGGCCGGGTGGCCAGCTGGAGCTTGTACGCCTCGACGTGTTCGCGGGTGATGTCCGCGACCCGCAGCACCGGAGGGTCGGCGGTGGTGAGTGTGGTGGCGAACTGTCGGAAGGTGGTGTCGAAGCAGGCCACCGACGAGGGCCGCAGGCTGAGCAGGCACTGCTCGAGATATCGACGCATGGTGGCGACCATGACCGGTGCGCTTTCGGCGAGCTGTTCCCAGGTGACCTCCTTGACCGGCCGGCCCGTCCATCGACGTCGGATGTCGGGCGGTGGGGCTTGTCCGCGGTGGAACATGACGGCATCCAGATCGAACAACGGCGTCGACAAGCTCACCGTACGGCGCCCGCGTGCCGCGATCACTGTGTCGTGGACCTGACGACGAGCGTCGGAGTACTGGCTGGCGGTGATCTCTTCCGGTGCGACGCCGGTGACCAGGCAGATCTTGGACAGGTAGGCCCACATCCGACGAGTCTCGGTGTGGCAGAACCCCAAACTGGCGGCCTGGTCGGCGAACCGAGTGGCTTGGTCGGGGTAGGCGTCGGTGACGTACTTGCCCCAGCGACAGCCCGAGGCGACCACGAACTCGACGTCGACCGGGACGTGGCAGTGGACCATGGCGTGTCCGGCGAACGCCATCACATCGCTGCGGGCCTGGCGACGCTCGTCAACACCCAACGCGGACCAGCTGGCCAAGTCGCCATAGCGGTTCAAGAACCCGACGACCCCGCGGCGCCGGCACGCGCGTCCCTGCTCGGTCGTCCCGGCCGAGATGTAGGCGTCTGCGGCAGAGTCCAGGGTCGCAGTCAGCGGCACAGTCGCTGCGAGGGCCACAGCCGGGCCAGCAGCCGGGTTGGCATTCGACGCGATGATCTCCGCAGCGAATTCGCTCATTGCTCGGCTCCTTCGTCGTCCCAGTTGTCGAGGATGGCCATGGCCCGCTGGTACTCCCCGGCGAGCCAGTCGTTGGACAGGTGCAGGTAGATCCGGGTGGTTTCGATCGAGGCATGTCCTGCCTGGGCTTGAATCGCCTCGAGCGCCATCCCGGCTTCGCGGAGCCGGGTAAAGCAGGTGTGCCGCAGCTCGTGGCACGTCGCATGCGCCAAACCCGCGCGGGCCCGGGCGCCGTCGAGTATCTGGTCGAGCCCGGCAGCGGTCAGGGGGCGGCCGCGGTGTGGTCCCTTGAGGACCACGAACACGCGATCGTGGACACCACAGGCAGCGTGGTCGGGACGCTCGTCGGCAAGGTAGGCGGCGAGCAGGACGAAGAAGCCCGGCACGACCGGGACCAATCGTTGGTGGCCGCCCTTGCCGTCGGCGATGAACACCCGCCGGTCCCCGATATGGATGTCACCGAAACGCAGTCCGAGGACTTCACAGCGCCGTAGGCCGGCGTGGACCATCAACGAAACCATCGCCTGGTCCCGCCGGCTCCGCAACGCGGCGGTCAGCGCGACGACCTCGTCTGGCGCCAGTACCCGGGGCATCTTCTTCGGCGCCCGGATCAGCGGCGACCCACGGTGGCCACGATGCCGGGCATTCATGCTGCGCGGGACCGGGTTGCGTTCACACAGCCCGCGCAGCAGGAGGTAGTCGAAGAACGACGAAATCGTCGCCAGACGTCGCTTGATCGTCGAAGCCGCCAACCCGACCTCACCGTCGGCGATCCGGACCACGTTGTCACCGCGTCGCGGCATCCGCTGGTCCTCGATGAACCCCAGCACGTCCTGAACGCCGACCTGCTGCGGCGCCTTGGCGACCACGGTGAAGAAGACCTTGAGGTCGAAGACCTGTGCAGTCAAGGTGTTCGGCCGTACCCGCGCAGCGGTGAACCGGAGGTACTCGTCGACCAGCGGATCGCCCAACGTCGGCACCTCGCCGGCCGAGTTGAGCAGGCACGGAGTGAACGATCCGAGTCCGGTCATCGGAGCCTCCTCAGAAGACCACCTGAGGCCAGCATCCGCCCGCCATCAGACCGATACGGGAAGGACTCGCGGATCACCTACATATCAAGCCGTTTTTCGCCGCGGCGGAGCTCGACCGCAAGATCAAGTAGCCCAACGTGAGGTTCCGGTCGCGGTGATCGTCGACTACATCGACGCCCACCGCGACCGGATCGTTGAGGGCAAGAAGCTCGGAGTCGAGCCGATCTGCCAGGCCCTGCGTGAAGCAGGCGTGCAGATCGCTCCGAGCAGCTACTACGCCACGAAGACCCGAGAGCCCTCGGCGCGCTCGGTGCGCGACGCCGCGCTGGTCACCGACATCAAGGTCGCCCACAAGCTGAATCTGGGTGTCTACGGCGCACGGAAGATCCACGCCGAGCTGAACCGTGAGGGCATCCCGGTGGCCCGGTGCACCGTCGAGCGCCTCATGCGCCAAGAGGGCCTGCGTGGCATCCCGCGGGAGAAGACCCGCAAGACGACGATCGGCGACGGCGCTGAGACCGAGCGGCCCGAGGACCTGGTCGATCGGAAGTTCGTCGCCACGGCGCCGAACGAACTGTGGGTAGCGGACCTGACGTACGTCCGCACACACGCTGGGTGGACCTACGTCGCGTTCGTCCTCGACGTCTTCAGCCGCATGATCGTCGGCTGGCAGGTATCGACCAGCCTGCGCACCGACCTGGCGCTCGACGCCCTCGACATGGGCCTGTGGACCCGGCAGCGCGCCGGCCAGGACGTCACCGGCCTGGTCCATCACAGCGACCGCGGAGTCCAGTATCGAGCGATTCGCTACACCGAGCGGCTTGCCGAAGCTGAGGCCGTCGCGTCGGTCGGATCGAAAGGCGATTCGTATGACTGCGATGGCCGAGGCGCTGAACTCGCTGTTCAAGGCCGAGTGCATCCGCAACCCGGTCATGCGGCCCAGGGGCGGCTGGAAGTCCGTCGGTGACATCGAGATCGCCGTCGCCGAATACGTCGACTGGTTCAACCACCGACGCCTTCACGGCGAGATCGGGCTCGTCCCGCCGGCCGAGTTCGAGAGCAACCACTGGGCCAGCCTCACGCCCGAGAACTACCCTCAGACACCCGTCCCGACCGGGGCTGGTTCCAAGTAACCGAGCCTCCACGAAACCCGGGGCGATTCAAGGCGTCGCAGCGGCGCGGGTGCCCACCAGTTGGCCTCGCCGGCCAGCCGCATGATGGCGGGGACGAGCAGGCCGCGGACGATGGTGGCGTCGAGGACGACGGCGAGGGTGAGGCCGACGCCGATCACCTTCAGGGCGGTGAGGTTCGAGGCGGCGAGGGCCAGGAAGACGGTGACCAGAATG
This sequence comes from Nocardioides sp., assembly GCA_039812025.1. GTDB lineage: Bacteria > Actinomycetota > Actinomycetes > Propionibacteriales > Nocardioidaceae > Nocardioides. Next base: position 15,562 of record JBDHZS010000057.1, on the reverse strand, counting down.
GCGGCCGCGGCGGTGATCAGGCCGCCGGTGCGTTGCAGGCCTTGGGCCACGGCTTCGGTGGTGGTGGCGCCGTTGCGGTGGGCCTCGGTGATCCGGGAGAGCAGGAAGACCTCGTAGTCCATCGACAGGCCAAACGCGATGCAGAAGACCAGCACTGGCAACGTGGTCTCCAGGGTGCCGGTCGGGGTGAAGTCGCCGACCAGCCAGCGCAGGTTGCCCTCCTGGAACACATAGACCAGGGCTCCGAAGGTGGCGCTGAGGCTGAGCAGGTTGGTCACGATCGCCTTAACGGGGATCAGCAGCGACCCGGTGAACAGGAACAGCAGGACGAAGGTGGACAGGGCGATCACGCCCAGTGCCCACGGCAGCCGGTCGGCGATGGTGTCGGTGGCATCGACCAGGGTGGCCGCGGAGCCGCCGACCAGTACCTCGCCTGGTGCCGGCTGGTCGCGGATGTCCCGCACGACGCCACGCGCGTCGGCGGGGTCCGCGGCCGAGGGTGTGACGGCCACCCAGGTTCCAGCTGCAGAGGTGTAGCTGGCATTCAGCCGGTCAGCTTGCTGGCCGGTCGTCGCAGTCGTTTGCCCGTCGACGTAGCGGCCGGTGGCGGTCTCCACGGTCGCCACCCCGGGCAGGGTTGAGAGCCGGGCGGCGTACTGGTCCAGTTCGTCCTCACCGACCGGCGTGGCCTCGCGTCCGGGGACCACCACGGTGATCGGGTCCTCGGCCGCGCTGGGGTAGTCCCGTGCCAGGTGTTCGGCTGTCTGGGCCACGGGGTGGTCGGCGGGGAGGGTCCGGTGGTCCAGCAGCCCGAACCGTACGCCGGCGAAGGGCAGCACCAGCAGGATGAGTACGGCGCTGACCGAGACCAGGATCAGCACGGGGCGGCGCATCACTAGGGCGGCGATCCGGTGCCAGGTCAGCCGGTCCTCCCCCACCCGGGCGCGGCGACGGGTGAATCGCCTGCGGATCGGGGCGAACAGGTCGGCCCGGTCGAGCCGGTGCCCGACGAGGGCCAGCATCGCCGGGATCAGGACCACCGCGGTGAGGGCGGCCAGCGCGGTGATCGCGATCCCGGCGTACCCGAGTGAGCGGAGGAAGGGCATCGGGAACAGCAGCAGCGCCGAGAGCGAGAGTGCCACGGTGAGCGCGGAGAACACCACGGTGCGGCCGGCGGTGCGCACGGTGATGACCACAGCGTCCTCGACGGTGCGGCCTGCGCGGCGTTCCTCACGGAACCGGGTGACCAGGAACAGGCTGTAGTCCACCGCAAGCCCGAATCCGAGTGCTGTGGTGAGGTTCAGTGCGTAGGTTGACATCGTGGTGGCCTCGGCCAGCAGGCCGAGCACGGCCAGTGTGCCGACCACCGCACCGGCACCCACCAGCAGTGGCAGGCCGGCCGCGATCGCGGAGCCGAAGACCAGCAGCAGCACCAGCAGGGTGATCGGCAAGGTCACCATTTCCGCGGAGACCAGGTCGCTCTCGGCCTGCTCGTCGACAGCCAGCCCCACCGCGGCGGGCCCGGTGGCACTCACCCGCAACGTTCCCGAGTCCTCCCCGAGGTCGTCGATGATCCTCGCCGCGGTCTCCTGGGCGGCGTGCTCGCCGCCGGTCAGCTGCAGCGCTATCAGCGCGGACCGGCCGTCGTCCGCGCGCAGCGACGGGTCCGGGGTCGCCCAGTAGGAGTGCACCGCGCCCACACCGGGCGTCTCGGCCAGTTGCGCGGTGAGCTCGCGCCCCGACTCCACGGCTGCCGGAGCCTCGACGGTGCCGGTGCCCGCCTCGGCGATCAGGACCAGGTTCGGCGGCCCGCCGGGGAACTCCTGGGTCAACAGTGCGGCCGCGCGTTGCGACTCCGCCGAGGGGTCCAGGTACGCACCGGAGGTCAGTTTGTCTCCGGCATCCCGCCCGGCCACGCCGGCGAGGATCATGAGCAGCAGCGCCGCCAACAGCACGAGTCCGCGGCGACGGAGCAGCAATCGCAGGAGCGGACCCGCCTCCGTCTCCGGCTCGCGCTTCCCGCTCCTTTCGTGGTGCACCACTGTCGTCGCCATGGTAGGACCTTTCAAGGTTTGGCCGCTGTCAGCGGAACTGGACGATCAATGAATCGGACGCTATCATCGGTGCATGGCAATGACAACGGCCCAGTCCGACCCGGCGTTGCGGCGCGGCGCTGCTCTGTTCCACGGCCTCGCGGACCGCAACCGGCTGGCGATCGTCCGACAGCTCGCTCACGGCGAGCGGCGGGTGGTGGACCTCACCAAGACCCTGGATCTGGCACAAGGCACCGTGTCGGGCCATCTGGCCTGCCTGCGCGATTGTGGCCTGATCGTCGGCCGCCCCGAGGGCCGGCAGATGTTCTACTCCATCGCCCACCCCGAGCTGATGGACCTGCTCGGCGCGGCCGAGAAGCTGCTAGCCCTGACCGGCGAGGCCGTCGAGCTTTGCCCCACCTACGGCCCCACCGACGCTCACCCCGACATTCACACCGAGACCACCCCCGCCACCACGACGAAGGAATTGGCACCATGACGGACCCCTGCGGCTGCGGCCACGACGAGCCCCGCAACGAGGACGGCGAGCTGGAGGAGCAAGGGCCCGATCGGCTGTGGGAGGTCAGTGAGCTACGGTTCGCCGCCATCGCTGGCCTCTTCCTGATCGCCGGCTTCGTCGCCGACCTCAACGACGCCTCGGGGTTCGTGGTGACCGGGTTGAACGCGATCGCGCTGGCGATGGGGGCCTGGACGTTCGTGCCCAGCACCCTGAAGCGGCTGGCCAAGGGCAAGATCGGCGTCGGCACCCTGATGACGATCGCCGCGGTCGGCGCGGTCATTCTCGGCGAGGTCGCCGAGGCCGCCGCTCTTGCGTTCCTCTACTCCATCAGCGAGGGCCTGGAGGAGTACGCCGTGGCGCGCACCCGCCGCGGCCTGCGCGCGCTGCTCTCCCTCGTGCCGGCGGAGGCCACCATCCTCCGCGAGGGTGCCCAGGTGACGGTGGCTCCCGCGGAGCTCGTCATCGGCGACCTGCTCCTGGTCCGCCCGGGTGAACGGGTCGCCACTGACGGTGTCATCCGCTCTGGCCGCACAGCCTTGGACGTCTCTGCCCTGACTGGTGAGTCCGTGCCTGTCGAGGCCGGCGTCGACGACGCCGTCTATGCCGGCTCGATCAACGGCAATGGCGTCCTCGAGGTCGAAGTCACCACCACCGCGGAGGACAACTCGCTGGCCCGGATCGTCAACATCGTCGAGGCCGAGCAGTCCCGCAAGGGCGACGCCCAACGACTCGCCGACCGCATCGCCAAACCCCTCGTGCCCGGCGTCATGATCCTCGCCGCCGTCATCGCCATCGCCGGAAGCCTGCTGGGCGACCCCGCCACCTGGATCGAACGCGCTCTGGTCGTCCTCGTGGCCGCGTCCCCGTGCGCGTTGGCCATCTCGGTGCCGGTCACCGTTGTTGCCGCCATCGGCGCCGCCAGCCGCATCGGCGCCTTGGTGAAGGGCGGCGCCGCCCTAGAGGCCCTGGGCCGCATCCGCGCCGTCGCCCTGGACAAGACCGGCACCCTGACCCGCAACCAGCCGACCGTCATCGACGTTGCCACCGCTCCCGGCCAGGCCCGCGAGCAGGTCCTCGACATCGCGGCGGCCCTGGAGTCACGCAGCGAGCACCCCCTGGCCCGAGCCATCCTCGCTGCCTTCCCGGACCACCAAGACGCCGACGGCGTCGAGGCAGTCACCGGCGCCGGCATCACCGGAACCATCGACGGCCGACCGGCCCGGCTCGGCCGGCCCGGCTGGATCCCCGCCGGCGAGCTCGCCGAGCCGGTCACCGCCATGCAGGAGGCGGGCGCCACAGCGGTGCTGATCGAGTACGACGGGGCCGTGATCGGCGCCGTCGCCGTCCGCGATGACCTGCGCCCCGAGGCAGCCGAGGTGGTGGCCCGCCTCCGGGCTGGCGGCTACCAGGTCGCGATGCTGACTGGCGACAACGAACGCACCGCCGCCGCGCTGGCCGCCCAGGCCGGCATCACCGACGTCCACGCCGACCTCCGCCCCGAGGACAAGTCAGCCATCATCCGCCGGCTCCGCGAGAACACCGCGACCGCGATGGTCGGCGACGGCGTCAACGACGCCCCCGCCCTGGCCACCGCCGACGTCGGCATCGCGATGGGCGCCATGGGCAGCGACGTGGCCATCGAGACCGCCGACGTCGCACTCATGGGTGAGGACCTGCGCCACCTGCCGCACACCCTGACCCACGCCCGCCGGGCACGATTAATCATGCTGCAGAACGTCGGCCTCTCCCTGGGCCTGATCGCCATCCTGATCCCGCTCGCCGCCCTCGGCGTGCTCGGGCTGGCCGCGGTGGTGCTGGTCCACGAGGTCGCGGAGATCCTCGTAATCGGCAACGGCGTGCGCGCCGGCCGCGTCCGCCCGCTTCCTCCCGCACCAGCGGCCACACCCACGGCCGTTGCGGTGCCGGCGGAAGCCGCGGCGAGGTGAGCCGCGATCTGGCGAAGGCCGGGACGCGGGCGCACACGGGTCGCGTCGCGGTCCTGCTCGCGGCGACGGCGGTTGCCGCGATCGACCTGGCCGCCAAGGCTGCATCCGAGGTCCGGCTGGCCGACTCCTCGGTCGACCTCGGACTGCTGCAGCTACGACTGGCGTACAACTCCGGCGTGGCGTTCAGCATGGGCAACGCGTTGCCCGCCGGAGTGATCGTGGCCGTCACTGCGGCCATCGCCGTCGCCATCATGGCGTATGCCTGGCATCGGGCACCCCACGCGGGGTGGGTCGAACGGATCGCCGGCGGCGCGGTGATCGGAGGTGCTGTCGCCAACGTGGTCGACCGCGCCCGCGACGGGGTGGTCACCGACTACCTACACACCGGCTGGTGGCCCACCTTCAACCTCGCCGACACCTTCCTGATCACCGGCTTCATCGTGATAGCCCTCCTGCACGCCCGCCCCGAACGCACTACAAATGCCCCGGAGCCGGTGGAGGACCACCCTGCCACCCCGCCGATCACCAACGAGCCATGACAGGCATTCGATGACGACCGACCTGCCGCGCTGACCAGCCGCAGACGGCGCCTGGCAGCCTCCTCGTCGTCTGGAACACCCCTCCCAGAGTCCGTCACGGTCAGCCGGCCCCACAGGGTCGCGGCCGGCGAAACCGAGGGCGTTTCTCAGGTGCAGGGTTCCGTCCATCGCCCTCAGTGACCGGCAACCGCCGCGCGCCGGCGAACTGGACTCTGCCGTCACCCATCGAGCACCCACCGTCCTCGCGAGACGAAACGACGAAGAGCAACACCGAAGAAACGAAGGAGACATGGACGTGATTACCTCCGCGTTGCAGGCGATTGGCCTGTTCCTGGTCACCAACATCGACGACATCATCGTTCTGTCCCTGTTCTTCGCACGCGGAGCCGGGCAACGAGGTACCACCACCAGGATCGTCGTCGGGCAGTACCTCGGGTTCGGTGGCATCCTCCTGGCCTCAGTCGCGGTGACCTTCGGCGCGGGGCTGTTCCTTCCCGACGAGGCCATCCCCTACTTCGGCCTCATCCCACTGCTGTTGGGGGGATACGCCGCTTGGCAGGTGTGGCGCAACGGTGACAACGATGACGACAGCCCCGCCGACAAGCCCCTCAGCGCCCTCACCGTGGCCGCAGTCACCTTCGCCAACGGTGGAGACAACATCGGGGTCTACGTGCCGGTGTTCCTCGCGGTCGGCACCGGCGCCCTCGTGGCCTATTGCGTCGTGTTCCTGGCCCTGGTCGTCGTCCTCGTCCTGGCCGCCAAGTTCGTGGCCACCCGCAAGCCGATCGCAGAGGTCCTCGAGCGTTGGGAGCACATCCTGTTCCCGCTCGTCCTCATCGTGCTGGGCCTCGTCATCCTGATCGAGGGCGGCGCGTTCGGCCTGTGACCGCCCGGCGAGCCACCCACCCACCGCCGCAGACATGAGGATGCGGCCGCCCTCTGGGAGGTGAAGCATGGCGGGACAGGCTTGGCCGACTCACCTTGGTCGCGTACCCCGTACGAGAGGAGTGGGGCGGTCGGCCCCCTGGCCCAGTGCAAGGACATATCAGCTGGGTATCGTCGCTATCGGCGCGCACGTCATCCGCGCAGCCGACGCAGCCTCGGGAGTCTGCGTCGGGCGGCCGCCGCGGCCGCAGTGATGACGGCCGCAACACCTGCCAGGGACAGGACTTGTCCGATCAGCCGGCCGTAGCGCACTGCGGGCGTCTGCGCGTCGACCAGGGGGACCTGAGCGACCGCGATGTCGGTTGTCCGGGGTGCCAGCTGGTCGCGGACTGTGCCGTCCGGGCCGATGACGCCGCTGAGGCCGTTGGTGGAGGCGACCACAACGGTGCGGCCGGTCTCCATGGCACGAGCCCGGCTGATCGTGAACTGCTGCTGCAGCTGCGAGGTCCCGGTGAAGGTGGCGTTGCTGGTCTGCACAGTCACCATCTGGCCGCCGTTCTGGACCTGGGCGATGACGGAGTCGTCGAACGCCACGTCGAAGCAGATCAGGTCCACGACGCGTGTGCCGGCGATGTCGAGTGGCCGGGTGCGAGTGCCGGCGATCATGTCGCGCGGGATCATGTCCAGGCGCCCGATCTTGAGTCCGGAGAGCTGGCTGCGGAAGGGCACGTACTCGCCGAACGGCACCGGGTGACGTTTGGTGTAGCGCTCCTCGGTCGAGCCGTCCGGCAGCCACACCAGCCCCTGGTTCAGCACGGCGTCCGGACGAGGACCGTCGACGATCGCGCCCACCAGCACCGGAACCCCAATCGCCGCCACGGCCCGGGAGATCCCCGAGTTGGTCTGCGCGTCGCGGAACGGGTCGACCGCGGTGGAGTTCTCCGGCCACAGCACGATGTCGGGCTGCGGGACGGCGCCGGATTCCACCCGTTGGGCGAGGTCGACTGTGGCCTGGACGTGGTTCTCGGTCACCTGCTCATGAACGGCGACCAGGTCGTTTCCCGCGCCGGGCACGTCACCCTGCACCGCGGCGACCGTCACGGTGGGTAGGTCGGCTTCCCAGGAGGATGTCAAAGAGTCGGGCCTGAACAGGACGGGCGCGGAGCCGACCAGGAGTGCGGCCACGATGGCCACGACAGCTCCTGGGGGGCGTGCCTTGCCCTCACGGACCACCCAGGCAAGCGTGGTGCCGGTCAGGGCGACCAGGAAGCTGACGCCGGTCGCGCCGACCCAGGGCAGCCATAGGGCGAACGGGGTGTCCACGGCGGCCCAGGCCAGCCGAGTCCACGGGAAGCCACCGAGCGGCCAGGTCGACATCGCGGTCTCGACCGCCACCCACACACCCGCGGTCCACCACGGCCAGCCGCGCAGCCGCCACACGAGCGCGATGCCGACTGCCGCGAGGGCGTAGTAGGCGGCGACAACGGGGCTCAACAGCAGCCAGGCGTCGGTGCCGACGGCTTGCATCCACGCCGTCAGGGTCAGCGCGTAGCCGAGCCCGAACAGCAGCCCGAGGAGGAACGCGTGGCGCAGGGACACCCGCTGCAGCAGGAGCACCAGCGCAGCGACCGCCAAAGGTAGGAGCCAGCGATGCGCCCAGGGCGCGCTGGCTCCTGCGGCGGCGACACCGGCCAGCGAGGCCGCCGGCAGCCGTGCGAGCAGGTGGCGGCGCCGAGGCTGGTGGACGGTCGAGGGAGCCTGCTGGCGAGGTTCGGCCGTTCGGGTCGTATGGGGAGTCGGGAGCGCGGGGGTCACCGGGTCACTCCTGGTCTGCCAGCGAGTCCAGCAGCGTGGCGAGCTCCTCCTCGGAAAGTTCGCCGATCACCCGGTCAACGACTATGCCGTCCGCGTCCAAGGCGAGGGTGACCGGCAGCCCCGGGACCCGGGTGTAGGCGAGCACATCCGCGTCGACGTCGACGAGCTGTGGGTACGTCACGCCCGTCCGGGTGAGGAGGTCCGCGGCTGCCTCCTGTCGGTCCTGGGTGTTGATGCCGATGAATTGGACATCGGGGTTGTCCCGTGCCGCATCCGCGAGCATCGGCATCTCCTTCCGGCAGGGTCCACACCACGACGCCCAGAGGTTGACCACGGCCGGACCGGCCAACTGGGACACGTCCACCGTCCTCGCCTCGTTGAGGCACGGCAGGTCTTCCTCTGGCAGCCGGTCAGAGCTCTCGTCCCCGGAACCCTCGCGTTCCAACCCGACGCAGCGATCGAGCCCGGCCACCGCGATCGGCTCGACCGGCGGAGCCGCGAAGTCCTCCCCCGGGGCGTCGCTCGATGGTGCGCCACACGCAGACAGCAGGGCCGTCGTTAGCCCCCAGGTGGCTATCCACCTGAAGACGCGTCCTCGGCGTGCGGTCGGTCGTCCCAATTGCCTGCCTGCTCTCTTCGCCAGTGGCCCGGCGGGGTGAACGCCGTGTCTCCTATGTAGGGTAGTAGCTGGCCTACGGCGCGACCGGCGCGCCCCCGTTGGAAGCCCGTGGAGGAGCACTGCCATGACCAGCCGCCGAAAGGCCCGGGCGCGCGGCGCGGCCACCCTCGTCGTGGCGACCATCGCACTCTCGGCGTGCACGACGGACCCAGGCAACCCCACGGCCACCGACGGCGTTGTGGAGGTTATCTCAGCTGAGGACCGGAAGCGGGTCGAGCCGTTCACGGGCGAGCTGCTGGATGGCGATCGCTTCGACAGCACCTCTCTGGCCGGCAAGGTGGTCGTCTACAACGTGTGGGGCTCGTGGTGCGCGCCGTGTCGGACCGAGGCGCCCGTGCTGAAGCGAGTCTCGGAGGAGACTCAGAAGCTAGGCGTGCGGTTCGTCGGGATCAACGTGCGCGACAACGACGCCGCGGCCCGGGCGTTCGAGGACAGCTACGGCATCGAATACCCCAGCATCACCACCGACACCTCGAGCGATGCGGTGCTCGCCTTCGGACCGGCGCTGCCGCCCAGCGCCGTGCCGAGCACCCTGGTCGTCGACGCCCAAGGTCGCCTCGCCGCCAGGATTGTCGGCCCCACGGACTACTCGACGTTGTCGACGATCGTCACCGAGACCGCCGCGGAATCGGACCCGGGGCAGTGACTGACGTCAAGACGAAGGCGACGGAAGCCACCCCAGCAGGCCGTGCGCAGGCGCCGCCATCCTGGGGGTGGCTGCGCTGGGCGTGGAGGAACCTGACCTCGATGCGCACGGCGGTGATCCTGCTCGCGCTGCTCGCGCTCGCCGCGATCCCAGGGTCGCTGTTTCCGCAGCGCAACGTCGCCAGCGATCCCGCTGCGGTGATCCAGTACACCCAGGAGCATCCCCAGCTCGCGCCGTGGCTGGACCGGCTCGGGATGTTCGACGTCTACGCGTCCCCATGGTTCGCCGCCATCTACGTGCTGCTGCTGGTCTCCATGACCGGATGCGTGCTTCCCCGGTCCCGTCGACTCTGGCGGTCAGTGCGCAGCGCTCCCCCGCCGGCGCCACGCAACCTGGCCCGCCTCGAGGACCACCGCGCCTGGGAAACCACTCAAGAGCCGGCCGAGATCATCGCCACCGCAGCAGCCCACCTGCGCCGTAGACGGTTCCGCGTCGTCACCTCCGGTCATGAAGTCCGGGCCGAGCGCGGATACCTACGCGAAGTCGGCAACCTCGCCTTCCACCTGTCGCTGCTGGTGCTCCTGGTCGGCATCGCCGCCGGCAAGCTGATCGGGTTCGAGGGCCGAGTCGCCGTCGCCGAGGGCGGCACGTTCGCCAACGACCTCTCCCAGTACGACGCCTTCACTCCCTCAGCGTGGACCGACGTGGACGACCTGGAGCCATTGTCGTTCCGCCTGGACGAGTTCGACGTCTCCTACCAGACCAGCGGCCCCAACCTCGGCCAGCCCTCAGAGTTCGCGGCCCGGCTCGCCTACCGCGCCGGCAGCGGTGAGGAGCAGACCGTCACCGTCGAGCCGAACCACCCGCTCAATGTCAACGAGACCAAGTTCTTTCTCACCGGCAATGGGTACGCCCCGGTCGTCACGGTTCGTGACGGGCGCGACAAGGTCGTGTTCACCGGGCCGGTGCTGTTTTTGCCGTTGGACAGCAGCTACGCCTCCGACGGTGTGATCAAGGCGCCGGACGCCCAGCCGACCGAGCTGGCCTTCGAGGGGTTCTTCCTGCCCACCGCCGATGTCGGCCCCCAAGGCCCCTACTCCAGGTTTCCTGACGCCCTGAATCCTCAGTTGTTTCTCACCGCCTTCACCGGTGACCTAGGGTTCGGCGACGGGGTTCCGCAGTCGGTGTTCACCCTCGACAAGGACGACCTGACACAGGTGCGCCGCGACGGACAGCCCTTCAGCCAAGCGCTCTCGGTCGGGGAGACCATGCGGCTTCCCGGTGGTCAAGGCACCCTCACCTTCGACGGGGTCTCCCGGTTCGCCAACTTCCAGATCGCCTACGACCCCGGCAAGGAGATCACCCTCGTTGCGGCGATCGTCCTCTTCGTGGGGCTCACCACATCCCTGATCGTCCGCCGGCGACGGCTGTGGCTGCGGCTGCGACCCAGCACTGACGCCGGGACCCTGGTCGAGATCGCCGGCTACTCCCTCACCCGCCGCGAACCTCCTCCACACGAGATCGAGGACCTCGTCGCTGCCCTGGGCGGAGCGTCGCCCCCGACCACCAGCAAGGATGTTTCCGCATGATCTTCGACGAGCAGACATTCGCTCAGCTCTCCAACGGCCTGGTGTACTCCGCCATCGCCGTCTACGCGCTGGCCTTGCTGGCCTACGCCGCCGAAACTGCCGGCCAGGTCGCAGGCGCCACCACGTTGGTCGCCGACTCCCCTGCCCGCAGCCGACTGGCAGGCGCCACCACGATGGTCGCCGCTCCGCCCTCCCGCAGCCGCCGGCTTGGCGCGGTCGGCACGTCGCTGACCGTGCTGGCGTTCCTGCTCAACCTCGGCGGCGTCATCACGCGCGGCCTCGCGGCCGGCCGGGTGCCGTGGGGCAACATGTACGAGTTCGTGCTCGTCTGCGCACTCGCGGCGGGCGCCGCGTACCTGGCGTTCCTGTCCAGGCGCCCGGTCCGCGCCTTCGGCGTCTGGATCGTGGCCATCGTCCTGCTCGCCCTCGGCCTCGCCGTCACCGTCCTCTACACCCCCGCCGGCGACCTGGTGCCGGTTCTGGACTCGTACTGGCTGGTGATCCACGTCGCCGCCGCCATCACCGCCGGTGGAGTCTTCACCGTCGGAGCCGTCGCGACCGCCCTTTTCCTAGTACGCCACCGCCAAGAGCGGCGCGGCACAACCGAGGCACCTAAGGGACGCTACGCCGCCAGCCTCCCTACCACGCGCACCTTGGAGCAGGTCGCCCACACCGCCCACATCTTCGCCTTCCCCATCTGGACCTTTGCGGTGATCGCCGGCGCCATCTGGGCCGAGAACTCCTGGGGCCGCTACTGGGGCTGGGACCCCAAGGAAACCTGGGCGTTCATCACCTGGGTCTTCTACGCGGCCTACCTCCACGCCCAGGCAACAGCCGGGTGGCGCGGCGTACGTGCCTCATGGTTCGCCCTCGCGGGCTACGCCGCGTTCTTGTTCAACTTCTTCGGGGTCAACCTGTGGATCACCGGGCTCCACTCCTACGCCGGCGTTTGACTCGGCTCCCATCGTTCCAAGGGCTCGTAGCCTTGCTCCGTACCAAACCGACCGCGGACACCGCGACCCTCACATGACAGGACCGGAAACATCGACGCCATGAGCCTCAGCGACCTGGTGATGTCAGGACCGCTCGTGGTCGCGGCTCTGCTAGCGATCGCCGCGGGCCTGGTGTCCTTCCTCTCGCCATGCTGCCTACCCCTCGTGCCGGGATACCTCTCCTACGTCGCCGGGATGTCGGGCGCGGAGAACCGCCACTCCACCGATGCATGCGCCGCCGAAACGCCCCCCGATGGTCCCAACGCGACGAAGACCGCATCCCGAGCGACCACCCACGCGCCCAGCACACGCCGGGTGGTCATGGGCGCCGTACTGTTCGTCGCCGGATTCGCTGCGGTGTTCACGAGCTACGGCGTCCTGTTCGGCACCTTCGGTGCACTGCTGATTGCCCATCAAGAGACGCTGGTCCGCGTCTTGGGCGCGCTCACCATCGTCTTCGGTCTGATGTTCACCGGCCTGTTCTGGCGACTTCCGATCGCTAACCGCAGCCTCAGGGTCCGTTACCGCCCGCGCGCCGGACTCGCCGGCGCACCGCTCCTCGGCGTCATGTTCGGACTCGGCTGGACCCCATGCATCGGCCCGACCCTCGCCGCCGTGCTCACCTTGGCGACCAGCAGCGCCGGCGCCGGCCGTGGCGCTTTCCTGTCCTTCGCATACAGCATTGGCTTGGGGATCCCGTTCATCGTGGCGGCGTTCTCGGTCTCCCGGGCGATGACCCGGCTTCAGTGGGCGCGTCGCCACGCATCCACGGTGATGCTGGTGGGAGGTCTGGTGATGGTCGCGCTCGGGATACTGCAGGTCAGCGGGCTGTGGCTCGACCTGATGACGCGGCTCCAAGGCGTGGTCGCCAACTGGCAGACGCCGATCTGACAACGATGCTCTAGGGGTGTCCTGTCCCGCGGCTACCCGGGCATATCGTGCGTGCCCGTCTCCCACTGTAGTGGGGACCAGTCGCGGGAAGAGTCGGATGTAGACAGGATCCCGATCAACTCGACGAGGGTCTGGGCAACCACAATGGCGGGAGGTGATGGCGTAGCCCGCGGCCAGGGCGAGCGCGAGCGGCAGGACCACTAGAGAGTTGCGAGTGGCACCGGTGAAGACCAGTGCTCGGAGCGGGCGGGTCGAGTCGAGCCACGCGCGGCGGCCAGCGCAGCCCGGTCGAGCAGCGCCGGGAAGATCAGGGTTCCAAGGCGCACCAGGTGTAGAGCGGTTTGCCCTCGGCGGCGAACCGGTGCGGGGTCAGCCCCTTCCCGACGATCCGGCCCTCGGTGTCGTTCTCGGTGTCCGGCACTGCCGCGAGGCCACTGCGGACAGCCTCCACGGTCCGTCCGGTCGCGGCGGCGAGCTCGTCGATGGCGGCGGGTTCACCGTGGGCGAGCAGCTTCAGCAGCGGGACCAGGAGGGCCGGGTTCAGTCCAGTCTCCTCGGGTGTGGCCAGCCGGTCGACGAGATCGGGAGTGTGGTCCGACCTTGGTATTCCTCTCAAGAGTGCAGCGCGGTCAGGAGGCGCAGCAGGACAGTTTCCTGACGTCGGTGGTGTAGGACTGGCAGGCGATCTTGATCCCCTCGGCCATGGTCAGGTACGGGGCCCAGGCGTGGGCGACCTGCGTCACGGTCATTTCCGCTTCGAGGATGTAGACCCCGGCGGCGGCGAGCTCGCCGGCGTCCTCGGCGACCGCGGTCAGCCCGAGGATCCGGCCGGTGTCGGCGTCGGCGACGACCTTGATGAAGCCGCGGGTGTCGCGGTTGACCAGCGCGCGGCTCACGTACTGCAGTGGGAGCACCCGGCACTCGCAGCGGAAGCCCGCGGCCACGGCCTCGGCGTCGGTCATCCCGACCGCGCCGAGCGCGGGGCCGGTGAAGGTCACCCGGGGGAGGTGGGCGTAGTCGACTGAGCGGTCGGCGCCGGTGAAGGCGTTGTCGACCACCATCGTGCCGTGGCTGGCGGCGACGTAGACGAACTCGGGGTGTCCGGTGACGTCGCCGGCCGCCCAGATCCGCGGGTTCGACGAGGTCAGCTGGTCGGAGACCACGATCTCCCCCAGCGCGCCGGTCTTGACCTCGACTGCCTCGAGGTTCAGGGCCTCGGTGACCGGCCGGCGCCCAGTGGCGACCAGCACCCGCTCGGCGCGGAACTCCTGCGGGCCCCCGGAGACCAAGGCGGTCGCTACCGCCTGACCGGTGGCCTCGTCCACGGAGACTGAGGTGACTTGCGCATGCCCTACGACGCGGATGCCCTCGTCGGCGAACACCTGCTCCAGTGCGCGCCCGGCCTCGGGTTCCTCCCGGGAGGCCAGCCTGGACCGCACCAGCATGGTGACCTTCGATCCAAGTCGGGCGAACAGCTGGGCCTGCTCCAGCGCCACGTAGCCGCCGCCGAGCACCAGCAGCGACTCCGGCACCTCGGTCAGCTCCATCGCAGTGGTCGAGGTCAGATAGTCCACCTGATCCAGGCCCTGGATCGGCGGGATGCTCGGCCGCGAGCCGGTGGCGACCAGATAGTGCTTGGCCTCGATGACGTCGGCTGTGTCACCGGCGGCGGTGATCCGCAGCACCGGCGCGTCCGCGGTGCCGGCGAAGCTGGCGTCCCCGTGCCGCACCTGCCACCCATAAGATTCAGCGACATCGACGTACTTCTCGGCGCGCAGGGACTCCACGAGCCTCTGCTTGCCATCAATCAGGGCGGTCATGTCCACCGAGCCGGCGGCGGCCGCGATCCCCGGGAACCTGTCAGCGTCGACCGCGACGTGGCGGGCCTCGGCGACCGCGATCAGCGCCTTGGACGGGACACACCCGGTGTTCACGCAGGTGCCGCCGATGGTTCCGCGCTCGATCATCGCCACCGACTTCCCCAGGGCGGTCGCGTGGATGGCCGCGGCGAACGCCGCGCCACCCGAACCGATGACCGCAAGGTCGACCTTCGTCTGCATCCGATCCCTCCCGGGATGTTGGGGAAATCCGTCTGATGCGGCCACACTGGACCTTCCAGTACAGGGGAAGGTCAAGCCCGCGTCGGACACGGAGGCAAAGGTGCGGATCGGAGAACTCGCCCAGGCAGCGGACACCACCACCAAGACCCTGCGGTTTTACGAGGACCAAGGCCTCCTACCCCCGGCCGAGCGCACCCCGGCCGGCTACCGGGACTACACCGGCGACATCCTGGCCCGCGTCGACTTCATCCACCGCGGCCAGGCGGCGGGCCTAACGCTGGCGCAGATCCGTCAGATCCTCGACATCCGCGATGCCGGCGACGCGCCCTGCGAACACGTCCGAACCCTCCTCGACACCCGGCTCGCCGACCTCGAGCAGCAGATCAACCAGCTCATCGCGCTCCGC
Organism: Nocardioides sp.; assembly: GCA_039812025.1. Lineage (GTDB taxonomy): Bacteria > Actinomycetota > Actinomycetes > Propionibacteriales > Nocardioidaceae > Nocardioides. Next base: position 561 of record JBDHZS010000057.1, on the reverse strand, counting down.
GACACCATTACCCAGCTCCGCGACCAAGCCGCCCGAGTGGAACCCGAAACTTGCAGTGCGGACCAGGTCTGCAGCTACCTGTAGACCTGGAGGCTGCCCGGCACGTCACGGTGCCGCGGCGTCGGGCAGAGCGCGTCGACGTCGCGGCGGAGCCGCAGTTCACTTGTCACGAGGATCTGGTCAGCTCGCCCAACTGAGCAGGTCCGGCGGACCCTCCAGGACGCGCTCAACGCTCACGGTCCAGATCCAGTCGACGCGGACGGCCGGCGCGGCCGGCGGGTCGGTCAGGTTGATCATCGGTGTTGCCTCCTTGTCAGTTCAGCAGCGTAGGCGTGGACACCGGCGACATCGGGTCATCCACAGGGGCGCGGTTGGGCTCATCGTCGAGGCGCGGCGGCCGGCGCGATCGAGCTCGGGACCTGGCCCTGCGGCGAGCGCAACGGCCCGGGGACGAAGGACTCGTCGAGCTGATCCCTCGCCGCGGCGGCCGAGTAGGCGTGGGTGGTGAGGTCGGTGATGACCTCCTGGGCGGTGGTGACCATGCTGGCCTGGCCGAGCCGG
>JBDHZS010000056.1:0-19960 GCA_039812025.1 Nocardioides sp. | reverse complement strand
GCCGAGCTCCGCTCGCTGGCCGACCGGCCGATCAAGAAGCTGCCCGCGCTGCGCGGCCGGACGGTCGTCAACCTCTTCTTCGAGGACTCCACGCGGACCCGGATCTCCTTCGAGGCCGCCGCCAAGCGGCTCTCGGCCGATGTCATCAACTTCGCCGCCAAGGGCTCCTCGGTCTCCAAGGGGGAGTCGCTCAAGGACACCGCGCTCACGCTGGAGGCGATGGGCTGCGACGCCGTCGTGGTCCGCCACAGAGCCTCCGGCGGCCCGCACCGGCTCGCGAACTCCGGCTGGATCCGCTCCTGCGTCGTCAACGCCGGCGACGGCACCCATGAGCACCCGACGCAGGCGCTGCTGGACGCCTTCACGATGACCCGCCACCTCGGCGGCCTCGACGGGCGCCGGGTTGCGATCGTCGGCGACATCCTGCACTCGCGGGTCGCCCGCTCCAACGCGATCCTGCTCAACACGCTCGGCGCCGAGGTCACCCTGGTCGCGCCGCCGACGCTGCTCCCGGTCGGGGTCGAGGCGTGGGGCGTGGACACGTCGTACGACCTCGACGCGGTGCTGCCCAAGGCCGACGCGGTGATGATGCTGCGGGTGCAGGCGGAGCGGATGAACGGCGGCTTCTTCCCGACCGCGCGCGAATACTCCCGGCGCTACGGCCTCGACGGCCGGCGCATGGCGAAGCTGGCCGACCACACGATCGTCATGCACCCCGGCCCGATGGTGCGCGGCATGGAGATCACCGCCGACGTCGCCGACTCCGACCGCGCCGTCATCGTCGAGCAGGTGACCAACGGGGTCGCGGTGCGGATGGCGGTCCTCTACCTGCTGCTGGGCGGGGCGGGACCGGCTGGTCCGATGACAGCTGGCGGCGCATCTCAACCATCGCTAGAAGGAGCCGACGCGTGACGTCGTACCTGATCCAGAACGCCGCACCCCTCGGCGGCGAGCCGACCGACCTGCTGCTCGCCGACGGCGTGATCGCCGAGGTGGGCCCAGACCTGGAGGCGCCGGAGGGTACGACGGTGGTCGACGCCGCCGGCCTGATCGCGCTGCCCGGCCTGGTCGACCTGCACACCCACCTGCGCGAGCCCGGCCGCGAGGACGCCGAGACCGTCGAGTCCGGCACCCGCGCGGCCGCGCTCGGCGGCTTCACCGCGGTGCACGCGATGGCGAACACCTTCCCGGTCGCCGACACCGCCGGCGTCGTCGAGCAGGTGTGGCGGCTGGGCCGGGAGGCGGGGCACTGCGACGTCTACCCGGTGGGCGCCGTCACTGTCGGGCTCGCCGGCCGGCAGCTCGCCGAGCTGGGCGCGATGGCCGACTCGGCCGCCCGGGTGCGGGTCTTCTCCGACGACGGCATCTGCGTCAGCGACGCGGTGCTGATGCGGCGGGCGCTCGAATACGTGAAGGCGTTCGACGGGGTCGTCGCCCAGCACGCGCAGGAGCCGCGCCTGACCGAGGGCGCCCAGATGAACGAGGGCGAGCTCTCCGGCAGGCTCGGCCTCGCCGGCTGGCCCGCGGTCGCCGAGGAGGCGATCATTGCGCGCGACTGTCTGCTCGCCGCGCACGTCGACTCGCGGCTGCACATCTGCCACGTCTCGACGGCCGGCTCGGTGGAGATCATGCGCTGGGCCAAGGCCAAGGGCTGGGACGTCACCGCCGAGGTGTGCCCGCACCACCTGATCCTCACCGACGAGCTGGCCGCCACCTACGACCCGATCTACAAGGTCAACCCACCGCTGCGCAGCGCGTCCGACGTGGCGGCCCTGCGCGAGGGGCTCGCCGACGGCACGATCGACGCCGTCGCGACCGACCACGCGCCGCACCCCCACGAGGACAAGGACTGCGAGTGGGCCGCGGCCGCCTTCGGCATGCTCGGGCTCGAGACCGCGCTGTCGATCGTGCAGGAGACCATGGTCGACACCGGGCTGCTCGACTGGGCCGCCGTCGCCGACCGGATGTCCTTCACGCCCGCCCGCATCGGCCGGGTTGCCGACCACGGCCGGCCGCTCGAGCCGGGCGAGCCCGCGAACGTCGTGCTCTACGACCCCGCGGTGCGTCGTAGGGTCGAGCCCGGCGCGCTCGCCTCCCTGTCGCGCAACACGCCGTACCGGGGGATGGAGCTGCCCGGCCGCGTGGTCGCCACCTTCCTGCGCGGCGAGCCCACCGTCCTCGACGGCCGCATCGCCGACTGACGCTTACGGTTCGCTCCACCCGCACCAGGTGCGTGCCCAGCGAACCGTACGGGCCTGTGGGTATCACCCCGCGCGGACGCGGGCTCTTCACCGGTGACGGGGCGTGCTCCCGCCGCCCACGCCAGGGCGGCCACGCCGCGGCTGAGGAGCGCACATGCCCAACGACTACGACCTCCCGGCGATCCGGGCCGAGATCGAGGCTTCACCGCACGACTGGGACTCCGGCGAGACCAGCCTGACCCGCATGAGCGAGGAGGACCGAACGCTGCGCCTCGGCGTACCGTTGCCGCCGGCCGAGGAGCTGGCCGAGCTGCTCGCGGCGGCCGAGACCGTCGCCGAGTCCGCGATCGAGGCCACCGACGCCGAGGCGCTGCCCGCGGCGTTCAACCTGCACGACGTCGACGGCGTGAGCTACGTGGCGGGGGTCCGCAACCAGCAGAGCTGCGGCTCGTGCGTCTCCTTCGGGACGGTCGCCACGCTGGAGGGCACGGCTCGCTGGACCCGCAGTGACGCCGCGCTGGACGTGGACCTCTCCGAGGCGCACCTCTTCTACGGGTGGGGCAAGTCGGTCGGCCGCAACTGCGACAACGGCTGGCTGCCCCTGCCGGCGGCGAAGTTCTGCACCGACCGCGGCGTGACGTACGAGTCCGTGTGGCCCTACAGCGACCACAACTCCAACGGCGGCAAGCTGCCCGCCGACTGGGAGTCCCACCGCGCCCAGTCCTCCGGCGTGGTCGACCTGACCGGCAACGTCGGCGCGATCAAGCGGCATCTCAACACCTACGGCCCGCTCGCGGTCTGTTACGTGGTCTACGAGGACTTCTTCTCCTACCGGAGTGGCGTCTACCGCCGCGTGAGCAACGTGCAGAAGGGCGGCCACTGCGTCGCCCTCGTCGGGTACGACGACGCGCGGCGCGCCTGGATCTGCAAGAACAGCTGGGGCACCGGCTGGGGGGACAAGGGCTTCTTCCGGATCGGGTACGGCGAGTGCGGCATCGAGTCCTGGCAGGTCATCGGCGTCAAGGAGGTCGAGCTGACCACCCCGACCGACCCGGACGAGTGATACCAAGGGTGCGATGGCCCGCTTCGTTCGCACCGAGGAGGTCCCCGACCCGGTAGCCGCCGCGGTCGGGGACCTCCTCGAGGTGCGCCTGGTGGAGAACGCCGGCACGGGGTACGTGTGGGAGCTCGCCGAGCCGCCCGGATGCCTCCGCGTGGTCGAGGACGTGACCGAGGTCGGCTCCCTGGCTGCCGTTGGGGCCGCCTCGCTGCGTGTCTTTACGCTGTCCGCGACCGCCGTCGGCTCGGGCGAACTGGTCCTCGTCCTGCGCCGGGCCTGGGAGCCCGCGCCCCTCCGCACCCTGTCCTGGCCCGTCACGGTCTCCTGACCCCGCTTGGTGTGTCGTTTGCGACCGCATGGCGGTCGCAAACGACACATCAGTCCTGGTGCCCCTCGTGGCGGCCCCGGCTTGACATCCGGTCCATCACATGGTTGGTTAGTTACACAAGTAACCAACCAACGAAGCTGGACGGCATGGACGAATCGCGGCCGATCTTCCTCCAGATCGCGGAGCAGATCGAGAACGACATCATCGAGGGCCGGCTGCCCGAGGGCGGCCAGATCCCCTCGACGAACGAGTTCGCCGCGTTCCTCCGGGTCAATCCAGCCACTGCACTCAAGGGCGTGAACCGCCTGGTGGACGAGGGAATCGTGGAGAAGCGACGCGGCATCGGCATGTTCGTCACCGCGGGGGCGCGGGAGCGCCTGATCGCGCGCCGCCGCGAGGGCTTCGCCACGGAATACCTCCGCCCACTCATCGTCGAGGCCGCCAAGCTCGGCATCGGCATCGAGGAGCTCGCGGCGATGCTGCGGGCCGAAAGGATCGACGCATGACCGCCACCGTCGCCCGCGCTCGCGGGCTCACCAAGCGCTACGGCACCTTCACCGCGCTCCACGGCATCGACCTGGACATCGAGGAGGGCCGGATCTACGGGCTGCTCGGCCGCAACGGGGCCGGCAAGACCACCATCATGCAGCTGCTGACCGGCCAGATCTTCCCCGACGGCGGCGAGCTGACCGTCTTCGGCCGGCCGCCCGCCGAGCACGCCGACGTGCTGGGCCGGATGTGCTTCATCGCCGAGGCGCAGCGCTACCCGGACTCCTTCACCGTCGCCCACGTGCTCAAGGCGGCGCCCTGGTTCTTCGAGCGGTGGGACGCGTCGTACGCCGAACGGCTGGTCGAGGACTTCGACCTCCCGGTGCAGCGGCGGGTCAAGAAGCTGTCCCGCGGCCAGCTCTCGGCGGTCGGGGTCATCGTAGGCCTCGCCTCGCGGGCGCCGCTGACGTTCTTCGACGAGCCCTACCTCGGCCTGGACGCGGTCGCGCGCCACGTCTTCTACGACCGGCTGCTCGAGGACTACGCCGAGCACCCGCGCACCGTCGTGCTCTCCACCCACCTGATCGACGAGGTCGCCAACCTGCTGGGCCACGTGATCCTCATCGACCAGGGCCGCATCATCCTCGACCGCGACGCCGACGAGCTCCGCGGCACCGCCACCACGGTCGCGGGTGTCGCCGCGGCCGTCGAGGGGTTCGCCGAGGGCCGGACCGTGCTGGGGCGCGAGCGCCTCGGCGGGCTCGCGTCGGCGACCATCGAGGGCCGCCTGGACGCCGCCGATCGCGTCCGCGCCGCCGAGCTGGGGCTCGAGCTCGCGCCGGTCTCGCTCCAGCAGTTGATCATCCACCTCACCGGTGCCGAACCGACCGACCAGACCGATCAGGAGGCAGCAGCATGACCACCATCGCCCACACCCCGGTTGCGGGTGGCGTTCGCGTCCACCCGCTCTGGCGCATCATCCGGCTCCACGCGGTCAGCCCCTCGGTCTTCTTCGGCATCCCCGCGATGATCCTCGGCGGCGCCTGGATCGTCGTCGCGGTGCTCGCACTCATCATGCGCGGCAGCGGCGTCAGCCACGAGGCCGCGATGGAGGGCTTCAGCCACAGCTGGGCGGTGCTCTCGCCGCAGTGGTACCTGATCGTCGTCGGTGTCCAGGCCGTCTCGTACACGTTCCCGTTCGCCCTCGGCTTCGGCGCGACGCGGCGGGACTTCTGGTTCGGTACGTCGGCCATGTTCGTGCTGGTCTCGGCACTGATGGCCGCGGTGATCGCCGTACTCGTCCAGATCGAGGCCGCCACCGACGGCTGGGGGATCAGCGCGGGCATGTTCACCGCGCTGTGGTACCAGGCCGATCTGGTGCCCGACTTCTACAGCACCTTCTGCCTCCAGCTACTCGTGCTCTTCGTCGGGGCGGCCGTCACCACGGTCTACATGCGGTGGCGGATGCGGGGGATGATGCTCCTGATGGGAGGCGCCGCCGTCCTCGGGCTGGCCGTGATCGCGACCGTCACCTACGCCGACGCCTGGTCGCGGGTCTGGGAGTTCGCCGCCGGCCTCGGCGTCGCCGGGTCCTTCACGATCCTGCTCGCGCTCGCCGCTTTGTGCTGCGCTGCCGGCTACCTGGTGATCCGGCGCGCCACTACCCGCTGATCCCCAGCCCCCTGCGCCGAGTGCGGGATTTGTGTCGCTCTGACCGCCCAGAACGACACAAATCCCGCATTCGGCAGGGAGTCGGCAGGTCGGCAGGGCGTCGGCAGGGCGCCGGGACCCGGGCCGCGGAAGCCGCTAGCCTGGCCAGCCATGAGCGCTGATAAGCCGCACAGCCTGCACGCCGAGCACCACGATCCCCACCACGCCGCCGAACCCGACCTGGTCGACAAGGGCCTCAAAGAGGACGCGGTCGGCGTCTTCGGCAGCACGATCCTGAGCATCTCCTCGGTCGCACCGGCCTACGCGCTGACCGCGACCATCGGGATCCTCGTCGCCGAGGCCGGCACCAAGGTCCCGGTGGTGATCATCGCGGGCTTCCTGCCGATGTTCTTCGCCGCCTACGCCTACCGCGAGTTCAACAAGGTCGCCCCGGACTGCGGCACGTCCTTCACCTGGACGACCAAGGCGTTCGGGCCGTACGTCGGCTGGATGGGCGGCTGGGTCGCGGTGGTGGCGACGGTGATCGTGCTGTCCAACCTCGCGGGCGTCGCGGTGCAGTTCTTCTACCAGTTCCTCGGTGATCTGATCGGCAGTACGGCGCTGCGCGATGCGTGGACGAACACCTTCGTCAACGTGGTGACCTGCCTGGTGTTCCTGGCGCTCGCCACGTACGTCGCCTACCGGGGCATCACCACCACGCAGCGGGTGCAGTACGCCCTGGTCGGCTTCCAGATGGTGGCCCTTGCCGTCTTCGCCGTCGCGGCGATGGTGCAGTCCGGCGGGGTCCCGACGGGCCTGCCCTTCTCCTGGGAGTGGTTCAGCCCGTCCGGCCTGACGATGTCGGCGTTCATCGCCGGGTTGTCGGGGTCGATCTTCGCGTTCTGGGGCTGGGACACGAGCCTGACCGTGAACGAGGAGTCCAAGGAGGCCGAGAAGGTGCCCGGGCGCGCGGCGCTGCTGTGCGTGTCGTCGATCCTGGCGACGTACCTCATCGTGGCGATCGCGACGCAGATGTATGCGGGCGTCGGCGAGGACGGCCTCGGCCTGGCGAACCCGGAGATCTCCGAGAACGTCTTCGGCGCGCTCGCCGGGCCGATCCTGGGCCGGCCGTGGGACCTGATCCTCTTCCTCGCGGTCGTCGCCTCCAGCGCGGCGAGCCTGATCACCACATTCCTGCCGAGCTCGCGCACGATGCTGGCGATGGGCACCTACCGGGCATTCCCCGAGCGGTTCGCCAAGGTGCACCCGAGGCTCCTCACCCCGTCGTACGCGACGCTCGCCGCCGGGCTCGGCGCCGGCGTCTTCTACGCGGTCGTCGCCTCGATCAGCAACCGGGTGCTGTGGGACACGATCTACTCGCTCGGCCTGATGATCTGCTTCTACTACGGGCTGACCGCCTTCGGCTGCATCTGGTTCTTCCGCAAGGAGCTCTTCACCAGCGCCTACAACGTCGTCTTCAAGTTCCTCTTCCCGCTGCTCGGCGGGCTCGGGCTGGGCTTCGTCTTCCTGGTGACGCTGCGCGACAGCGCCAGCCCCGACTACGGCAGCGGCGCCAACGTCGGCGGCGTGGGGCTGGTGCTGATCCTCGGGCTCGGGCTGATCCTGCTCGGGGTCGTCTTCATGATCTGGCAGCGGGCGCGCGACGGCGCCTTCTTCCGTGGCGAGACCCTGGCCAAGGACACGCCCGCCCTGATCGTCGACGAGCCCTGATCAGGCGCGGCGATTGACCCGCACGGTGTTGTTGGCGCCCCGGACCTTGACCTTGGTCTTGCCCTTCTTGACGACGGCCAGGTTGTTGGCGCCCTTGATCTTGAGGGACGCGAGCCGGGTGTAGCGGGCCTTGTTGTTGGCGCCGACGATCTTGATGCTCTTGCCCTTGGCCGCCTTGAGGAGATTGTTGGAGCCGACGACGCGGGCCGGGCCGGCCTTCCCGGCGACCTTGACGCGCACGTTGCTCGCCTTGACGGTGATCTTGCCGACGCGGGTGGGCTTCACCGTGGAGACCGACCCGGTCACCTTCAGTTGGCCCAGCGTGCCGCTCGTGACCGTGACATTGCTGGCCTTCACGATCAGCTTCGTCGCTGCCGGCATCGTGACCTGGGAGTTCGAGCCCTTGACCGTGACCGTCGTGCAGTCGCCGGAGAGCGAGTAGTCCTCGTTGGGCTGGTCGAGCACGACCGGGTCTCCGGTGCACAGCACGTCCGTCGTCGCGTGAGCGGACGGGGCGACGAGCAGGGCGGAGCCGGCGAGCAGTGCGGCTGCCGCCAGGCGGGCGGCGGGGCGGGTGGTGATGGGCACGGTGAATCCTTCCGAGTGGTCCCGATGGCGTCCGGACAGAGTAGACGAGGTGCTCATCGCAGAGCGCTGCTAGAGTCGCCGCAGACATCCTTTAACGATCCGTCCCGTGAGGCGAAGAAGGAGGTACGGCGTGCCGCTGCATGCCCCCGCGATGCTCGTCCTCGAGGACGGCCGCACCTTCCACGGAGAGTCCTTCGGCGCCGAGGGCGAGACCTTCGGCGAGGCCGTCTTCGCCACCGGGATGACCGGCTACCAGGAGACGCTGACCGACCCGAGCTACCACCGCCAGGTGGTCGTGATGACCGCGCCCCACGTCGGCAACACCGGGATGAACGACGAGGACCCGGAGTCGAGCCGGATCTGGGTCGCCGGGTACGTCGTCCGCGACCCCGCCCGCGTCCCGTCGAACTGGCGCTCCCTCCGGAGCCTGGACGACGAGCTGCGCGACCAGGGGATCGTCGGGATCAGCGGCGTCGACACCCGCGCGCTGACCCGCCACATCAGGGAGCGCGGCGCGATGCGGGTGGGCATCTCGACCACCGAGAGCGATCCCGGGGCGCTGCTCGAGCGGGTCCAGGCCGAGGGGCAGATGGCCGGCGCCAACCTGTCGGAGGCGGTGAGCACGAGCCGGGCCTACGTCGTCCCGGCGCGGGGCACCAAGCGCTTCACCGTCGCCGCCCTCGACCTCGGCATCAAAGCCAACACCCCGCGGATGATGGCCGAGCGCGGCATCGAGGTGCACGTGCTGCCCGCCACCGCGTCGTACGACGAGGTGCGCGCCGTCCACCCCGACGGACTGTTCTTCTCCAACGGCCCCGGCGACCCGGCCGCCACCACCGGCCAGGTCGACCTGCTCCGGGAGGCCCTGCGCGACGGTCTGCCCTACTTCGGGATCTGCTTCGGCAACCAGCTCTTCGGGCGGGCGCTCGGCTTCGGCACCTACAAGCTGGGCTACGGCCACCGCGGCATCAACCAGCCGGTCCTGGACCGCACCACCGGCAAGGTCGAGGTGACCGCCCACAACCACGGGTTCGCGGTCGACGCGCCGCTCGACGAGCCGACGCCGACCGAGTTCGGCACCGTCACCGTCTCCCACGTCTGCCTCAACGACGACGTGGTCGAGGGCCTGGAGCTGCGCGACAAACAAGGGAGTCTCGCGTCGTTCTCGGTGCAGTACCACCCCGAGGCCGCCGCGGGGCCGCACGACGCGTCGTACCTCTTCGACCGGTTCTGCGACCTGATGGGGGAGCGCTGACATGCCCAAGCGCACGGACATCCGCAACATCCTGGTGATCGGCTCGGGCCCGATCGTGATCGGCCAGGCCTGCGAGTTCGACTACTCGGGCACCCAGGCCTGCCGGGTGCTGAGGCAGGAGGGCTTCCGCGTCGTCCTGGTCAACTCCAACCCGGCGACGATCATGACCGACCCCGAGTTCGCCGACGCCACCTACGTGGAGCCGATCACGCCCGAGTACGTCGAGCGCGTCATCGAGGCCGAGCACGCCGCCGGCCACCCGATCGACGCGCTGCTGGCCACGCTCGGCGGGCAGACCGCGCTCAACACCGCGATCGGGCTGGCCGAGGCCGGCGTCCTCGACAAGTACGGCGTGGAGCTGATCGGCGCCTCGATCGAGGCGATCCACCGCGGCGAGAACCGCGAGTCCTTCAAGCGGATCGTCGAGAAGCTCGGCGGCGAGGTCGCCCGCTCGGTGATCTGCAACGCCGCCGACGCACCGGCGGGCACGCCCAAGGCCGAGCTGGAGCGGATCGCGCTGGACCGGACGCTCGCGGCGGCCGGCGAGCTGGGCTTCCCCGTCGTGGTCCGCCCGTCCTTCACCATGGGCGGCTCCGGCTCCGGCATGGCCTACGACGCCGACGACCTGGTCAAGATCGCCGGCGCCGGCCTGCAGGCGTCCCCGACCACCGAGGTGCTCCTGGAGGAGTCGATCCTCGGCTGGAAGGAGTACGAGCTCGAGGTCATGCGCGACCGCGCCGACAACGTGGTGATCGTCTGCTCGATCGAGAACCTCGACCCGATGGGCGTCCACACCGGCGACTCGATCACGGTCGCGCCGGCGATGACGCTCACCGACCGCGAATACCAGCACCTGCGCAACCTCTCGATCGGCATCATCCGCGAGGTCGGCGTCGACACCGGCGGCTGCAACATCCAGTTCGCGGTCAACCCCGCCGACGGCCGCGTCGTCGTCATCGAGATGAACCCGCGGGTCTCCCGCTCCTCCGCGCTGGCCTCGAAGGCGACCGGCTTCCCGATCGCCAAGATCGCCGCCAAGGTCGCGATCGGCTACACGCTCGACGAGATCCCCAACGACATCACCGCCGAGACGCCCGCCAGCTTCGAGCCGACGCTGGACTACGTCGTGGTCAAGGTGCCGCGGTTCGCGTTCGAGAAGTTCCCCGGCGCCGACCAGACCCTGACCACGCACATGAAGTCGGTCGGCGAGGCCATGGCGATCGGCCGCAACTTCACCGAGGCGCTGCAGAAGGCGCTGCGCTCCCTGGAGAGCAAGCACGCGCCGTTCGACTTCAGCCACCGCCACGTCGAGCTCGACAAGGACGCGCTGCTGAGGACGATCCGCACGCCGTACGACGGCCGGCTGCGCGCCGTGATGGACACGATCCGCGCCGGCGCCACGCCGCAGGAGATCCACGACGCGACCGGCATCGACCCGTGGTTCGTCGACCAGCTCTTCCTGATCTTCGAGGTCGCCCAGGACGTCATCGGCGCCTCCGAGCTGACCCCGGGGCTGCTGCAGCGCGCCAAGCGGCACGGCTTCTCCGACGCCCAGCTGGGCCGGATGCGCGACATGCCGGAGGCCGTCGTGCGCGGCGTGCGACACGCGCTCGGGATCCGGCCCGTCTACAAGACCGTCGACACCTGCGCGGCGGAGTTCGCGGCCAGGACGCCCTACCACTACTCCTCCTACGACGAGGAGAGCGAGGTCGCGCCGCGCGAGCGGGAGGCTGTGATCATCCTCGGCTCCGGCCCGAACCGGATCGGCCAGGGCATCGAGTTCGACTACTCCTGCGTGCACGCGTCGCTGGCGCTGAGCCACACCAAGGGCGGCGCCGGCTACGAGACCATCATGGTCAACTGCAACCCCGAGACGGTCTCCACCGACTACGACACCTCCGACCGGCTCTACTTCGAGCCGCTGACCCTGGAGGACGTGCTCGAGATCGTGCACGCCGAGCGCGCCGCCGGGCCGGTGGCGGGCGTGATCTGCCAGCTCGGCGGCCAGACGCCGCTCGGCCTCGCGCAGGGGCTGGCCGATGCCGGGGTGCGGATCGTCGGCACCCAGCCCGAGGCGATCGACCTCGCCGAGGACCGCGGCGCCTTCGGCCGGGTGCTCGCCGACGCCGGGCTGCCCGCGCCGCGCCACGGGATGGCGGCGTCGTTCGCCCAGGCCCGGGAGATCGCCACCACGGTCGGCTACCCGGTGCTCGTGCGCCCGTCGTACGTCCTCGGCGGCCGCGGCATGGAGATCGTGTACGACGACGCCACGCTGCGCGACTACATCGACCGCTCCACCGAGATCAGCGCCGAACACCCCGTGCTCGTCGACCGGTTCATCGACGACGCGGTCGAGATCGACGTCGATGCCCTCTACGACGGGCAGGAGCTCTTCCTCGGCGGGGTCATGGAGCACATCGAGGAGGCCGGCATCCACTCCGGCGACTCGGCCTGCGCGCTCCCGCCGATCACGCTCGGCGCCTCGGAGATCGGCCGGATCCGCGCCGCCACCGAGGCGATCGCCGCCGGGGTCGGCGTGCGCGGGCTGATCAACATCCAGTTCGCGCTCGGCTCCGACGTGCTCTACGTGCTCGAGGCCAACCCGCGCGCCTCCCGGACGGTGCCGTTCGTCTCCAAGGCGACCGCGGTGCCGCTGGCCAAGGCCGCCGCCCGCGTGATGCTCGGGGAGTCGATCGCCTCGCTGCGCGCCGCCGGCGTGCTGCCCGCGACCGGCGACGGCGGCACTCTGCCGCCCGAGGCCCCGATCGCGGTCAAGGAGGCGGTGATGCCCTTCAACCGGTTCCGCACCCCCGACGGCAAGACCGTCGACACCGTCCTCGGCCCCGAGATGCGCTCGACCGGCGAGGTGATGGGGTTCGACGCGGTCTTCGGTACGGCGTTCGCCAAGTCCCAGGCGGCCGCCTACGGCTCGCTGCCCACCCACGGCACGGTCTTCGTGTCGGTCGCCAACCGCGACAAGCGGACGATGATCTTCCCGGTCAAGCGGCTCTTCGACCTCGGCTTCGACATCTTCGCGACCGAGGGCACCGCCGAGGTGCTGCGCCGCAACGGCATCCCCGCCAAGGTCGTGCGCAAGCACTTCGAGGGCCTCGGCCCGCACGGCGAGCCGACCACGATCGAGCTGATCCGCGACGGCAGCTTCGACCTGGTGATCAACACCCCGCACGGCTCGTCCTCCGGCGGCTCGGTGCGCGTGGACGGCTACGAGATCCGGACGGCCGCGGTGATGGCGAACATCCCGTGCATCACCACCGTCCAGGGGCTCGGCGCCGCCGTCCAGGGCATCGAGGCGCTGCTCGCCGGCGACATCGGGGTGCGGTCGCTGCAGGACTGGGCGGGAGCGGCGACACAGTGACGCCGTACGACGTCCTCTTCCGCGGCGGCCTGACCCGGCTGGACGCGGAGCGCGCACACAAACTCGCGTTCCGTGCGATCCGCACGGGCGCGCCGGCGCTCGGCACGGCCGGGACGCTGCTGGGTGCCCTGCCGCTCGTGGACCGGCTGCTCCCCGAGGCCGCCGGGCCGGTCGAGGCGCTGGGGCTGACGTTCCCGAACCCGCTCGGCCTCGCCGCCGGCTTCGACAAGAACGGCGTCGGCATCGACGCGCTGGCCGTGCTCGGCTTCGGCCACGTCGAGGTCGGCACGGTGACCGGGCGGCCGCAGCCGGGCAACCCCACGCCGCGGCTCTTCCGGCTCACCGACGACCGGGCCGTGGTCAACCGGATGGGCTTCAACAACGACGGCGCCGTCGCGGTCGCCAAGCGGCTCGCGGCGCGCGCGAAGAAGCGGGCCAGGCACCCGGAGGACCCCGGCCCCGTGCTCGGCATCAACATCGGCAAGACGAAGGTGGTCTCCGAGGACGACGAGGCCGCGGTCATCGACGACTACCGGCTCAGCGCCGGGCTGCTCGCGCCGTACGCCGACTATCTCGTCGTCAACGTCTCCAGCCCCAACACGCCCGGGCTGCGCGACCTGCAGGCGGTCGAGCGGCTGGCGCCGCTGCTGGCGCAGGTCCGGCGCCGCGCCGACGAGGTCTCCGGCGAGCGGCGGGTGCCGCTGCTGGTCAAGATCGCGCCGGACCTCTCCGACGACGACGTGCTGGCGGTGGCGGACATGGCGCTCGCGACCGGCCTCGACGGGATCATCGCGACCAACACCACCATCTCCCGCGACGGGCTGCGCACCCCCGCGGACCAGGTCGCCGAGGTCGGCGCGGGCGGGCTGTCCGGGGCGCCGCTGGCGGCGCGGGCCGCCGAGGTGCTCCGGCTGCTGCGGGGCCGCGTCGGCGAGGAGCTGACCCTGATCGGGGTCGGCGGGATCGGGGACGCCGCCGAGGCGAGCGCCCGGCTGGCCGCCGGGGCGACGCTCATCCAGGCCTACACCGGCTTCATCTACGGCGGGCCCTCCTGGCCGCGTCGGCTCCTCAAGGGACTGGAGCGCCCATGACCTTCGGACGCCGCCTGCACGACCTGGTCGCCGAGCGCGGGCCGCTGTGCGCCGGCATCGACCCGCACGCGGGCCTGCTCGCCGAGTGGGGACTGCCCGACACGGTCGCCGGACTCGAACGGTTCGCGCTCGGCGCGGTGGCCGGCCTGGCGCCGTACGTCGCCGTCGTCAAGCCCCAGAGCGCCTTCTACGAGCGGTTCGGCAGCCGCGGGATCGCCGTCCTGGAGCGGGTGGTGTCCGAATCGCGGGCGGCCGGGGCGCTCGTTCTGCTCGACGTCAAGCGCGGTGACATCGGCTCCACGAGCCAGGCGTACGCCGACGCCTACCTCGATCCGGCCTCTCCTCTTGCATGCGACGCGATAACGATTTCGCCCTACCTCGGGTTCGGGTCGCTCACCCCGTTCCTCGACACCGCGCGCCGCCACGGCGCCGGCGCCTTCGTGCTCGCGCTGACCTCCAACCCGGAGGGCCCGGAGGTCCAGGGCGCGCTCGCGACGAGCCCCGCCGGCGAGGCCGACGACGCGGCAGCGAAGACCGTCGCCGGCACGGTCTTGGGCCACTTGCGCTCGGCAAACGCGGATGCGGCACCTCTCGGCTCGTTCGGGGCGGTCGTCGGCGCGACCCTCGGCGCGACCGGGGAAGACCTCGCGATCAACGGTCCGCTGCTGGCCCCCGGATACGGCGCGCAGGGCGGCACGCTCGCCGATCTGGAGCGGATCTTCGGCGGTCTGTGGGGCGTCCCGGGACAGGTCCTGCCGTCCACCTCCCGTGGGCTGTTGCGGGCCGGGCCCGAGCCGGCGGCCCTTCGCGCAGCCGCCGAGCGGGACAACGACCGGCTCCGCGCGCTGCTCTCCGGCACGCCCCGCTAGCCGGGCGTGCCGCAGATTCTTATCCGTGAACCATGGCAGACACGTTGCCGCTGGAAACATACGTGACTAGATTGATCGACAACTTTCCCCACCGCCGTGACCGCCGATGATGCATGGAGGACGAATCCGTGGCCCTGCCGCAGTTGACCCCGGAGCAGCGCAAGGCAGCTCTTGAGAAGGCCGCCGCGTCCCGGCGCGAGCGCGCGGAGGTGAAGAACCGCCTCAAGAACAGTGGCGCGACCTTGTCCGAGGTGCTAGCCGAGGGCGCCACCAACGAGGTGATCGGGAAGATGCGGGTCCTCGACCTGCTGCAGTCGCTCCCCGGCCTGGGCAAGGTGCGTGCGCGACAGACCATGGAGCGCCTCGGCATTGCCGAGACCCGTCGGCTCCGCGGCCTGGGCATCAACCAGGTCGCCGCGCTGGAGCGCGAGTTCGGATCCCACTGAGCGCCGTACGCACCCGGCCGCGGCTGACGGTGCTCGCCGGTCCCACCGCGGTCGGCAAGGGCAGCGTCGCGGCCTGGATCAGGGAGCACCGTCCGGGCGTGTGGATCTCGGTGTCGGCGACGACGCGGCCGCCGCGGCCCGGCGAGGTCGACGGCGTGCACTACCGCTTCGTCTCGGAGGCGGAGTTCGACCGGATGATCGCCGCCGGCGAGCTGCTGGAGTGGGCCGTCGTCCACGGCCGGCACCGCTACGGCACCCCGCGCCCGCCCGTCGACGACGCGCTGGCCGCCGGCCGGCCCGCGCTGCTCGAGATCGACCTGCAGGGCGCGCGGCAGGTCCGCGAGACGATGCCCGAGGCGCGGTTCGTCTTCCTGGCGCCCCCGTCCTGGGAGGAGTTGGTACGACGCCTGGTCGGCCGCGGCACCGAGACCGACGCCGAGCGGACCCGCCGGCTGGAGACCGCCCGCGAGGAGCTCGCCGCCGAGGCGGAGTTCGACGTCACGATCGTCAACCACGAAGTTCGTGAAGCGGCCGATAAGTTGGTAACCTTGATGACCGCGCCCGCGCGAGGCTGATTCTCGTCGGTCCTTTCGGCCGCGGCGCTGCGTTCACACACTCATCGACTCCTGCGAGGCTCATCCGTGTCTGGCCCCATCCCTGCCGCCGAGGGCGTCACCAACCCCTCGATCGACGACCTGCTGACCCGCACCGACAGCAAGTACCAGCTCGTGCTGTACGGCGCGAAGCGCGCCCGGCAGATCAACGCCTACTACTCCCAGCTCGGCGAGGGCCTGCTGGAGTACGTCGGCCCGCTGGTCGACACCCACGTGCAGGAGAAGCCGCTCTCGATTGCGCTGCGCGAGATCAGCGAGGACCTGCTGACCTGCGAGCCGGTCGACCCGGCCGAGCTGGCCGCCGAGGAGGAGGCGCGCCGCCAAGCCGCCGTCGAGGCGCAGGCCTACGCCGACGACCAGTTCCCGACCGCCGAGTGAGGTCGGCCGGTCGATGACCGAGCACGTCCACGTGGCCGCTGCCCCGACCGGGGAGCGGCCACGCGTCGTCCTGGGGGTGGGCGGCGGGATCGCCGCCTACAAGGCGTGCGACCTGCTGCGGCGCTTCACGGAGAGCGGCCACGACGTGACCGTCGTGCCGACGGCGGCGGCGCTGGAGTTCGTGGGCGCCGCCACCTGGGCCGCGCTGTCGGGCAAGCCGGTCGCCGCGGACGTGTGGGCCTCGGTGCACGACGTACCGCACGTGCGGATCGGCCAGTCCGCCGACCTGGTCGTGGTGGCCCCGGCGACCGCCGACCTGCTCGCCAAGGCCGCTCACGGGCTCGCCGACGACCTGCTGACCAACACGCTGCTGACCGCCCGCTGCCCGGTGGTCTTCGCGCCGGCGATGCACACCGAGATGTGGGAGCACCCGGCGACCCGGGCCAACGTCGCCACGCTGACCTCCCGGGGCGCGCTGGTGGTCGAGCCCGCCTCCGGGCGGCTCACCGGCGCGGACACCGGGAGGGGCCGGCTGCCCGAGCCGGTCGAGATCTTCGAGATCGCCCGCGACGTGCTGACCCGCGGCAGCACCAGCCGCGATCTCGCCGGGCACACGGTCGTCGTCAGCGCGGGGGGGACCAGGGAGTATCTCGACCCGGTGAGGTTCCTCGGCAACCGCTCGTCGGGGATCCAGGGCTACGCCCTCGCCCGGGCCGCCGCCGCCCGCGGCGCCACGGTCTCGCTGGTCGCCGCCAACGTCTCCCTGCCGGCACCGAGCGGGGTCTCGGTGGTCGAGGTGGAGACCACGGCCGAGCTGCGCGACGCGGTGGTCTCGCTGGCCGCCGACGCGGACTCGGTGGTGATGGCGGCCGCGCCGGCCGACTTCCGCCCGACCTCGCGCAACACCGCGAAGATCAAGAAGGCGCACGCCAGCGACGTACCGGAGATCTCGCTGGAGCAGACGCCCGACATCCTCGCCGAGCTCTCCGCCACTCGCGCCCGGCCGGGACAGGTGATCGTCGGCTTCGCCGCCGAGACCGGGGATGCGACCGGCTCGGTGCTCGAGCTCGGCCGCGCCAAGCTCGCGCGCAAGGGCTGCGACCTGCTGGTGGTCAACGACGTCAACGGCGGGGCCGTCTTCGGGTCGCCGGACAACGAGGCGGTGATCCTCGGCAGCGACGGCAGCGCCGTACATGTGCCCCTCGGATCGAAGTCCGAGCTGGCCCACCGGATCTGGGACGAGGTCGTCACCCGCCTCCCGTGAGACGGCCGGTCCGGGATTCGGGATGGCCGCAACGGCGGGGATATCGTGAGCGCGCCGCCGACCAAGGAGCACATCACCGTGGCAGGACGCCTCTTCACCTCCGAGTCCGTGACCGAGGGCCACCCCGACAAGATGGCAGACCAGATCAGCGACAGCGTGCTGGATGCCCTGCTCGAGGGCGACCCGCGCAGCCGCGTCGCGGTCGAGACGCTGCTGACGACCGGCCTGGTCGTCGTCGCGGGCGAGGTGACCACCGAGACCTACGCGCCGATCGCCCAGATCGTGCGCGACAAGATCGTGGACATCGGGTACGACGACGGCGCCATGTACTTCGACGGCCGCGCGTGCGGCGTGCAGGTCGCGATCGGCGCGCAGTCGCCCGACATCGCCCAGGGCGTCGACACCGGCCAGGAGTCTCGCACCGGCTCGGTCGACGCGATGGACAAGCAGGGCGCCGGCGACCAGGGCCTGATGTTCGGCTACGCCTGCGACGACACCCCCGAGCTGATGCCGCTGCCGGTGATGATCGCCCACCGGCTCGCCGAGCAGCTCACCGCCGTCCGCAAGGACCGCACCCTCGGCTACCTGCGCCCCGACGGCAAGACCCAGGTGACGATCGAGTACGACGCCGAGGACCGGCCCGTGCGCGTCGACACCGTCGTGCTCTCCACCCAGCACGAGGCCGGCGTCGAGCTTGACACCCAGCTCCTGCCCGACATCAAGAAGCACGTCATCGACCCGGTGCTGGCCCGCTTCGACATCGACTCCGAGGGCTACCGGCTGCTGGTCAACCCGACCGGCAAGTTCGTGATCGGCGGCCCGATGGGCGACGCCGGCCTGACCGGGCGCAAGATCATCGTCGACACCTACGGCGGCATGGCGCGCCACGGCGGCGGGGCCTTCTCGGGCAAGGACCCGTCGAAGGTGGACCGCTCCGCGGCGTACGCGATGCGCTGGGTGGCCAAGAACGTCGTCGCCGCCGGCCTCGCCCGGCGCTGCGAGGCGCAGGTCGCCTACGCGATCGGCCGCGCCCACCCGGTCGGCGTCTACATCCAGACCTTCGGCACCGGCGTGGTCGACGACGAGGCGATCCAGGCCGCGGTGCTCCACGTCTTCGACCTGCGCCCCGCCGCGATCGTGGACGACCTCGACCTGCTGCGGCCGATCTACGCCAAGACCGCCGCCTACGGCCACTTCGGGCGCGAACTGCCCGAGTTCACCTGGGAGCGCACCGACCGCGCCGAGGCCCTGCGGGTCGCCGCCGGCCTCTGACCCGAGCCTGTCGGCGGTCGCTGGTAGAACTTCGGCCATGACCACCGACCAGGCCACCAGCGCGGCAGAGGAGACCCTGCCCGGCCTGCGTCGCACCGTCGAGACCGCGCGCGCCAAGGCGGTCGCCACCCGGTCGCGCCGAGCCAAGGACGTCGAGCCGGCCGCGGTGGACCCCGTCGCGCGGGTGCTGGTCGACCTGCCGCTGGCCCACCTGGACCGGACGTTCGACTACCAGGTGCCGGCGTCGATGGCCGACGCCGCGCAGCCGGGGACCCGGGTCAAGGTGCGGTTCGCGGGGCAGGACGTCGACGGGTTCCTGCTGGCACGGGCTGCCGAGACCGACCACGCCGGGCAGCTCCGGTCGCTGCGCCGGGTGGTCAGCTCCGAGCCGGTGCTGCTGCCTCCGATCGCCGAGCTCGCCGAGCAACTGGCGTCACGCTACGCCGGGACCCGCGCCGAAGTGCTGCGGCTCGCGATCCCGCCCCGGCACGCGACGACGGAGAAGAAGGAGCCCGCGCCAGCCCCGCCGCCCCCGCGCTACGACCCCGCGGGCGGACGTGCCGCGTGGGCCTGCGAGGGCCCCGCAGCGGCGTACCTGCGCCACCTCGAGGGCGGCGGCGCCCCTCGCGCGGTGTGGACCGCCGGGCCGGCCACCGACTGGCCCCAGCTGCTCGCCCACGCCGCGGCGACGACGCTCGCGGGGGGACGCGGGGTGGTGATCTGCGTGCCCGACCACCGCGACGTCGCCCGGGTGGACGCCGCCCTGACGGACCTCCTCGGGCCCGGCCACCACGTCGTGCTCACCGCGGACTCCGGCCCGGCGGCCCGCTACCGGGACTTCCTCGCGATCAGCCGCGGCCGGGTGCGGATCGCGCTGGGGACCCGGTCGGCCGCGTTCGCACCGGTCCACGACCTCGGGCTGGCGATCGTGTGGGACGACGGCGACGACCTGTACGACGAGCCCCGCGCGCCGTACCCGACCACCCGCGAGGTGCTGCGGCTGCGCGGCGGGATCGAGGACGCGGGCCTCCTGATCGCGGGCCACGCCTGCACGGTGGCGGCCGCGACGCTGCTCGCCGAGGGGGAGGCCCACCTGCTCGCGCCGGACCGGGCGAGGGTGCGCGAGCGAGTCACCGCACGGGTGGCGGGCGCATCGAGCAACTGCCCCAGGCCGCAGCCATGGAAGGTGTACAGGTGGCGCGGCAGGGCCTCGACATGTTCCAGGGGTACGGCCACCACGCAGGAGTCGCCGTAGCCGGTGGTGACGCCGTAGATCACGCCTTCCTTGTCCAGCAGGGTGTCCAGGAAACGTGCGCCGCGGGCGATGCGCTCGCGATACGCGACATCG
>JBDHZS010000055.1:0-20031 GCA_039812025.1 Nocardioides sp. | reverse complement strand
GATCAGTCGGCGTCGATCGGGATCAGGGAGGAGTCGCTGGTGGGATGCGAGTGCGTGAGGTGCTTGTCGAAGACCTGGCCGCTCGCGATGCCGCCGATGTAGAAGGAGAGCAGCGCGATCATGATGCCGGCGACGTCGTCGGCGAGGTAGTGCCAGCCGAAGTAGAGGGTGGCGATGACGGTGATCCCGAAGTTGGCCCACAGCAGCCACCTGATGACGCGGCTGCGCAGCGTGTACTGCGCCATCAGCGCCCACAGCAGCGTGATCGCGCAGTGCAGGCTCGCGAAGCCCGCCACCGACTGCACCGACCCCGTCGAGACGCCGAGCACGACCGCCTGCCGGCCGTATTGTAGCGACTCCATCAGCTGCGAGGACGGCGTGACGTCGAGGTCGGCGAAGAGCCAGGAATACTCGAACCCGGGGCCGACCGTGGGCAGCGCGTAGTAGCTCAGCGTGCCGAGGGTCCAGGCGAGCACCTGGGACGTCGCGAACCAATAGCCGAAGGAGATGTTGCGCGACCAGACCAGCCAGATGATCAGGCCGATCGGCACCATCGGCAGGAAGAGCAGGTAGATGTAGGACAGCACGTGCGCCGAGGTCGTCGTTCCGAAGACGGCGTGGAGCAGCGTGGCGGGATCGTGGCCGAGCAGCAGCGCCCGGTCGAGCAGGTAGAGCTCCCGGTCGTACATCCGGTCCGCCTGGACGAAGGGCAGGAAGGACTTGAGGTTCCGGTAGCTGACGTAGGTGATGTAGAAGCACGCCACGCCCAGGATGACGAGCGTGATCCGGTCCCTGGTCCAGTGCTCGCGCACCCGCTGTCGCGCCAGGCCGAGCATCGGCCCGAATCGGAACCGCGCGTGCCACACCGTCCGCGGCACGACGTCGACGAGGAAGGCCCCGACGATCAGCATCGGCAGCCGCAACCAGGACGGTCCGAGGAACCCGTCGGGGTCGACCAACGGCTTGCCCAGCCACATCGCCGTACCGATCGCGAGCAGGCCCATCGTCGCTGCGACTCCGACGAGGAGTGCGTAGGCCCGGCGATACATGGCGGCAAGTCTAGAGAGTCCCGGCCCGAACCTCCGCCCCGAGCGACGCCAGCCTGGTCGGATCGACCGCCAGCCCGCACCGATCGCCCACCGCGAGGTGGGTGCCGAGCGGCGCGACCGCGTCCACATCCCCCACCCCGTCGACCTGCACCACCAGCCGCAGCACCTCCGGCGTGCTGCGCAACGCCGTCACCGTGCCGGCGAGCGCGGCGGCACCCCGGTCCGCCGGTGCGGCCGAGAGTGCGGAGCGTCGCAGCGCGATCCGGTCGGCGGCCGCCAGCCCGGCGGCGGCGAGGACCCGGCGGGCGGTGGCCCCGCTCAGCACCCTGGCGTAGCCGAGGAAGAGGGCCGTCTCCTCGTCGGCGGGCGCGGCCCACACGCCCGCGATGTCCCCGGACTGCACCAGCCGCCCCGCGCGCATCACGGCCAGCCGGTCGGCCACCGCGAACGCCTCCTCGTGGTCGTGGGTGACGAGCAGGGCGGTGGTCCCCGCGGCGGTGAGGATGTCCCGCAGCTCGCCGGCCAGCCGCTGGCGCAGCGTGGTGTCGAGCGCGGAGAGCGGCTCGTCGAGCAGCAGCAGCCGGGGGTGTACGGCGAGCGCGCGGGCCAGGGCGACCCGCTGTCGTTCGCCGCCGCTGAGAGAGGCGGGCAGCCGGTCGTCGTACCCGCTCAGGCCGACCAGGTCGAGCAGTTCGCCGACCCGGGCGTCGACCTCGGCGGCCCGGCGACGCCGCAACCGCAGGGCGTAGCCGACGTTGCGGGCGACCGTGAGGTGCCCTAAGAGCTGACCGTCCTGGAACATCAGCGCGAAGCCGCGCCGGTGCGTCGGCACCCCGGCGAGGTCGCGGCCGTCGTAGGAGATCCGTCCGGCGGCGAGCGGCTCGAGGCCGGCGACGGCGCGCAGCAGGGTGGACTTGCCGCAGCCGGACGGCCCGAGGACGGCGAGCACGCCGCCCGCCGGGAGCGAGAGGGTGACGTCATCGACGGCGACCGTATCGCCGTACTTCACGCTCACCTGATCGATCTCGAGGCCCATGTCAGAAGGCTCCCACGCCGCGCACGCGCAGCCGCTCGACGGCGAAGATGACCGCCGCGGTGACCGTGCCCAGCACGACCGCCGCGGCGAGCGCCCGGCCGTAGTGGTCCTCGCCGGGCTGGCCGAGCAGCCGGAAGATCATCACCGGCAGGGTCGGGTGGTCGTCGCGGGCCAGGAACGCGGTCGCGCCGAACTCCCCCAGTGAGACCGCGAAGGCGAAGCCGGTCGCGGCGAGCACGGGCCGGTACATGACGGGCACGTCCACGCTCGCCCACGCCCGGACCGGGGACGCCCCCAGCGAGGCCGCCGCCTGCCGGAGCCGGTCGTCGATGCCCTCGAGCGCCGGCGCGAGGGTCCGCACCACGAGCGGGAGCGCGACCAGCGCCTGCGCGATCGGGACCAGCATCGGGTCGTCGCGCAGGTCGAACGGGGGCCGGTCGAGCGCGATCAGGAAGCCGAACCCCAGCGTCACCGCGGACACCCCGAGCGGCAGCATGAAGAGCCCGTCGAGGAAGGACCGGACGCGTCGTTCGCCGCTCGACCGCGACCGGCGGGTGGCCAGTACGGCGATGAGCAGGCCAAGCCCGACCGCCAGCCAGGTGGCGTCGAGCGCGGTGACCAGGCTGTTGCGCAGTGCCTCGGAGGCGGTCAGCCCCGAGGAGGCCTCCGGCTCCCCGAGCGCGCGGTAGTAGCGCAGGCTCCACGCGCCGTCCTCGCGCAGGCTCCCCAACACCAGCCCGGCCAGCGGCGCCGCGACGAAGAGCACCGCGGCGGCCGTGACCGCCAGCGCCGGCACGTCGCCCCGGGTCGGCCGCGCGGGGGGTCGCGGCTCGATCGCCCGGGTCGGATCCGCGACCCTGGTCCGCCGCGACAGCACGAGCAGCCCGACGACCACCAGCAGCTGCAGGATCGACAGCGCGGCGGCGGCCTGCAAGTCGAGCAGGTTGGTCGTCAGCAGGTAGATCTCGGTCTCGACGGTCGCGTAGCGGACCCCGCCGAGGACCAGCACCACCCCGAACGAGGTGGCGCAGAAGAGGAAGACCACGCTGGCGGCGCCGACGATCGCGGGCCGCAGCGCGGGCAGGGTCACGGTGCGGAAGACCTGCGCCGGCGTGGCGCCGAGCGCGGCCGCGGCCTGGCCGGGCCGTGGATCCATCGACTCCCAGGTGGCGCCGACCATCCGCACCACGACGGTGATGTTGAAGAAGGCGAGCCCGGCCAGGATCGCGACCGGCGTGCCGTCCAGGCCGAGGAAGCCGAGCGGGCCGGCCTCGCCGAGGAGCTCGCGGAAGGCGACGCCGACCACGACGGTCGGGAGCACGAAGGGCACCAGCAGCGCGGCCCTGATCGCGCGGCGGCCCGGGAAGTCGAGCCGGTGCAGCGCGTACGCCGCGGGCAACCCGAACGCCAGGCTCAACGCCGTCCCCGCGCACGCGGACCAGGCCGTGAACCAGGCGACCCGGGCGATCCGGGGCCGGGTCAGCACCTCGAGCACAGCCCCCGGCGCGAACTGGCCGTCGACCACGAAGCCGCGGGAGATCATCGCGGCCACCGGCAGCGCGAAGAAGACGCCCAGCACCAGCAGCGGGACCGCCGCTAGCGCGAAGAGGCCGACCCAGCGTCGCATCAGGCGCCGGTCATCGGGTCGTGATGTCGGTCCACTCGCGCAGCCACCGCTCGCGGTTCTCGGTGATCTCGCCCGGGTCGAGCGTCAGCGGCTCGTCGGGCTGGACCGCGAACTTCGCCCAGTCCCGGGGCAGCTCGACGTCGTCGCGGACCGGGAAGACGTACATGCTCTCCGGGAGGGATGCCTGCACCTCGGGGCTGAGCAGGAACTCGATCAGCTCCCGCCCGCCGTCGGGGTTGGCGGCGCCCTCGAGCAGGCCGGCGTACTCGACCTGCTCGAAGCAGCCGTCCAGCGCCTGGGAGACGGTCTCGGTGCCGTCGCCGTTCAGAGTGAACGCCGGGCTGGAGTCGTAGGAGAGGACGATCGGCCTCTTTCCGTCCTCACCGCCGATCGTGTAGTCGACGTAGTAGGCGTCCGACCAGCCCGCGGTGATCTTCACGTCGTTGGCCACCAGGTCCTCCCAGTAGGCCTGCCAGCCGTCCTCACCGAAGTGGGCGATCGTGGCGAGCAGGAAGGCCATGCCGGGGCTGCTGGTCGTCGGCGCCGGGGTCACGAAGAGCCCCCGGTAGCGCTCGTCGGTCAGGTCGGAGAAGTGCTCGGGCGGCTCGATGCCCTCGGCGTCGAACCACAGGGTGTCGATGTTGACGCAGACGTTGCCGTTGTCGATCGGGACCAGCACGTCCTCGCCGCCCGGCAGGTCGAAGGCGTCGACGCCGGCGGGCAGCTCGACGCCGTGCTCGGCGAGCACGCCGGCGTCCACCGCCCGCGAGCCGTAGGTGTTGTCGATCCCGAAGACGACGTCGCCGGTGGGGCTGCCCTCGGTCAGGACCAGCTTGTTGACCAGGGCCCCCGCATCCCCCGCGGCGCGCACCGTCAGCTCGTGGCCGGTCGTCTCCTGGAACTGCTTGCGCAGCTTCTTGGAGAGGTTGAAGGACTCGTGGGTGAGCAGCACGACCTCGGTGGGCGTGGCCTCGCCGTCGGGACCGGTGGATGCCTCCACATCGGGCGACTCGCTCGCGATGAGCGTGCAGCCGGTGAGCATCACGGCGGCCAGGATGCCGGTCACTGTGCTGGCCAGCCCTCGGGCGGCGGTGTACCTCATGTGGACTCCCTTCGCCGGTGCTAACCGGTGCAGGTTCGGAGGGTCTGCGGCGGATCCGCACTCTCAGCCCGGTGGGGCTCCCCTGTCGTGAAGCGTCAGGCTACCCGGCCCGCGGCCTCAGGCAAGTCGCGGCCACTATGTGGCCCTCAGCACTCGACGTACCCGGATCGCTGAGGCAAGATCGACCACCGGCGGCAAGCGCGCTGCCGCCGGGCTGGTGGAGCACCGAGCAGAAGGCCCGGATCCCCCCACCGGGCCGATCTGTTCACGAGGTCCCACGAGCCGGGGCGGCTCCCGGAAGCTTCCGGGAGCCGCTCGCTCGGGAGTGGGCTCGGGTCAGATCGCCTCGACGTCGGGGTACTGCGGCTGCCACATCCGGGCGTAGATCTGCTGGACGGGGTCGGTGAGCGGGTTCTCCGCGACGCCCTCGGCGGCAGCCTGCTTGGCGGTCGCGACCGCCACCGTGGCCGAGACGAACCGCAGGTCGTCCATCGACGGGAGCAGCGGCGCACCGGTGCGGTAGGCGTTGACCATGCCCGCGAGCGCCTCGGCCGCGGCCGCGATCATGCCCTCGGTGATCCGGGTCGCCTTGCAGGTCGCGACGCCCAGGCCGAGGCCGGGGAAGATCAGCGCGTTGTTGGACTGGGCGATGTGGTGGCGCACGCCGTTGTGATCGACC
The DNA here is from genome assembly GCA_039812025.1 of Nocardioides sp. Lineage (GTDB taxonomy): Bacteria > Actinomycetota > Actinomycetes > Propionibacteriales > Nocardioidaceae > Nocardioides. The sequence continues at coordinate 14,538 of JBDHZS010000055.1, read as the reverse complement.
GGGCCGAACGGGCTGCCCGTCGCGACCAGCGCCCGACCGTCGGTCCAGGCGAGCAGGTCCGCCGGGGTCGCCTCGGCGCGGCTGGTCGGGTTCGAGAGCGGGAAGATGATCGGCCTCGGGCAGTGCGCCGCCATCTCCTTGACGATCTCCTCGGTGAAGGCGCCGCCCTTGGTCGAGGTACCGATCAGGATCGTCGGCTTCGCGTTGCGTACGACGTCCAGCAGGCTGATCTTCGACGGGTCCTCCACGTCCCAGCCGGCGACCTCGGAGCGAGTGCGCGCCCAGGGCCGCTGGAACTCCAGGAGCTCCTGGTCGTCGACGTAGAGCCCGTTGATGCCGATCGAGTAGAAGCGCGCGTAGGCCTCCTCCTCGGTCTCGCTGGCGCCGCTGCGGAGCATCGTGTCCCGGATCAGGCCGGCGATGCCGATCCCGGCGCTGCCGGCCCCGAAGATCACCACCCGGTGATCGTCGAGGTCGTGGCCGGTGACGTCGACGCCGGCGAGCAGCGCCGCGAGCACCACCGCGGCCGTGCCCTGGATGTCGTCGTTGAACGTGCAGTAGTCGTGGCGGTACTTGTTGAGCAGCCGGTGCGCGTTGGTGGAGCCGAAGTCCTCCCAGTGGATCAGCGCGTGCGGGAAGACCCGCTTGGTGGTGGTCATAAAGGTCTCGATGAACTCGTCGTACCGCTCGCCGCGGACCCGGGAGTGGCGCGAGCCGAGGTAGAGCTCGTTGTTGAGCAGACCCAGGTTGTCGGTGCCGGTGTCGAGGACGACGGGGATCACCCGGCGCGGGTGGATGCCGGCCGCCGCGGTGTAGACCGACAGCTTGCCGATCGCGATCTGGATGCCGCCGACGCCCTGGTCGCCGATGCCCAGGATGCCCTCGGAGTCGGTCACCACGATCAGGTCGACCTGGTCGGGGCCGAGCCCGTAGTTGAGCAGCGCCTCCTCCATCTGGTCCGGGTGGTCGATGGAGAGGAAGACCCCGCGCGGCCGGTTGAACTCCTGGCTGTAGCGCTCGATCGCCTCGCCGATGGTCGGCGTGTAGATGATCGGCATCATCTCTTCGATGTGGTCGGCCAGCAGGTGGTAGAAGAGCACCTCGTTGCGGTCCCGGACGTGGCTGAGGTGGACGTACTTGCCCAGCCGGGTCTCGGTCCGCAGGAACTGCTCGTAGACCCGCCTGGTCTGCGCCTCCAGGTTGGTGACCCCGCCGGGCATCAGTCCGAGCAGTCCGAGCTGCTTGCGCTCCTCGATCGTGAACGCGGTGCCCCGGTTGATCATCGGGTTGGTCAGCACGGCGCGTCCCCTCGCCCGGATCTGCACCGGGCCGTAGGTCGTCGTGGTGTCCTGCTCGTAGTCGTGTGAGGCTGCCATGCCGCCACCCTTCCGCAACTGCGCACCGGCGCGCCAGCACCGACACCCGCATTTTTCACGGGTCGGTCACCCGCCGAGTCTTCGTGGCACGATCGCCCCATGACCACGGGGCCGCGGGACGATCTGGGAACGCCCGTCCCCGTGCCGTCCGAGGTACGGCGCGTGGTCTCGCTGGTCCCCTCGCTCACCGAGGCGATCGCCGTCTCGGCGCCGTCGCTGCTGGTCGGCGCGACCGACTGGTGCACCCACCCGGCCGGGTTGGACGTCGCCCGGGTGCGGGGCACCAAGAACCCCTCCCTGGCCGCCGTCCGGGCGCTCGCGCCCGACCTGGTGGTCGCCAACATGGAGGAGAACCGCGAGCTCGACGTGCGGCGGCTCCGGGAGTCCGGCGTCGCGGTGTGGGTGACGCGGATCGAGACGGTGGCCTCGGCGTTCGCCTCGATGCGGCGTCTCTTCTCCCTCGCGCTCGGCCTCGGCGTCCCCGGCTGGCTCGCCGACGCCTCGCGGGCCTGGGACGGGCCACCGCTCGCGCGCGCCACGGTCGCCGTGCCGATCTGGCGGGATCCCTGGATGGCGGTCGGCTCCCGGACCTACACCACCGACCTGCTCGCGCGGGCGGGCCTGGCCAACGCGTTCGGGACGGACTCTCAGCGCTATCCGAAGGTCGAGCTCGCCGACCTCGATCGGGCCGGGGTGGACGCCGTACTGCTGCCGGACGAGCCGTACGTCTTCACCGCCTCCGACGGGCCGGAGGCCTTCTCCGTCGCGCCGACCCGGCTGGTCTCGGGGCGGCTGCTGACCTGGTACGGACCCGCCATGCTCGAGGCCCGGAACGAGCTCGACCGGCTGGCCGTCGAGCTGGCCGCCCGGGCGCCGGGGTTACCCTGACGCGCATGACGCAGCGGCCTCGGGACCCGATCCGCGAGGCGCACCGCCAGTGGGTCGCGCACGGGTGGGCCGACGCCGCGGACGGGATGGCGATGGTGACGTCGATGATCCGCGCCCAGCAGCTGCTGATGGAGCGCATCGACGCCGCGCTGCGGCCCCACGACGTGAGCTTCGCCCGCTACGAGCTGCTGCGGGTGCTGGCGTTCACCCGCGCCGGGGAGCTGCCGATGACCCGGCTGGGCTCGCTGCTCCAGGTGCATCCCACCAGCGTCACGAGCGCGGTCGCGCGGCTCGTGGGTCAGGGCTACGTCGTACGACGGCGCAGCGAGCGGGACGGCAGGGTCGTGCTCGCGGGCATCACCGAGCTGGGGCGCGAGGTGGTCGAGCGGGCGACGGACTCCCTCAACCGGGAGGTCTTCACCCGGCCCGGGCTCGCGCCCGACCAGATCGACGAGCTGTCGGGGCTGCTCGACGCCCTCCGCGCCAGTGCCGGCGACGCGGTCTGACCCTCCCCCTTGCGTCATACGACCCGAGGCCTACCACCCTCACTCCGTATGACGTCTCACGGCCGACCTCTCGGACGTCATACGAACGGAGGTCTATTGCCCACGGTCCGTATGACGTCCGGGCGGCTCGATTTGGCACGGATTACTTGGAAGTCCTAGTATCTTGGGTTCACGCCGACCGCCGGGAGCCCCATGAGCACGCAGCCCCACCTGCCGCGCAATCCAGTCCGCCTCGTCACCGCGTCCGCGCTCTTCGACGGCCACGACGCCTCGATCAACATCATGCGGCGGATCTTCCAGTCTCGGGGCTGCGAGGTGATCCACCTCGGGCACAACCGCTCGGTCGCCGATGTCGTCGATGCGGCGCTGAGCGAGGACGTGCAGGGCGTCGCGGTCTCGTCGTACCAGGGCGGCCACGTGGAGTACTTCGAGTACCTCGTCGAGCGGCTGCGGGAGGCCGGCGCCGGGCACATCCGGGTGGTCGGCGGCGGCGGCGGGGTGATCGTGCCCAGCGAGATCGCGCGGCTGCGCAAGTCCGGGGTCACGATCTTCTCCCCCGAGGACGGGCAGCGCCTCGGCCTGGTCGGGATGATCGACTCCGTGGTCGCCGAGTGCGACTTCGACCTGTGGGAGACCGCGCCGTCCGACGCGGCCGCGGTGATCTCCGGCGACCGGCCGGCGCTGGCCCGCGCGATCACCGGCGCCGAGCTGGGGCGCCTCGACGGCGAGCTGCGCGCCCGGATCACGGAGGCTGCGGCGGCACATGTCACACCCGTCCTCGGGATCACCGGCACCGGCGGCTCCGGCAAGTCCTCGCTCACCGACGAGCTGGTACGACGCTTCCGGATCGATCAGCAGGACAAGCTGCGGATCGCCGTGATCGCGATCGACCCCACCCGGCGCAAGGGCGGCGGCGCGCTGCTCGGCGACCGGATCCGCGCCAACTGCCTCGACCCGGAGCGCGTCTACTTCCGGTCGCTGGCCACGCGCGGCGCCCACGAGATGCCCGACGCGTTCCCCGAGGTCCTCGAGGTCGTCAAGGCCGCCGGCTACGACCTGATCATCGTCGAGACCCCCGGCATCGGGCAGGGCGACGCCGGGATCGTGCCCTTCGTCGACCACTCGCTGTACGTGATGACGCCCGAGTTCGGGGCCGCCTCGCAGCTGGAGAAGATCGACATGCTCGACTTCGCCGACACGGTGGCGATCAACAAGTTCGAGCGGCGTGGCGCTGCCGACGCGCTGCGCGACGTGGGCCGGCAGCTGGTGCGCAACCGCGAGGCGTTCGGCAAGCGGCCCGACGAGATGCCGGTCTTCGGCACCAGCGCGGCGACGTTCAACGACGACGGCGTGACCGCCCTCTACCAGCACCTCCGCGACGAGCTCGGCGAGGCCGGGCTGCCCGTGGTCGAGGGCACGCTGCCCCGGGTCGACGTGCGCTCCTCGACCTCGATCCGGCAGGTGGTGCCCGGCGAGCGGGTGCGCTACCTCGCCGAGATCTCCGACTCCGTGCGGGGCTATCACGCCCAGACCGACGAGTTCGCCGAGGCGGCCCGTCGCCTGCAGCGGCTCTCGCTGGCGCAGGCCGAAGTAGGCGCCGCCGCGAGTTCGGATCCGTCTGCCGACGCCTCAGCCGACTCCGAGGAGTCCGTGCTCGGGCGGCTGGTGGACGAGGCTCGCGAGGCGCTGCCGTCGGAGGTGGCGTCCCAGCTCGAGGCCTGGCCCGCGGTGGTGGCGTCGTACTCGGGCGAGGAGCAGGTCGTCCGGATCCGCGACAAGGAGATCCGCAACCGGCTGCGACGCGAGTCCCTGTCGGGCAGCCTGGTCCCGCGGGTCGCGCTGCCGCGGTACGACGACCACGGCGAGCTGGTGCGCTTCTGGCGGCGGGAGAACCTGCCCGGCTACTTCCCCTTCACCGCCGGGGTGTTCCCGTTCAAGCGCGACGGCGAGGACCCGGCCCGGATGTTCGCGGGCGAGGGCGACCCGTTCCGCACCAACCGGCGCTTCAAGCTGCTCTCCGCCGACTCAGCCGCCACCAGGCTCTCGACCGCCTTCGACTCGGTGACGCTGTACGGCCGCGACCCCGACCTGCGCCCCGACATCTACGGCAAGGTCGGCACCTCCGGCGTGTCGGTGGCGACGCTGGACGACATGAAGGCGCTCTACGACGGCTTCGACCTGGTCTCGCCGACCACGTCGGTGTCGATGACGATCAACGGACCGGCGCCCACGGTGCTCGCGTTCTTCCTCAACACCGCGATCGACCAGCAGGTCGCCGCGCTCGTCGCCGAGCACGACCGGGAGCCGGACGCCGAGGAGCGGGAGCGGCTGGCGGCGTACGCGCTGGCCAACGTGCGCGGCACCGTGCAGGCCGACATCCTCAAGGAGGACCAGGGGCAGAACACCTGCATCTTCTCCACCGAGTTCTCGCTACGGATGATGGCCGACATCCAGGAGTGGTTCATCGCCCACGGGGTGCGCAACTTCTACTCGGTGTCGATCTCCGGCTACCACATCGCCGAGGCCGGGGCGAACCCGATCAGCCAGCTCGCGTTCACCCTCGCCAACGGCTTCACCTACGTCGAGGCCTACCTCGCGCGCGGCATGAAGATCGACGACTTCGCGCCCAACCTGTCGTTCTTCTTCTCCAACGGGATGGACCCCGAATACAGCGTCCTCGGCCGCGTCGCCCGCCGGATCTGGGCGGTCGCGATGCGGGAGCGGTACGGCGCGGGTGAGCGGTCGCAGAAGCTCAAGTACCACGTGCAGACCTCCGGCCGGTCCCTGCACGCGCAGGAGATGGACTTCAACGACATCCGGACCGCGCTGCAGGCGCTGATCGCGATCTACGACAACGCCAACAGCCTGCACACCAACGCCTTCGACGAGGCGGTCACCACCCCCACCGAGGAGTCGGTACGGCGCGCGCTCGCGATCCAGCTGATCATCAACCGCGAGTGGGGGCTGGCGATGAACGAGAACCCGCTTCAGGGGTCGTTCATCATCGACGAGTTGACCGACCTGGTCGAGGCGGCGGTGCTCGCCGAGTTCGACAAGATCAGCGAGCGCGGCGGCGTGCTCGGCGCGATGGAGACCGGCTATCAGCGCGGCCGGATCCAGGACGAGTCGATGCTCTACGAGCACCGCAAGCACGACGGCACGCTGCCGATCATCGGCGTCAACACCTTCCTGCGTCCCGGCGGCGAGAGCGGCGAGCCCGTGGAGATCGAGCTGGCCCGCGCGACCGAGGAGGAGAAGGAGTCCCAGCTGCGCCGGGTCCGCGACTTCCAGGCCGCCCACTCGGTCGAGGCTCAGTCCGCTCTGGCCCGGTTGCGGGAGGCCGCGATCGCCGGCGAGAACGTCTTCGCCGTGCTCATGGACGCCGCCCGGGTCTGCTCGCTCCAGCAGGTCACCGAGGCGTTCTTCGAGGTCGGTGGCCAGTACCGCCGTAACGTCTGACGCCTTCGCCTTCGCCCGCGCCCGCGCTTGTGCCGGGCCGGCTCCGGCAGTCGTGAGTCCGCAGATAGTCCGCAAGAACTCCAGCAGCAGCGGTCCGCAACGACCAGTTCTAGCGATGCCAAAACCGTACCGAAAATGGTACGGTTTTGACAGGAGGTTGCGATGAGCTACCGGCAGGAGTTGCGCGAACTGGCGCATGACTCACACGGCGTCGTCACGGTGCGTGACGCCGCTTCTGTCGGCGTGCCCGCCATCGAGGTGCGCAAGCTTGCGTCCCGTGGTGCCCTCACTCGGCTGGGGCAGGGCGTCTACCGAATGGATGAAGCTCCGGTCGACGGGCTCACGGAGTTCGCCACGGCGGTCGCCCTGGTCGGCGGGGATGCGATCTTGGCCGATGAGTCAGTGTTGGCTGCCCACGACCTTGCGCAGGTGAACGTGCGCCGCATCAGAGTCGCCACTTCCGAGCGCGTGCGTCGTCGTCTGCCGACGACCATCGAGGTGGTCTCGCGTGCCGTGCCGGCCGATCAGCGGACCGAGCTCGATGGCGTGCCCGCGATGACCTTGGCGGCAGCGATCCGAGCCAGCCGTGGCAGGGTGATGACGTCGCGTCTCATCGATGCCGTGCGACAGGCCGATGCTCGGGGCCTGATCGACCACCGCGAAGCCGAGGCGATCAGACGTGAGCTGGCGCAGGAATGACCGAACCGCCAAGGCGAGTCGCCGATCTATTCCGCGCTATCACTTCGTTGAGCAAGGTGTCCGGCACGACCGAGCGGCGCTTGGTTGCGCTGGTGGGCAACGTCGCCTTGGCTCAGATGCTGCCCGACTCGGCGATCAAGGGCGGCACCGGACTGAAACTCCGTTTCGGTGAGCGGCTGACCCGAGACACCCCGGATGTCGACACCGCCTTCCGAGGTGACCTGGATGACTTCCGCGATCGGCTCGCGGAGAACCTCGCCGCAGGCTGGGGTGGCTTCAGCGGCACGGTCACGATGGGGGAGAAGCGAGCACCGAAGGCTGTGCCGGAGGCGTACGTGATGCAGCCATTTCGGGTGACGATGAACTACCACGGCCGCATCTTCAAGGGCGTCGACCTCGAAGTGGGCTACGACGAGTTGGAGGCCACCACTCGGGAGGAGCCCGAGTTCGAGATGTCGGAGGAGGTGCTCGGTATCTTCGCAACGCTCGGCTTGCCTACGCCTGCTGCCGTTCGGGTCCAGCCGCTGCATCACCAGATCGCTCAGAAGATTCACGCCTGCACGGCTCCGCGCAGTGACCGGGCGCACGATCTCGTCGACCTTCAGCTCATCGTCCCGATGGCTGACGCCGGCCTTGTGGCGGACACGACGCGGCGGTTGTTCAAGTTCCGGGCGGAGCACGAATGGCCGCCCGCGTTGAACGTCAAGGACAGCTGGGAGCCTCTCTATGTTGACGCCGCTGAGGGCCTCGACGTGCTCACGACCGCCGCCGAATCCGTCGATTGGCTCAACAGCTACATCACGGAGTTGGCCGACCGGCTCGGGCAGGCCGACTGAAGACGCTCACCGCCTGCTCCGAGGCGCTCTCGGCGTCCGCTGCGAGTGACGCGCGGACATGACGGACTCCGCTGCCTTCCGAGTGCGGTCCTCGGCGGTCGGGCGGTGTCCTGGTCGAGCATCCCGCCTTATCGACCAGCAACAGGTCACGGGAGCCAGTTGCGAAGCAGGAGACGGCACGCCGTCGCCGTTGTCGTGCCGTCAGTGGCGATCGCGTCCCAGTGCCAGCCGTGCTGGTGGATCAGCCACGCAGCCGAATGTCCGTCTGCACCCTTCGCAGCGGCCGCGACCTCGGCCGCTTGAGCGTCGGTGTCACGACCACGAGACGCTGGCCGTAGACCGCTACCGCACAAGGGTACGGCGGGTCCGCGCCGTCGCTCCTGTGGTGAATCAGGCGGGCTTCGCTCGCCGCTCGAACGCGAGTTTCGTGAGCTTGAACTGCGAGTAGTCAGCCTCGCCCTGGTAGCCGAAGACGAAGACCAGCCGCAGCGGGACGTCACCGATGTTGACCAGGTCGTGGTCGGCGCCCGCCGAAGCCAGGACCGCGTCGCCCGGCCCGAGGTCGTGGGTCACCCCGTCGACGGTCATCCGCGCCGAGCCCTCGGTGATGAGGTAGATCTCGTCCAGCGCGCGGCCCTGCGGGTCGGCGTGGTGGGTGTGCATCCCCTCGTTGCCGCCGACAGGGATCTCCCAGCTCTGCACGCCCACCGGCAGCTTGCTGTCTTCCGCGAAGTGCCACTGGATCCGCGCCGGCAACTCCGCCTCGTGCAGGTGGTAGTCGAATCCGTAGTCGTCGCGTCGTTCCAGCACCCCGGCCTCCTTCGTCGCGCCGCACCCTACCCCCCGGGCCGGCACAGATCCCGCCGAGTCGGCTCTTAAGTGCACGCAAAACACGCCGAGTCGGCGTTGAGGTGCACGGTTATCCACAGGCGGTCGGCGGGCCTGGTGGTCTGTCACCGCTGCTGGACGTCGTACGCCGCCCCACCTTCATCAAGATATGCAGGTGGAGCAGAACTTCTCTGGGTGTGTACGCCGCGAGAAGTGCGCCTGCGTCTGCATCACTGGATGAAGCGGCAGGCCCGGCGTGGGCCAGAGCCCGACGACTCAGTCCTCAGCGAAGCCGGTCTGGTCGAACTTCAGCGTGCGCGCGTTCTCCGAGACGGTGCGCACCCGTCGCTCGTCGAAGCCTTCGGCATCGGTCGCCTCGATCTCCAGCCGCACGACGAGCTGCGTCGTGCCCTCGCGCAGGTGCGCCAGCACCTCGTCCGCGATGTTCTTGAAGTCGAGCGCGATTCGGTTCGGGTCGAGGGTCTTCACCCCGAAGAACCTGGTCTTGGGGTGAACAACGGGCTCGATGTCGGGGAACACCACGTCCGGCCTGGGAGGCGGAGGGGTGCGCGCATCTGCAGGGTCTTGCGAGTCGGGTCGCTCGGCGTCACGTTGCTGTACGGCGGCATCGGGCCGGACAAGCAACAGCGAGTCCGTCGCAGCCGGGGACGCGCCGCGCTCGTCGGGCAACCAGAGACCAACGTAGCGGCCGGCGTCCTCGTCGTACCCGGTGGCGAGCGCGAAGGCGTCGGTCTGCCACAGCAACGGCAGGTCGGTGATCCCCTCGTCCAGGACGCGCCGGTCGCGCAGGCGGGGCATGTAGGGGTACTGGCTGTAGAGCCGCCACAGGTCGCCGAGGCTGACGTGGCCGTGCTTCCATATCTGCGGTACGCCGTCGATGGCCAGCCGAATCGCGGCGGCTGCCTGCCTGGTGGACAGGTTGCCGTCGTTGCCCAGCCGCCGGGAGACCCGCTCAGCCAGCGAGTCGGATTGGCCCTCGACCTTCGTCTCATCGATCACGAACGGCGCCCCAGGGTCCGGCTGCGCCGGGACGAGCGCCCAGATGAAGGTCTGCAGCAGGCGTGAAGCGACCGTCTGATCGGCCTGAGCGAGCCGCTGCGCCGCCTGATTGCGCTGGTTCTGGGTCAGGTCGAGATCGGCCTCGTCGGCCAGGACGTGGGACCAGCCGAGGTAGTCGCGGGTCGCCGCGTCCAGTTCCTCCAGCCTGACGTCATCAGCGGCGAGATAGACAACGGCGTTGCGGTGGGTCCGGTTCGCGGTGCCACGATGCTCGGTGGCGCGATGGGCGAACTCCTTCGCCGCGGACTGACTCCCGCGCTTGCCGCTGTGGGCGACCTTGGGATGCAGGATCACCAGCCGCGCCTCGTCGGTGTCGGGGATGTCGGCGTGGGACTCCGGACAGACGTGGACCCCCGCGAACTCGCCACGATTGCGCGCCTGCCCCTGCAGGCGCCGCACGATCTCGGCCCAGACATCCTCCCTGTGGAGGCGCTCGGCCTGGTCCTTGGCGGTGCGGGTGATGTTCGGCTGCAGGTCGTACCAGTACTTGCCGGAGCCTGAGTAGAAGTACGTCGCCCTGTCGCCGAGCTGGGTCAGCGCGGAGTGGAAGTTGCCCGGTACGTCGCCCGGTACGGCGGTGCCCAGGAACACCCGCTGGATGCCGATCCCCTTGTGCACCGAGCCCGGCGCGACGGTGGGCGCCGCCCCGAAGAACACGGTCCGGGCGAGTCGCTTCGTCAGCGAGCGTTGCCCGAAGAGAGTCTTCGCCTTGTCGATCCGAGCCGGTTCGGAGTTCGGCCCGTCGACATCGGCGTCGATGATCGTCTTCCACGAGTCCTGGAGGTATTGGGTCAGCTCGGTGTTGACGTTGGACGCGGCCAGCGGGATCGAGCCCGGCATGATCAGCGGCGAGGCGTCATCTCCGGTCCACAGCGCGTGGACGATAGTGGACATCAGCCGCAGCACGCCCCGGGTCCGCTGGAAGCGCTCCAGCGACGACCACTCCTCGTAGAGGGTGTCGAACAGTTCCGGGTGGATCGGATAGGTCCGCTTGATCCGGTCCTCGTAGTCCGACGTGCGGGCCTCGCGCGGGAAGTCGTCGGAGTGCTTCCGATAGAACTCCACGTAGGACCGCGCAGTCGCGCCGATCGCTGCCAACGCCGCACCGTCGGGTTGGGCGAACAGACGCTGCCTGACGATGTGGTAGGCCTCGTCCGACGAAGCAGGACGCCACTGGTCCGCCACGCGGCGTACGACGTTCTGCAACCGCTTGAGCGCCTCCAATCCGTGCGTGCCGCCCACTTCCTCGGCCGTTCCTGCCACGACCTCGTCGGAGCTCGCACCGGTCGCCGAGGCTGGGATGGAGATCGCGAGCAGGATGCCCGACGTGCCTTTGGCCGCCTCGGTAAGCGCCTGGGCGAAGGTGAACTGGTCGTCGAAGGTACCGCCTGCGAGGTCGTCGCGGCCGACGAGCGAGCGCGCGTAGGCGACCCACTCGTCGATCAGGATGACCGCTGGGGCGTACGTCGCGAGCAGGTCGTGGAGCGCCTGGCCGGGCGGCGTGCGACTGGCGTCCGCCTTCGCGACCAGCGCGAAGGCCTCTGCACCGCCGAGTTGCCAGGCAAGCTCGCCCCAGATCGTGTTCACCTGCGTGCCGTCGGGCTTGACCGCACCCGAGGGGCTCAGGTGGTTGCCGACGAGTGCGACCCTGTTGATCTTCGTGCTGGCATATCCGCTCGCGGTGAGCAACTCCTGCACGTCCTGCGGGAAGTCGCCCACCGGCAGGCCGGCAGCGAGGTGCCACAGGGACAGCATCGAGTGGGTCTTGCCACCGCCGAAGTTGGTCTGGAGGTTGATCACCGGCGTGGCGTTGTCGTCGCCGGAGAGCCGCAGTACGGCGCGGGTGATCAGGTCGCGAAGGCCGTCGGTGAGATAGGTACGGCGGAAGAACTCCACCGGGTCCGCGTAGTCGGCCTCGGACTCACCGTCGGTGGCAACCTTGAACAGGTCCGCGGCGAACTCCGAGGCCGCGAAGTTGCCGGTCGCGACATCAGTGCGGGGCGGGAGCACCTCGCGCCAGGGGCGGAGCCCGGCCGAGCCGGGATTCGTCACCGCAGCGGACTTCAGTGAGCGCTGGTCGTCCTTCTCCGCGGTCACCCGACGCAGGTCGAGACGAGTCCTTTCGATGCGGTCGGCTGCCTCGGTCGCGCCGATCGCCCGTGCGAGCCGCTCCGCGGTGTCCAGGGCACGGTAGGCGTCGTCGTTGGAGAACGACTTGTGGTGCGCCCAGGCGTGCCGCACCTGAAGCAGCTCGCCGGCCCACGCCTCATGGGTCCGGGTGAAAGCTCCGCTGAGCGGCCGCCAGCCGCGGCGGTACCGGTTCGTGTAGCCCTCGGACAAGAACTTGAGCTGCACCGACGGGTCGCCCGGATGAACCTCGTGGTTGCCCGGGGCGACCTCGCAGTAAATGTCGACCCAGTCCTTGCCGCCCTCCGTCCGGCCGACACCCCGGTGAAGGAATGCCTCGAGCTCCGGGGCCAGGAGGTCGAACATCCTCCCGATCCTGTCGCGGTTGCTGGTCGCCATGGCTCTTCCTTCTCAGCTGGTCTGGGCGATGGTTAGGTGGAAGCCGACGTACCCGATGAACAGACGCGGCTGCTTGGGGTGCGCGTCGTACACGTGCATCCGAGGGCTGGCCATGCCGATCTTGGCGAGCTTGAAGTGGGCCTTCATCGCGACCGCCCCGGACGGGCTCACGTCCGTCGGCACCGGGAAGATCCGTTCCTCGCCATGGGCGGCCATGGTTGCCGCGGTCTCGGATTCGGCGAACTTGCCGGGCGCTATTCCACGGAATCCCGTGGGGGTGTGGAGGAGGTAATGGGCCAACCCTTGACTGCACGCACCTTCGGCGCGTGCACGCGCGTAATCGGCCATCGCCAGGACGGCGTCCCACGCCGTGCGCAGCGCTGCGTCGTTGGTGTCGACCTGGTTCAGACGGGCGACCTCCGCCGGGTCCCCGGTGAAGACAACACAGTCGAGCGCCTCGATCTGCTCAAGCAATTCGTCGAAGCTCTGCGGACGCGCTTCGTAGAACTCGGCCGGAACCTCAAGGTAAGCGGCCTCGTAGTCTTGGGCGTCCTTCAACCGCGACTGGAGCCACCTGATTCGTGCATCGCGCTCGTCCACATCGAGACGTGAGATCTCCGCCTCGGTTTGGGCGTCGGTGAGCACCTCGAGAAGGTCCCGACTCTCGTCCTCGGCGCGTTCGAATGCCGCCTGAAGGTCATCGATCCGTCGCTCGAGCTTCGCCCCAGCGTCCCGCTCACGGTCACGCTGCTCCTGAACCGCCTCGCGTGCGACGCGCTTCGCGAAGCCGACGAGCGATTCCTCGGTGATCTCTTCGACGCCCAGGACCCGCTGCACAAGCTCGATCTGCCTCGCGGCGTCGCCGACGATCGGTTCCTGAGGCTCGGGCGCCACCGGCACCAGGTCGGCGACGACTGCGGCATCCTCGATGAGGATCGCGCCCTCGTCGGTGAGCGGCTCGACGAGCCGCCGGTTCTCCGAACGCTCAAACCGGCGCCGGAGCCGCAGTACGGCAGGGTCGGGCGGCCTGGTCGCGGCCTGCTGCCTGGCGATATCGCCGAGCAGCATCCGGGTCGCGCGATCCCCGCTGCGCGCGAGGCGGAGCGTGCCGAGGATTCGATGGCGACGCGCGTCCTCCGGGTCCTCAAGTCGCGCACCAGGCTGGTAGGTGCGGATCGTCCAGGGCGACACGCATAGCTCTGCTCCCACCCGGCGCTCGAACTCAAGCGTCGCATCTGGATCCAGGACCACCACCTGCGCCAGGCCGTAGACCTCCTTGGCCCAGGAGTCCACCTTGCGCGCGAACGTGCCGAAGGGAAGGTCTTTCCAGTCCCTGGTGCCTGAAACGAAAACCAGCCCGTGGCGTCGTTCATCCGCCAACAGCTCGACCAACCGGTCTGTGTCGGCCGCATGGAAGGTCTGCTGCCTGTCCGCGAACTCGATCGCACCGTCCCGCAGCGGAAGCACCTCCATGAGGTACCGCGCGATGCGTGGGACGTTGACGAATCTGCCCTGGTCGTTGCCGACCGAGATGCTCACCCACGAGTCGCCGTCGGCGGCGTCGTGCATGAGCAGTTCTGTCGTCCAGGTGCCCATGGGCGACGACTCCGCCATGGACAACCGGAGATCGCGGGACCTCCCGTCCTCCAGGCGCCTGATCGACAGCGACGCGTTCTCGGTCTCCAGGTCACACGAGTCGCTCGTGTCGACGTCGTGGCCCTTCGTCCGCAGCCACGACGCGAGTTGCGATGCGGCGTCGTCCAGCCACCCGCCCTCAGCATCGCAGTGCATCACCGCGTTGTAGTCGCGGCTCCTGTCAGCTGGGCGGGCTGGAGCGGGCGTAGGGGCTGCCGCCCGCACGGCAGCAATGTGCTCCGGGGTCGCCATGTTAGATCACTCCAGGTCCTCTGGATCGTCGGGTTCGTCCTCGAACGCCGACGCACCTTCGGCGCCTGGCACGGTCGCGTCCTCGCGCACCACGCGCTTGCCCATCGCGCGCTCGATCAACTGGGAGAGCGCCTCTCTGCGCGCCAGGAAGAACGCGTCAAAGTCGTCGCGTCGCAAGGTGGCCGCATCGATCTGGTGCGCCGCGATGATGGCGTCCAACTCGTCGGACGCCACTCCGGTCGCCTTCTCCAGTCGCGTCATGTAGACCGAGGGCGCAACGCCGCCCAGTCTGATGTTGGTCTTCTTTCCGAGCGGGGTCTTGTTGACAACACTCTCCCGACGCTCACTCTCGATACCGTTCTTGTCGCACCACGCCTTGGGGAAGATATGGTGAATATCAACTTGCATAGCCGAGAACGCCGCCTTATCGAAAGCCTGGTTGAGCATCCAGTC
>JBDHZS010000054.1:0-20099 GCA_039812025.1 Nocardioides sp. | reverse complement strand
TCGCCGAGAAGACCACCAACGACGACCACGTCGTCCTCACCGACGAGACCCACGGCTCGATCGCCGTGAAGGCCGCGAAGCTCGTCGGGCCGTCCCGCCGGGTGACGTGGTACGAGCCCGGCGACACCGAGGAGCTTCTGGCTCACACCGGTGTCGGCGGGATCGACCTCGACCCGGAGCCCGGCTCCAAGGCCGCCCAGCGCGAGGCCTGGATCCGGGCCCACCCGAGGCTCCACACCGCGCGGCGCACGCTCACCGCGGCCGCCGCCGTGCTGATCCCCCTGCTGCTGATCGCGCTGCTCCCGAGGCTGAACATCCCGTGGCCCACGATCCCCTGGCCGAGCCTGCCAAGCATCCCGTGGCCCGACCTCGGTTGGCCCTGGTTCGAGCTGCCGCGGATCCCGTGGCCCGACCTGGGCTGGCCCTGGTTCCAGCTGCCGGACCTGCCGAGCCTGCCGCAGTGGGTGTGGGACGTCATCGACAAGGCCAAGTACGTCGTCCCCGTGCTGATCGCCTTCGCCGTCGCCCGCGGCGAGATCCGGCGCCGCCGCAACCAGGACGCCGCCAAGGCCGGTCGGGTCCCCGCCGACAAGGGCCGTCAGGACGAGGCCAACACCTCGGCGACCGCGCGCATCCCGGCCTCGACCTCGGCGAACGACGTCGACAGCGGCGACAGCCCGACCCGGAGCCCGGACGGATCGCGGTAGTCGGGGATAACATCCCGCTCCCACAGCGCGGCGACGACCTCCCGCATGCGGGGGTGGTTCAGGGTCACGTGCCCGCCGCGCAGCGCGGGGTCGCGCGGCGAGGCGAGCACCACCCCGAGCGGCGCCAGCACCTCGTCCGCCAGCTCCACGCAGTACGACGTCAACGCGACCGACTTCTCCCGGACCCGGTCCATGCCGGCCTCCTCGATGAGCGCGACCATGTCGGCGAGCGGCAGCATGCCGAGGATCGCCGGCGTCCCGGAGAGGTAGCGCCGGGGGCCGGGCGACGGCGTCCAGGACGGCCCCATCGCGAACGGGTCCGCGTGTCCCATCCACCCGGCGACCGGCTGGGTCAGCTCCTGGTGCCGGCGCGCGACGTACCCGAACGCCGGCGACCCCGGCCCGCCGTTGAGGTACTTGTAGGTGCAGCCGACCGCCAGGTCGACCCCCCACTCGTCAAGCGCGAGGGGCACCGACCCGGCCGAGTGGCACAGGTCCCACAGCACCAGCGCGCCCGCGTCGTGCGTGATCCGGGTCAGCGCGGGGGCGTCGGCGAGCCACCCGGAGCGGTAGGCGACGTGCGAGGCGACGACGAGCGCGGTCCGCTCGGAGACCGCGTCCCGCAGTTGGGCGGGGGTGATCCCGGCGGCGCGGTCGACGTCGATCCACCGCACGGTGAGCCCGCGCTCGGCCGCGATCGCCGAGGCCAGGTAGCGGTCGGTCGGGAAGTTGTCGGTGTCGACCACGATCTCGGTGCGTCCATTCCCCATAGGGGCAGCAGCGGCAGCGGCGTCCACGGCTGCCCGGATCAGCTTGTAGAGCAGCACGGTCGTGGAGTCGCCGACGAACGCCTGCCCCGGCCCCGCCCCGAGGACGACGCGCCCGAGCCGGTCCCCCAGCGCCAGCGGCTCGTCGTACCAGCGCTCGTCCCAGCCGCGGATCAGCCGCCCGCCCCACTCCTCGAGCACGAAGGACCGCATCCGCTCGGCCGTCGCCGCCAGCGGCCGCCCCAGCGAGTTGCCGTCGAGGTAGACCAGCGGCGACTCGGCGCCGACGAAGCGGGAGCGGTACGACGCCAGCGGATCCCCAGCGTCCAGCGCGGATCCGGTGAGAGGCATGGGCTCAGCCGCAGACGGCACCGTGGGCGGCGGACTGCACGACCTTGGCGTACTTGCCGAGGACGCCGCGGGTGTACTTCGGCGGCAGCGGCTCCCAGCCGACGGCGCGGCGCTCGAACTCCTCGGCCGTGACGTCGACGTCGAGCCGCCGGTTGGCCACGTCGAGGGTGATCTGGTCGCCGTCGCGGAGGAAGGCGATCGGGCCGGCGTCCACCGCCTCGGGTGCGATGTGGCCGACGCAGAGCCCCGTCGTACCGCCCGAGAAGCGGCCGTCGGTGATCAGCAGCGTGTCCTTGCCGAGGCCGGCGCCCTTGATCGCGCCGGTGATCGCCAGCATCTCCCGCATCCCGGGCCCGCCCTTGGGGCCCTCGTAGCGGATCACGACCACGTCGCCGGCCTTGATCTCGCCGGCCGCGAGCGCGTCGAGCGCAGCCCGCTCGCCGTCGAAGACGTTCGCGGTGCCGGTGAAGGTCGAGTCGTCGAAGCCGGCGCTCTTGACCACGGCGCCCTCCGGGGCGAGGGAGCCCTTGAGGATCGTGAGGCCGCCGGTGGCGTGGATCGGCTTGTCGAAGGCGCGCAGGATCACGCCGTCGAGCGGCTTGGGGGCGAGGGCGGCGAGGTTC
This sequence comes from Nocardioides sp., assembly GCA_039812025.1. Lineage (GTDB taxonomy): Bacteria > Actinomycetota > Actinomycetes > Propionibacteriales > Nocardioidaceae > Nocardioides. The sequence goes on along the minus strand of JBDHZS010000054.1, from coordinate 17,651 downwards.
TCGGCCATCGTCTTGCCGGTGACGGTGAGCACGTCGCCGTGCAGCAGCCCGGCATCGAGCAGCGCCTGCAGCAGCACCGGGATGCCGCCGACCCGGTCGAAGTCGGTCCACACGTAGCGGCCGAACGGCTTCATGTCGGCCAGGTGCGGCACCTTCTTGCCGATCCGGGTGAAGTCGTCGAGGGTCAGGTCGACCTCGGCCTCGCGGGCGATCGCCAGCAGGTGGAGTACGGCGTTGGTCGAGCCCCCCAGCGCCATCGCCATCGCGATCGCGTTCTCGAAGGCCGGCCGGGTCATGATCTGGCGGGCCGTGATGCCCTCGCGGAGCAGGTTGACCACCGCCTCGCCGGAGCGGTGCGCGAAGCCGTCGCGGCGCCGGTCGACCGCCGGCGGGGAGGACGACCCGGGCAGCGACATGCCGAGCGCCTCGGCGACGCTGGCCATGGTGTTGGCGGTGTAGGCGCCGCCACAGGCGCCCTCACCCGGGCAGATCGCCCGCTCCACCTTGTCGACCTGCTCGCGGCTGATCTTGCCCGCCAGGCACGCGCCGACCGCCTCGAAGGCGTCGATGATCGTGACGTCCCGGCCGTCGACCTGGCCGGGCATGATCGTGCCGGCATAGAGGAACACGCTGGCCAGATCCAGGCGGGCGGCGGCCATCAGCATCCCGGGCAGCGACTTGTCGCAGCCGGCGAGGAGCACGGAGCCGTCGAGCCGCTCGGCCATCATCACCGTCTCGACCGAGTCGGCGATCACCTCGCGGGAGACCAGCGAGAAGTGCATCCCCTCGTGCCCCATCGAGATCCCGTCGGAGACCGAGATCGTGCCGAACTCGAGCGGATAGCCGCCCGCGGCGTGGACGCCGTTCTTGACCGCCTTGGCCAGCCGGTCCAGCGACAGGTTGCAGGGGGTGATCTCGTTCCAGGACGACGCGACACCGATCTGGGGCTTCTCCCAGTCCTCGTCGCCCATGCCGACGGCGCGCAGCATGCCGCGCGCGGCCGCCTTCTCCAGTCCGTCGGTGACGTCTCGCGAGCGGGGTTTGATGTCGGGGGCGGATTCGTGCGTGGTGGGGCTCATGCGGCCGAGCCTAGTCCCGCCGCCGTGTGGTACGGATCGCAGGCCCGCGCCCGGCCGGTCCCTATGGTCGCCGGCTCCGGGCTGCCTACGCTGGGGGGTGTGAGCACGACCGACGACCACGAGGGCGTTGACGACCCCGACCCCGTCCGGGCCGCGGAGAGGACCCGCGACGAGGCGGGCCGACCGCCCGAGGTCAGGATGATCCGCCTCCACCCCTACGGGGGCGCCTACCCGGTCGAGGAGCCGGAGGACCGCGACGACTGGCACGACCTGCCCCGCCAGTGGTGGGACATGGCCTCCTCCGCGGTGCGCGGGTTGAGCCCGCCGACCGTCCCGATCGCCGTGCCGGGCGACGACGACTCGGTCAGCCAGCGGCAGGCCCGGGCGGTCATCGACGTCGCGCTGCGGGTGGGCGAGGCGATGCTGACCACCGGCGCGTCGGCCGGCGACGTGGTCACCACGGTGCTGCGCCTGACCGAGGCGTACGGCATCTCCTCGACCCACGTCGATGTGTCCTTCACCTCGATCACGGTCTCCACCCATCGCGGGCTGGACGACGACCCGGTGACCGTCGTGCGCGTCGTACGCCAGCGGGTGCCGGACCACACCCGGCTCGAGCAGGTGCAGCAACTCGTCGACCGGGTGACCCGCGCGGAGGGCGACCCGCCGGACATCGCGACCGTCCGCGACGATCTCTCCTCGATCCTCAAGGCCCCGCACCCCTATCGGCGCTGGGTGGTGACGCTCGGCAACGCCCTGATCGGCGCCGGCGTCGTGCAGATCATGGGCGGCAGCCTGCTGACCGTGCTCTTCTCGGCGCTGTCCGCCGGGGCGGTCCACGAGGTGTCGCGGCGGCTGAAGGCGAGCGGCATCGCGGCCTTCTTCGTCCAGGTGATCGGCGCCGCCATCCCGACGTCGGTCGCGGTGCTGCTCTACGCGCTGGACGACCTCGGCTACCCGGTGCCGTGGGTGGAGGCGCCCTCGCAGATCGCGATCGCGGGCATCGTCGTCCTGCTCGCCGGGCTGACCGTCGTCGGCGCCGCCCAGGACGCCATCGACGGCAACTACGTCACGGCGTCGGCCCGCGGGCTGGAGGTCCTGATGCAGACCGTCGGCATCGCGATCGGGATCTCGCTGGTGCTCAGCGTGGCCACCCGCTTCGACGTGCCGATCGACATGTCGGCGGTGGTGGCGACGGTGGCGAACTTCTGGATCGGCGTCGCGGCGGCGGCGATCATCGGCGTCGGATATGCGCTCTCGACGTACACCGCGCCGAAGGCGACGCTGGTCTCGGCCGTCCTGGCCGCGTTCGTCTGGTCGGTCTACGACACGCTCGTGGGCGTCGGCCTCGACCCGTCGATCATGGTCGCGATCGCCTCGGCGCTCGCGGGCGCGGCCGGCGTGGTCGCCCACCACCGGCTGCACGTCCCCGAGCTCGCCGTCACCACGGCCGCGATCCTGAGCATGCTGCCGGGGCTCGCGGTCTACCGCGGGCTCTACCTGCTCATCGAGTCCTCGACCTTCGTCGGGCCGGGCCTGGGCGAGCTGATCACCGCGGCCGGGATCGGCATCGGGATCGCGGCGGGGGTCTCCGCCGGCGCGTTCTCGGCGCGGCACCGCCTCGGGCTGGACCGGATCGCGAAGAAGGTCGAGCTCGGCCGCCTGCGCTTCGACCTCGGGGACTGACCGGCTGCTATTCGGTACGACGTCGGAAGGCGCGCAGGGACAGCGGGGCGAGCACGGCGGTCAGCAGCAGGCACCAGATGATCGTCGAGGCGATCGGGTACTGCAGGGGCAGCGCCGCGTCGGCGGGCGCGGGGCCCAGCGCGTTGCCCCACAGCTCGCGGACGGCCTGCACGAGGGAGGAGATCGGGTTCCACTCGGCGATCACCCGCAGCACGGTGGGCATCCTCTCGGTCGGCGCGAAGGCGTTGGAGAGGAACGTCAGGGGGAACATGGTCGTGAACATGACCCCCTGGACCGCCTCGACGCTGCGCATCGCGGAGCCGACGACGATGCCGAGCCAGATCATCGCCACGCCCCACAGCAGCAGCAGGCCGTAGCCCGCGACCGCGTCGACGAAGGAGCCACGGATCCGCCAGCCGACCACCAGGCCGGTCACCGACATCACCGCCAGCCCGATCGCGGAGTGGAGCAGGCTGGAGAAGCTGCGACCGACCAGGATCGCCGCGGGGTTGATCGGCAGTGACCGGAAGCGGTCCACCAGCCCCTTCTCCAGGTCCGAGGTGAGCCCGATGGCCACGATCGCGGACGCGAAGACGATGGTCTGGCCCATGATCCCGGCGAGCAGCCACTCGCGGTAGCCGGCGGGCGCGTTCACCGCGATCGCGCCCCCGAAGACGTAAGCGAAGAGCAGCACGAACATCACCGGCTGCACCGTGACGTCCATCAGCATCTCGGGCATCCGCTTGATGTGGATCAGGTTGCGGCGGGTGATCACCAGCGACTGGTGCATCAGGCTGGTGGGCCGGATCTCGGGGCGCTCCAGCTCGGGCATGGTCGTCATGCCGGCACCTCCTCTTCGGTCTCGGTCTCGGTCTCGGCGCGGTGGCCGGTCAGGTGGAGGAACACGTCGTCGAGGCTCGGCCGCTTCAGGCCGAGGTCGTCGAGCTCGATGTCCGTGGTCTCGAAGAGGGACGCGATGCGGGTGACGTCGCGCAACCCCTCGGCCGGCGCCGTGATCGAGCGCGCGCCGCGGTCGACGTGGATCTCCGGCAGTTCGGTGGACATCAGCTGGACCGCCGCGTCCAGGTCGTCGGGTCGCGACACGGTGACCACGAGGCTCGCCTTGCCGGAGGCGTCCTTGAGCTGCAGCGGCGTGCCCTGGGCGATCACCCGGCCGTGGTTGATCACGACGATGTCGTCGGCGAGTTGGTCGGCCTCTTCCAGGTACTGCGTGGTCAGCAGCAGCGTCGTACCGTCGCGGACCAGGCCGCGCAGCACGTCCCACAGCTCCAGCCGGCTGCGCGGGTCGAGGCCGGTCGTCGGCTCGTCCAGGAACAGCACGGGCGGGGTCGCGATCAGGCTGACGGCGAGGTCGAGCCGACGCCGCATGCCGCCGGAGTAGGTCTTGGTGACCCGGTCGCCGGCGTCGGTCAGCGAGAACCGCTCGAGCAGTTCGTCGCTCATCCGCGCGATGGTCGCCCGGTCGAGGCCATAGAGGCTCCCGATCATGCGCAGGTTCTCGCGCCCGGTGAGCAGCTCGTCGACCGTCGCCGACTGGCCGGTCAGCCCCATGGAGCGCCGTACCGACACGGCGTCGGTGAGTACGTCGTGGCCCGCGACGCGGGCGGTGCCCGACGTCGGCCTGGTCAGGGTGGTCATCATCCGCACCGTCGTGGTCTTGCCCGCGCCGTTGGGTCCGAGGAGTCCGAGGACGCTGCCCGTGGGCACCTCGAAGCTCACCCCGTCGACCGCGACGGTCTCGCCGAAGTGCTTGACCAGGTCGATGGCTTCGATCGCCGGGTTCGTCATCGTGCTCTGCTCCTTGGGTGTGCGCTCTCGGCCGGGTGGGCCGACCTGCAAGGGTATAGGTCGGCCGAAGGGCCGTCGCGGGAATTACCCGCGGCCCCGGCTCCCCACGCCGAGTCGGCTCGAACGTGCACGCAAATCACGCCGAGTCGGCGCCAAAGTACGCGGGCCGGACCCAACGCAACGGCCCGTGGCGCCGTCGTACGACGTGAGGTTGCACACCGCAGGCAGAATGTTGACCATGACGCCCCCGAAGATCGCGGCGGCCGGGCTCCTGGTGGCCGTGATGGCTCTGGCCGGGTGTCAGTCCGCGGAACCCGAGACACCCTCGACGAACGGCACCGCGAGCGACACCGCGGGCACGACTCCCAGCGAGCCGAGCACCCACGAACCGACGCCCACCGACAAGAGCAAGGCTAGCAAGCCGGCGACCCGCGCCGAGGTCGCCGGCGTGGTCGCGACCGGCCTCGAGGTCCCCTGGGGCGTGGCGTTCCTCCCGAACGGCGACGCGATCGTCACCGAGCGCGACTCCGCGCGCGTGCTGCGCATCGACGCCGACAGCCATGAGGTCGCCGAGCTGGGCCGGGTGCCCGAGGCGGCGCCGAGAGTCGAGGCGGGGCTGCTCGGGGTCGCGGTCTCGCCGTCGTACGACGAGGACTCCCTGATCTACCTCTACCTCACCACGGCCACGGACAACCGCGTGGTGAAGGTCCCGATCGAGCGCGGCGCCCTCGGCAGCCCGGAGGTCATCCTCGACGGCATCCCGAACGGCGCGATCCACGACGGCGGCCAGCTCGAGTTCGGTCCCGACGGGCATCTCTACGTGTCCACCGGCGAGACCGGCGAGCCCGAGCTCGCCCAGGACCCTGACTCGCTCGGCGGCAAGATCCTGCGCATCACCACCGACGGCGACCCGGCGCCGGGCAACCCGGACCCGGACTCGCCCGTGTGGTCGCTGGGTCACCGCAACGTGCAGGGGCTGGCGTTCGACGACGACGGGCGGCTGTGGGCCTCGGAGTTCGGCGAGCAGACGTGGGACGAGCTCAACCTGATCGAGCCCGGCGCCAACTACGGCTGGCCCATGGTCGAGGGCCGCAGCGGCACTGATGGGACGGGCAACCTCGTGGACCCCGTGGCCGTCTGGCGCACCGACGAGGCGAGCCCGTCCGGGCTGGCCTGGCACGACGGCAGCCTGTGGCTGGCCGCGCTGCGCGGCGAGCGGCTGTGGCAGGTCCCCACCGACGGCGCCTCGATCTCCGACCCGGTCGATTGGTTCGTCGGCGACTACGGGCGGATGCGCGGGGTCGTCTCCGCGCCCGACGGCACGCTGTGGGTCACGACCTCCAACCGCGACGGCCGAGGCGACCCGGCGCGCGACGACGATCGGATCCTGATCGTCGAGACGAGCTAGCGGCCGCGCCCGGCCGGCCCCGGTCGCAGGGACCGGCCGAGCGTCCGATCGGCTACCTCGCCCAGGCGCACAGCCCGAGCGTGGCACCCCTGGCGACCAGCCGGTCGGCGTCCCTGTTGGGGACCAGCTGGGTCCTGCCCCGGGTGCAGACGACGGTGTACTTCCCGTATCCGGCCAGGTCGGCCATGATCTGCTCCCAGTGCCGGTACTGCACCGTGTGGCCCTCGCCCGGATAGACCGTCGACTTCACCACGTTGGGCAGCGCCTGCTTGAACAGGTCGGCCACCGACGGCGGCACGGTGGTGTCGGCCCCGCCGTAGTAGAGGTACGTCGGCGCCTTGATCTTGCCGACGTCGGCGACGGCGTCGGCGCTGCACGGCAGCATGCCCTCGTGGCTGAGCGCGGACGGGTCGCCGAGCTGGCCGCCGAGGTAGAACGACCGTACGGCGTCGAGGTAGGCGGTCGCCTGCCAGCCGGGGATCTTCAGCACCGGCGAGCCCGGCACCGCCCACCAGTCCTTCGGGTTGTGCGTCCAGCGGATGTTCGCCTCGTTGCGCTCCTCGAGCGTCCTGGTGCAGTTCGGCGCGGGCCGGTTGGGGAGCGTCATCGGGGAGGCCGCGGCGAAGTGGACCGAGATCACCCGGTGGGGTACGGCGGCCGCCAACTGCGCGGCGTACGCTCCCCCACCCGAGATCGCGACGATCCCGAACTTGCGGACGCCCAGGTGGTCGAGGACCGCCAGGACCTCCTTGTTGTAGTCCTTGTAGCCGAGCGACAGATCGAGCTGCGACTCGCCGAATCCGTTGCGCTCCACCGAGATCATCCGCAGGCCCAGCGCGGCGCGGCTGGTGCGTGCGAAGTCGGACAGCTGGTAGGCCTCCAGGCTCGTGCCCTGCCCACCGATGAACACGACCGGGCGGCCCGACGCCCGGCCCTGATCGATGTAGTAGCTGGTCCGCCCGTCCACGGTCAGCTCGTGCACCTCCGACCCGATGACGTCGAAGTCCTCCTGCAGGTCGATCCCCCGCGGATGGTGATGCCCCCCGGTCGCCTGGGCCGGCGCCGCCGACAGGACGACCCCCGAGCCGAGGAGGAGGGCGAGGCCGGCCGAAGCCAGCGCAGATCGAAGTCTCATGACGATCCCTTCGTTGAGGTCCCGAGTCTTTGAGGTCCCGAGTCTTCAGACAGCCGGCTGCCGCCCGAGGCCTCCGAATCTGGTGGTTGGCGCAACCACCTGTCAAGCGATGACCGCCTTGCGAGCGGCCCGACGCAGCGTGCTGAGCACGGCGGGCCCGAGCACGATCAGGCAGACCGTGTTGGTGATGGCGCGCCCGGTGTCCCAAGAGCCGGTCGAGGTCAGCAGCGTGTAGAGCCCGAACCGCTGCAGGTTCTCCCAGAGCGGATCGCCCGGCACGAACGACATCCCGCCCTCCTGGCCGGGCACCGCGATGCCGAGGATGTAGGGCCAGCTCGACAGGTTCATCAAGATGCCGAACGCGTACGCCGCGAAGATCCCGTAGACCACCAGCATCGCGATCTCGGCCTTGCCCCTGACGCGGCGGGGCAGCAGCCCGGCGCCCATCCCGACCCACGCCGAGACCAGCATCTGATACGGCAGCCACGGCCCGACCCCCGCGGTGAGCAGCGCGGAGGCGAAGAGGGAGGTGCATCCGAGCGCGAACCCGAAGCCCGGCCCGAAGACCCGCCCGCCCAGGATCAGCAGGAAGAAGACCAGCTCGATGCCCGCGATCCCGGCGCTGATCGCGCGCATCACCGCGTTGATCGCCGCCAGCACTCCGAGCACCGCGAGCACGCGCGCGTCCCAGCCGCCCTCGCTCAGCTCGGCGAGCGCCACCACGATCACCAGGGGCAGCAGGGCGAGGAAGATGAACGGCGGCTGCAGGGCCGGGCCGCCCGCGGCCGAGGCAAGATCGGGAGAGACCCGCACCAGCAGCGGCCAGATCAGCATGATCGCCCCGGCCGCGGAGGCCAGCGCCAGGATCAGGCCGGACCGCCACCGCACGGGGATCGCCGTCGAAACAGCGCTCATGGCGCTCATGGGGACGCCTCCCCCAGCGCGGCGCGCACCTGGTCGGGCCGCAGCCAGCCGGGGCCGAGCACTTTGGCGGTCTGGGGCGCGTACGACGGCGACTCGGTGACCACCTCCACCACCGACCCCCGCGAGACGACCTCGCCCTGCGCGAGGACGACGACCTCGTCGGCGGCCGCAGCCACGAACTCCACGTCATGGGTCGCGACCAGCACCGTGCGCCCGTCGCGGGCCAGCTCCCGCAGGACCGCCGCGAGCTGAGCCTTGGCCGGATAGTCCAGGCCCCGCGTCGGCTCGTCGAGGAGTACGACGGGTGGCGAGGACGCCAGCACGATCGCCAGCGCCAGGGCCAGCCGCTGGCCCTCGGAGAGGTCGCGCGGGTGCACCGCGTCGTCGATGCCTGGGGCGAACCGGTCCAGCAGCCCCCGGCAGGTCCCGGGCGCCACGCCCTCGGCACGCTCGGCGGCGGCGCACTCCTCGGCAACCGTCTCCAGATAGAGCAGGTCGGCCGCCGTCTGCGGGACCAGCCCGATCAGCCGGCGCCGGGCGGCAGGCTCGAGGCGGGCGGGATCGGAGCGAGCGGGATCCGAGCGAGCGCCCGATCCGGAGGGAGCGGCCCACACCGACCCCGAGTGCCGGGCCAGGCTCCCCTGCAGCGCCCACAGCAGCGTCGACTTCCCTGATCCGTTGCGCCCCATCAGCGCGGTGACGGCCCCCGCGGGCAGCGCCAGGTCGACGCCGGCGAGCACGGTGGCGGAGCCGCGGGCGACGGTCAGCCCCGAGGCCCCGAGCAACGCCGCCCCGGACGGCGCGGCGGGCACGGCAGGCGACGGCAAGGACAGCCCCCGCGCCCGCCGCCGGGCCTCGCGCACCGACAGCGGCAGCGGCGACCAGCCGGCGATCCGCCCGAGCTCCACGATCGGCGGTACGACGGGCGAGTGGGCCAGCACCTCGGGCGGCGAGCCCACGGTCACGGTGCCCTCGACGAGCGCCATCGTGTCAGCGAAGGGCACGACCCGCTCGAGCCGGTGCTCGGCGAGGATCACCGAGAGCCCGAGGTCGTGGACCAGCCGGGTGACGGTGGCGAGCACGTCCTCGGCTGCGGTCGGGTCCAGCGCGGAGGTCGGCTCGTCCAGCACGAGCGCGCGGGGGTGCATCGTGAGCACCGACCCGATCGCGACCCGCTGCTGCTGCCCGCCCGAGAGCGTGCGCAGGTCGCGGTCGCGCAGGTCGGCGATCCCGAGCAGGTCCAGGGTCTCCTCGACCCGACGGCGCATCGTGCCGGCGGGGAGGCCGAGCTGCTCCATGCCGTAGGCGAGCTCCTGCTCGACGGTGTCGGTGACGAAACCGGCGGCGGGGTTCTGCCCGACGTACCCGACCAGGTGCGCGCGCTCCCGCGGCGGCACGTGCAGCACGCTCGACCCGCCGACGAGCACGTCGCCGGAGAGCACGCCGCCGGTGAACCGCGGGACCAGTCCGGTGATGATCCCGAGCAGCGTCGACTTCCCGACGCCGGTGCGGCCGGAGACGACGAGCAGCTCGCCCTCGTCGACGAAGAGGTCGACCCCGCTGAGCACCGCGCGCTCCTCGTAGGCGAACGAGACGTCCCGCAGCTCGATCATCGGCTCCTCCTCGGAGGCGGCGCCAGCACGCTCGGCGTGGCGGCGAGGACGACGATCGCGAGCCCCGCCGCCGTGAGCGTCGGTACGGCGTCCGGCGCGGGGTAGGCGATCTGCACCTGGGTCCGGCTCAACCAGAGACCGCCCGCGCCGACCGCGACGCCGACGGCGGCGACGGCGAGCTCCGGGACCCGCCACCGGTCGGGCCGGTAGCGCGAGCGCTGCACCCGCCGACCCGCGGCGACCAGGCCCGCGACGGCGAGGACGACCCCGATCACCAGCATCGGCGCGGCCAGGAAGCGCGGCGCGGTCTGGTCCAGCACCGCGTAGGTGCCCACGCACAGGCCCGTCAACCCGGCGAGCAGCAGCGCCCCGGTCAGCCGGTGCTGGGCCCGACCGCCGGGCGCCCTGCCGTAGCCGCGGGCGTCCATGCCGGCCGCGAGCGCGAGGGAGCGTTCGAGCGCGTCCTCCAGCACGGGGACGAGGGTACGACGGATCCGCCACAGCCTGCCCTCGTCGCCGCCGCGCAGCTCCTGCGCGGCGCGCACCCGGCGCAGCGAGTCGGCGAGCTGGGGGAAGATCGTGACGGCGACGACCAGCGCGGTGCCGATCTCGTACAGCGCGCCGGGCACGCTGGCGAGCAGCCGCTTGGGGTTGGCGAGACTGTTGGCGGCGCCGACGCAGATGACGATGGCGGCCAGCCGCAGCCCGTCGTACAGCCCGCCGACGATGTCGTCGCGGGTGATCGGCCCGAGCAGTTGCAGCCCGGCGACCCAGTCGGGCAGCTCGATCGCGGGCAGGTCGAGCCAGACGGGGCCGGTGTCGACCGCGGAGAAGAGCACCCGGAAGCTCACTCGGACGACGACGATCGCGAGCCCGAGCAGGCAGTAGAGCCGGAACGAGTCCGCCCACGGCTGGTCGGAGCGGCGGGTGGCGACGACCAGTGCGGCCATCGCCACCAGCGCCAGCAGCATCATGGGGTTCGAGGTCGTCGCGGCCGCGGTGGCGAGCCCGAGCGCCCACACCCACCAGGCCACCGGATGCAGGTCACGGCCGAGCCGCCGCACCCCTCACCCGTTTCGGCGGCGGTAGTACGCCGCCCCGGCACCCGCCAGCCCGAGCGCGATCACCGACAGCGGCACCCACAGCGGAAGGCCACCGTCGCCGGTACTGCTCGAGGCCGCTTCGACCTGGTCCTCGACAGGCTCGTCCGCCGCCACGATCGCCGACTCGCTCGGCGGCGTGAGCGTCTGGCTCGCGGAGGGCAGGTCGACAGGCTCCGCGCCGTACGCCGCCGTCGAGGTCGCCCGCGGGGAGGCGCTCGGCGAGGCGCTCGCCGACGTCGCGCCCTCCGCACTGGGCGAAGCGCTGGGCGACGGCGTGGTGGCCGTCTCGGTCGGCGACGCGCTCGGTGCGGGCGTGGTCGGTGCCGCCGAGGGCGGCGTGCTCGCGGGAGCCTTGGTCGCCTTCGACGGCTCGGGCTTCGGCTCCTGCTTCGGCGGGGCGATGCCCGGCTGCACCCGGCTCCCCGACTGCCAGGCGAAGCCGACCGATCCGCCCTTGCCGACCTTCAGGGTGCCCGCGCCGCTGGTCGCGTACGCCCAGGTCCCGGTCTTGCCGCTGGAGGAGAAGAGTCCCCAATAGGCGCTGGCCGGCGGGGTGTTCACGCACGGATCCTGCTCTTGCGTGGGCTTGCCCGAGATCCGGCACACGAATCCCGGCTGCCGCTGCACGTAGGTCAACGAGTGCCCGGCCTTGCCGAAGAGCGTCGCGGCCGCGGACCCCTGACCGCCCTTGATGCATGTCGCCTTCGCGCCGCCGCCGAGAGCACCGAAGTCGACCACGACGGTCACGCCGTCCGAGCACGAAGCCGCAGCCGCGGGCGCGGCGAGGCCGGGCGCCAGGCCGGCGGCGAGCGCGAGGACCGCGCCCGCCACGAGCCGGCGAAACACGGCACGCATCAGCGGCAGCCGCCCTTGTACAGCAGCGCCGGGACGGCCTGCGCCGACGTACGACGCCACTGGTCGCGCGTCTCGACGACGATGCCGTCCTTGGCGGCCGCCTTCATGGCCGCCTTGTTGTAGGCGACGGCCCCGCGGGCGCTGCGCAGCTTGCCCTTGGCCTTGGCATCGACCTGCAGCTTCTTCACCCAGCCGGCCGCCTTCTTGGCCGGCTTGCAGGCGCCGACCGACGCCAGCGCGGAGGCCGCGAGGCCGGTGGAGTTGGCGTTGGGCGCCTCGGTGAGCGCGCCGCCGCCGAAGCTGCCGTTCTTGCGCTGCGTGGCCTTGAGCCACGCGGTGCCCTTCTTGATCGCCTCGCGGACCGCCTTGGGCTTCTTGTCCAGCGACTTCAGCGACAGGATCGCGAGCGCGGTGGCGTCGGTGTCGGCCTCGTCGGCGGAGTTGCGGCAGTGCTGGGCCGCGGCGTCGGAGGCGGAGAAGTTGACGCGGAAGTAGCCCTTGCCGCACTGCTGACGCAGCAGGAAGTCCCGGGTGGACGCCGCCTCGGACGCACCCGCGGCGGACAGCGCCTGGGCGGCGTACGCCTGCCCGATCACGTTGGCGTAGTCGCCCCACTCGCTCTGGTCGACGATCCGGCCTTCGGTGGGCGCGGTCGTGCTGACCGTGGACTGGACTGCCGCGATGAGGTCCTCGCCGCCGAAGTTCGCGGCGCCACCGCCGGTGGCCTGGGCGAAGACGGCGAGCTTGGACGCCGAGCCCGCATAGAGCTCGTCGCCCGTGCCGATGTAGGAGCCGGCGTTCGCGGCCAGCGCCTTGCGGGCCGCCGTGACCTTCTTCTTCTGACCGCCGACCTGCTTGAGCGCCAGCCCGACGTCGACCGTCAGGCCGTAGTCGTCGATGTCGTACTGATCGTTGTGGACTAGGCCATTGGTGAGCTGCTTGCTGAGCCAGGTGACGCCGAGCTTGGCCTCGGCGGGGGTCTTGGCCGCGTGCGCCGGTACGGCGAGCGCCGTCGCAGCCAGGGTGGTCGCGGCGGCGAGCGTCGCGAGCCGGGTGAATGCCTGCTTCATGATCGGAGACTTCCTCCACGCTGCTTGCGGCGCAACCTCGGGTCGTCTACCCGGACGGGGCTGGGCGCCGCTGTCCACGACAGCGTCTTCGTCGGACGCGGACCAGTGGGTGCTCCGGCTTCGCCGCCCCCGAGCGACGGCCTACGGTTGCGGGTCAGCGCCGGATTCGGACCGGCTTCCCCCGCCTGGGCGCGTTGGCGTGCGCAGCGTAGCAATGAAGCCCCCGCGGCGTCAGCATCCGGGCAAATCACGTCTGCTGCCCTTCGGGGAGTCTGCGCCCCCTGGCACAGTTTGCACCCTTTTGAATAGTCTGCTCCCCTACGAAGGGGTGCAAACTGTTCTAAAGGGAGCAGACGTGCCGGGGCACGAGGCAGGTCAGCTCAGTTTCTCGAGGATCAGCTCGCGGACCCGGCCGGCGTCGGCCTGGCCGCGCATCTGCCGCATCACGGCACCGATCAGCGCACCCGCCGCAGCCACCTTGCCGTCGCGGATCTTGTCCGCGACATCCGGGTTGTCGGCGATCGCGTGGTCGACCGCGGCCGACAGCGCGCCGTCGTCGGAGACGATCGCCAGCCCGCGCGCGGCGACGATCTCGGCGGGCGACCCCTCGCCGGCGAGCAGCCCGTCGAAGACCTGCCGGGCGAGCTTGTCGTTGAGGGTGCCCGCGTCCACGAGCGCCTGCACCTCGGCCACCTGCGCCGGGGTCACGCCGAGCGAGGCGATCTCCTCGCCGGTGTCGTTGGCGCGCCGGGCGAGCTCGCCGAGCCACCACTTCTTGGCGGCGGCGGGCGTCGTACCGGCGGCGACCGTCTCCTCGACCAGGCCGAGCGCGCCCGCGCCGACGGTGTCGCGCATGTCCAGGTCGCTGAAGCCCCACTCCGCCTGCAGCCGGGCCCGGCGGGCGGCCGGGTTCTCGGGTAGCGTCGCCCGCAACTCGGTGACCCATTCCCTGCTCGGCGCCACCGGCACCAGGTCGGGCTCGGGGAAGTAGCGGTAGTCCTCGGCGTCGGACTTCTCGCGGCCGGCGGTGGTGATCTGGGTGTCCTCGTGCCAGTGCCGGGTCTCCTGGCGCACGCGCCCGCCGTCGGAGAGTACGCCGGCGTGCCGGGAGATCTCGTAGCGGACCGCGCGCTCCACCGAGCGCAGCGAGTTGACGTTCTTGGTCTCGGTGCGGGTGCCGAGCACGCCGCTGCCCGCGGGCGAGAGCGACAGGTTGACGTCGGCGCGGATCGAGCCCTGCTCCATCCGGGCGTCGGAGACGCCGAGCGCGACGATCAGGTCGCGCAGCTGTGCGACGTACGCCCGGGCAACCTCGGGGGCCTTCGCGCCGGTGCCGACGATCGGCTTGGTGACGATCTCGATCAGGGGGATCCCGGCGCGGTTGTAGTCGACGAGCGAGTAGTCGGCGCCGTGAATGCGGCCGGTGGCGCCGCCGATGTGGGTGGACTTGCCGGTGTCCTCCTCCATGTGGGCGCGCTCGATCTCGACCCGGACGGTCTCGCCATCAACATCGACGTCCATCCAGCCGCCGAAGGCGATCGGCTCGTCGTACTGCGAGGTCTGGAAGTTCTTCGGCATGTCCGGGTAGAAGTAGTTCTTCCGGGCGAAGCGGCACCACTCGGCGATCTCGCAGTTCAGCGCGAGCCCGATCCGGATCGCGGCCTCGACGCCCTTGTGGTTGACCACGGGCATCGCGCCGGGCAGGCCGAGGCAGACCGGGCAGACCTGGGTGTTGGGGTCGGCGCCGAACTCGGTCGGGCAGCCGCAGAACATCTTGCTCGCGGTGTTGAGCTCGACGTGGACCTCGAGGCCCAGCGCCGGGTCGTAGGCGGCGAGGGCCTCGTCGTAGCTGACAAGCGTCTCGGGCGATGCCATCTAGAGCGCCTCCTCGGCGAGCTCGGGGATCCGGTCGAGCAGCGGGCCGCCCCACGCGGCGGTGAGGCGGGCCTCGACGGCGGCGCCGATGCGGTAGAGCCGCTCGTCGGCGAGCGCCGGCGCCAGCAGCTGCAGCCCGGCGGGCAGTCCGTCCTCGTCGGCGAGGCCGCAGGGCATGGCGATGCCCGGCACGCCGGCGAGGTTGGCGGGGATTGTGGCGAGGTCGTTGAGGTACATCGCCAGCGGGTCGTCCAGCTTCTCCCCCAGCCGGAACGCGGTCGTCGGCGCGGTCGGCGAGGCGAGCACGTCGACGTCGGCGAAGGCGGCCGAGAAGTCGCGCGTGATCAGGGTCCGCATCCGCTGCGCCTGGCCGTAGTAGGCGTCGTAGTAGCCGCTGGAGAGCGCGTAGGTGCCGATGATGATGCGGCGCTTCACCTCGTCGCCGAAGCCGGCGTCGCGGGTCGCGCGCATCACCTCCTCGGCGCTCGGCCCGGACGACCCCGCGGCGGCCTCGGGCACCACGCGGATGCCGTAGCGCATCGCGTCGAACTTGGCGAGGTTGGAGGACGCCTCGGCCGGGAGGATCAGATAGTACGTCGCCAGCGCGTGCACGAAGTTCGGGCAGGAGACCTCGACCACGTCGGCGCCGGCGGCGGTGAGCGCGGCCAGCGCGTCGTCGAAGCGGGCCATCACGCCGGGCTGCCAGCCGTCGCCGGCCAGCTCCGAGATCACGCCGACCCGGACGCCGGTCAGGTCGGCGGTCGCGCCCTCGCGGGCCGCGTCGGCGAAGCTGGGCCAGCCAGCCGCGATCGAGGTCGAGTCGCGCGGGTCGTGGCCGCCGATCACGTCGTGCAGCAGCGCCGAGTCGAGCACGGTGCGCGAGACCGGGCCGACCTGGTCGAGGCTGTTCGCGAGCGCCACCAGGCCGTAGCGGGAGACGCCGCCGTAGGTCGGCTTCACCCCGACGGTGCCGGTGACCGCGGCGGGCTGCCGGATCGAGCCGCCGGTGTCGGTGCCGAGCGCGAGCGGCGCGGAGAACGACGCGACGGCGGCCGCCGAGCCGCCGCCCGAGCCGCCGGGGATCCGGTCGAGGTCCCACGGGTTGTGGGTCGGGCCGTAGCCGCTGTGCTCGGTGGAGGAGCCCATCGCGAACTCGTCCATGTTGGTCTTGCCCAGGATCGGGAGCCCCGCGGCGCGGAGCTTGGCGACCACGGTGGCGTCGTACGGCGGCACCCAGCCCTCGAGGATCCGCGACCCGCAGGTCGTGGGCAGGCCGCGCGTTGCGAGCACGTCCTTGACCGCGATCGGGACGCCGTCCAGGCCCGAGGCGGCCTCGCCCTGGGCACGACGCTCGTCGGAGGCCTCCGCCTGGGCGAGCGCGCCCTCGGGGTCCACGTGCAGGTACGCGTGCACCGGACCGTCGATGTCGGCGATCCGGTCGAGGTGGGCCTGGGTCAGCTCGACGCTGGTGGTCTCCCCCGCGGCGAGCGCGTCCGCCAGGTCGGCGGCGGTCCTGCGAATCACTGTTCGTCCCCCAGGATCCGCGGCACCAGGAACCGCTGCCGCTCGGTCGCGGGGGCCCCGGCGAGCGCCTCGTCGGCGCTCAGGCCGGGAGTCACCCGGTCCTCCCGGAAGACGTTGGTCAGGGGCAGCGCGTGCGACATCGGCGGTACGTCGTCACCGGCGACACCCTTGATCGACGCCACCGCCTCCAGGATCACCGACAACTGCGGCGCGAGATGGTCGAGCTCGGCCTCGGAGAGGTCGATGCGCGCCAGGTCGGCCAGGTGCGCGACCTCGTCCCGGCTGATCGACACGGGGGTTTCGGACATGCGGCAGATCCTATGGCGGCCCGGCCCGGCGTTCCCATTCGGCCGCGGCTCACCGTCCCGCAGGCCTCAGCCCGGGAGCACGCCGGCCTGTTTGAGCACTCGGCGCAGCAGGGGCGGGCTGACGTCCACGGCGGCGTAGCCTGTGGTGAATCCGCCGATGCGGACCACCCGTCGGTCGCGAACGGACCAGAGGTACAGGTTGCCACCCGGATAGTCTGTGAACAGCAGATCGTGAGGCGTAGGCCATGCTTCCGGTCGCGCCCAGTAGGTGCGTGCCTGGGGGTTGGTGAGAGCTCCGGCCAGCGACCCGTCGGCAGGATCCACCGCCACCAAGGCAGCCGGCCCGCGGCGATACCGCTTGGCCCTGTGGTGCCAGGCGACCAGCCTGTCCGCGACGACCGGATACCAGGTGAGCTTCAAATCCGGGTACTCCAACAGATGGTCGACGCTCTCGCCCGTCGTGTGGATCCTGAGCGCGTGACCCTCGCCCTCGGGCGCGGAGACGACCTCCACGACCCGATCGTCGGACCCGAGATGGTCGATACTGGCCCATGAGTACGACAGTTGCTCCGACTTCCCGGTGCGGACGTCGAAGACATAGGAATCTTGGTGGCCCAGCCGGTTGAACCAGAAGACCTGTCCTCCGTCGGGGGACCAGCGCAGCCCCGCGGGGACGCGTACGCCGAGTCGGTGTGACGTGGCTTCGCCCGTGGCCAGGTCGACGATGATCATCCGCCCGGGCTCGCGATCGCCGAGCGCAAGCTGGCGTCCGTCGTAGCTCAGCGCAGACGGCAACTCCGATGAGGGCTGCTCGACCCCGTAGTCGGCGAAATCGACCCGCCGCCACTCCCCGTCGGAGGTCAGGAGGAACGGACGGCCCGCCACGATCGCGCTCCGGTGGACGTCCGGCGCCTCTGCGAGAAGCTGAGCGAGCAACACCGCACGACCAGGAGGTGCGGACCGCACGGTCGGCGCAAACGTAGCCTCGTGCAGGTCGATGTCGGCGAGCAGGTCCACCGGCCGCTGCGTGAGATCCGCGAACTCCGTCCTCAACCGCTTCGGCGCCTTCGTGCCCCGCACCTGCTTCCTACCTGAGGCCCCCTCCGCCCCGGCGGATGCACCGGAGGATGCGGTACCGCGCGAGGACGGCGTGTCGGCAGTCTCCTCCGACGTACATGCCACCAACCCGGGCAAGAGACACAGGGCCGCCAACGCAGCCATCCTCGTCCGGGGCCCGCAGGTCACGGGGCCGACTCGGCGCC
>JBDHZS010000053.1:0-20169 GCA_039812025.1 Nocardioides sp. | reverse complement strand
GAGCGCGGCACGTCGGAGGTGAAGTCCCGGACGTAGTCGTCCGCGGGCGCCCCGACCACCTCGTCCGGCGCGCCGACCTGGACGATCTCGCCGTCGCGCATGATCAGGATCCGGTCGCCGAGCTTGAGCGCCTCCTGCAGATCGTGGGTGATGAAGACCATCGTCTTGCCCAGCTCGCGGTGGAGCCGGATCACCTCGTTCTGCATGTCGCGCCGGATCAGCGGGTCGAGGGCGGAGAAGGGCTCGTCGAAGAGCAGCAGCGCGGGATCGTTGGCCAGCGCCCGCGCCAGCCCCACCCGCTGCTGCATGCCGCCGGAGAGCTGATCGGGGTAGGACTTCTCGAAGCCGGACAGCCCCACGAGGTCGACGGTCTCCTGGGCGCGCTCGCGCCGTTCCCTCTTGCCCACCCCGCGCACCTCCAGCGCGTAGGCGACGTTGTCGATCACCTGCCGGTGCGGCAGCAGCCCGAAGTGCTGGAAGACCATCGAGACGTGGGTACGGCGCAGCTCGCGCAGCTGCGCCTCGCTCGCGCTGGTGACGTCGCGGCCGTCGATCACGACCTCTCCCGCGGTCGGCTCGATCAACCGGGTCAGGCACCGCACCAACGTCGACTTGCCGGAGCCCGACAGGCCCATGACCACGAAGACCTCGCCCGGCGCGACGTCGAACGAGACGTCCCGGACGCCGACGACGCACCCCGTCTTCTCCTTCAGGTCGGCGCGCGACAACTCCGCGTCCGGCGTGCCGACGATCCTGTCTGCGCCGCGCCCGAAGATCTTCCACAGATTGCTGACCGAGAGTGCGGCATCGTTCATCTAGGAGCTCCTTGTGGGGGGACCGTTCCACAGTAAGCCCCCGTCGACGTCTCGTCGGCCGCGTTTGGCATCAGGTCAATAACCTTTGCCCAGGCCGGCTCCCGGGGATGCGGGGCCGCCACGACTTCGGCGAGCGTGCGGTCCCATCACCATCCAGCGCGTCGTTAGCCCCGCCCAGCGCGGATGAACGCGCCGAGCACTGCTCGCTCGGAGAAGACGAGGTAGGACTCCAACTCCCGTGCGGCGGACGCGGGGCCCTCCTCGACGAAGACGTCGAGCAGCGCCTGGTTCCTCGCGACGAAGGGCGCGTGCAGTTCCTGCGGATCGTCGATCTCGAGGAACGCGAGGCGGAGCTCGGCGGCGATGTCGCGGAACAGACGTCCGAGGCGGGGACTGTCGGCGAGCGCCACGATCGCCGTGTGGAAGTCCATGTTCGCGGTTCCGACCGCGTGCCAGTCGGCCCGCTTCGACAGCGCCTCGCCGCGTTCGATGGCCTCTCGCATCCGTGCCACGGCGGGGTGCAAGGGAGAGCCCTGGCCGATGGCCTCGGGCTCGATGTACCGGCGGGCGCGGTAGATGTCGATGACGTCCGCGATCGTGGGTGCGGCCACGGAGACCCCCCGGTGGGGGGTGTGCTCGACGAGTCCCTGCTCGGCCAGCACGCAGAACGACTCTCGCAGAGTGTTCCGTGACACGCCGAGCAGCTCCGCGAGGGCGGACTCCGACAGGCGCGATCCGGGGGTGAACTCGCCCGCGACGATCCGTTCCCGGAGGTTGTCGGTGAGGGTGTCGCGGTGAACTGCCATAGTCGGATTCTAGGGCGTCCCGCGGTCGGGTCCGCTCTGGAAGCGCAACGGGAACGTCACACGGCTGTAACCTACTACCTAACTAATTGTTGAACAATTCTTCTTGACCAGTTCAACAACCAAGGACTACGCTGGCCGTCGGGTTCCATCGTGCGGACGTGCGCGGTGGCCGGCGCAACGAAGCGATGGAAGGGCGGCGACCGGATGAGTCACGCGACACCCGAGGACCACGAGGGGACGCCGGAGGGCACGGGCTCTGCGACGACCGAGGACGGCGCGAGCGGTTTCGTCAAGGCACGGAAGGGGTCGCTCCTCGGCGCCATCTTCCTCATGGCGACCTCGGCTATCGGACCGGGGTTCATCACCCAGACCGCGACGTTCACCGTTGCGCTCGGCGCGGCGTTCGCGTTCGGCATCCTCCTCTCGATCCTCATCGACTTCGTCGTCCAGTCGAACATCTGGCGCATCGTCACGGTCAGCGGCAAACGAGCGGGCGAGCTGGCGAACGCGGCGATCCCGGGCAGCGGGTTCGTGCTCTCCGTGCTCATCATCCTCGGCGGGCTGGTCTTCAACGTCGGGAACATCGCCGGCACAGGCCTCGGTCTGGATGCCATGATCGGGCTCGATCCAAAGATCGGCGGGCTCATCAGCGCGCTGCTCGCCATCGGCATCTTCGTCTCGAAGCGGGCGGGTCATGCAATGGACAAGGCCGTCGTCGCATTCGGCGCTGTCATGCTCTTGCTGACCCTCTATGTCGCGATCGTCTCGGACCCCCCGGTCGGCGAGGCGCTGCGCCAGACCGTCTGGCCCGACACCTTCGACTTCGCGATGATCACGACGATCGTCGGCGGCACGGTCGGCGGTTACATCACCTACTCGGGTGCGCACAAGCTGCTCGACTCGGGGGTCAGCGGGCCGCAGCACATCAAAGAGATCACGGGCTCCGCGCTGCTCGGCATCGGGGTCACCGGCGTGCTCCGCTATCTGCTCTTCCTCGCCTTCCTCGGCGTCATCGCGAGCGGGACGGTCATCGACGTGACCGGGGATCCGGCCGCGCAGGCGTTCCATGCCGCCGCGGGCGAGTTCGGCCTGCGCGCGTTCGGCGTCGTTATCTGGGCGGCCGCGACCTCGAGCGTCATCGGGGCGGCTTTCACCTCGGTGTCGTTCATGACCGTGTTCCACCGCCGCATCGAGGGGCGCGTTCGCGACCTCGTGACGGTCGGCTTCATCCTGGTGAGCCTCACCGTCTACCTGCTGCTCGGCACCACCCCGGCCGCGCTCCTCGTCTTCGCGGGCGGGTTCAACGGGCTGATCCTGCCGTTCGGCTTCACGATCATGATGTACATCGGGTGGTTCCGACGCGACCTGCTGAACGGATACCGCGTGAATCGCTGGCTGCTCGGCGCCGGCACCCTGGTGGCCGCCCTGACGTGGTACATGGGCGTGGTCGCCTTCGTCCCGATCTTCCGGTTCCTGGGCGCGTAAGGCCCACCCTCGGCGAGCGGCACCCCTGCGATGATCCGAATACCGGAAAGAATCTGATGACACGGATAGACCTGAACAGCGACCTCGGCGAGCACTACGGCGCTTGGCGCATGGGAGACGACGAGACCATGCTCGGCATCGTCACGAGCGCGAACGTCGCGTGCGGCTTTCACGCCGGTGACCCGCGCTCCGTGCTCGAGACCATGCGGGCCGCGGCAGCGCAAGGCGTGACCGTGGGGGCCCACGTCGCCTACCCCGATCTTTCGGGGTTCGGCCGACGCGACATGAACCCCACCGACGCCGAGCTGGAGGCCGACGTCATCTACCAGATCGGCGCCGTGCAGGCGCTCGCGAGCGTGGCCGGCACTCACGTGCGCTACGTGAAGCCGCACGGCGCGCTCTACAACACCATCGCCCGCGACGAGCGCCAGGCCGCGGCCGTGCTCCGCGCCATGCACGCGCTGGACCCGGACCTGCCGCTGGTCTGCCTCGCGGCCTCCCAGCTCGTCGATCAGGCCGAGGATGCCGGCGTCCGCGCCGTACCGGAGGCCTTCGCCGACCGCGCCTACGAACCGACCGGTGCGCTCGTGTCACGTCGAGAGCCGGGGTCCGTGCTGCACGACCCGGACGAGGTCGCCGAGCGCATGGCGCGCCTGGTGCGCGACGGCGTCGTGATCGCACGCGACGGGAGCGAGGTGCAGCTGCGCGCCGAGTCGATCTGCGTGCACGGCGACAGCGACGGGGCGGTGGAGATGGCGGTGGCCGTGCGGGATCGCCTGACCGCCGACGGGGTGAGCCTCGAGTCCTTCATGGGGCAGCACCCATGAGTACGGCGGGCGTGCGGCTCCGCAGCGCCGGCAGCGACGCCGTGCTGCTCGACTGCGGCAGCCTCGAGCGCGCGCTCGACGTGCTTCACCGGCTCACGACCGCCTGGGAGTCGGGGGTCCTCGACGTCGACGAGCTCGTGCCCGCCGCCGAGACGGTGCTGGTGCGCGGCGGCGAAGCGCGTCGCCCACGAGCGTTGGAACGCCGGCTGCCAGACCTGCTCGCGGGCGGCGCGTCCGCCGGCGAGCGTGCAGGCGCGGTCACCGAGACCGTGATCCCGGTGAGCTACGACGGCCTCGATCTCGCCGAGGTCGCCGAGATCGCCGGCATGAGCGTCGACCAGGTCATCGAGCGTCACCTCGCGGCGCAGTACACCGTGGCGTTCACCGGGTTCGCGCCGGGCTTCGCCTACCTGTCGGGAGGCGACCCCGCACTGCGCGTGCCCCGGCGGTCGACGCCGCGACCGCGCATCGACGCCGGATCGGTCGGTCTCGCGGGCCCCTTCTCCGCGGTGTACCCGAGGCAGAGCCCGGGGGGATGGCAGCTCATCGGGCGCACCGCGAGCAGCATGTGGGACCTCGACCGCGAGCAGCCGGCCCTGCTCGTGCCGGGGAACCGGGTGCGCTTCGCGCCGGAGCGAGAAGCGTTGCGCGTCATCGGCGACCCGACATCGGATGCCAGCCGGACGACGAGCGCGGCGGCCAGCACTGGGGCCGATGGCGCCGATCCCGCGCTGGAGATCCTCGACCCGGGACTGCAGACGCTCATTCAGGATCGTGGCCGCCCGGGTCTGGCCGCGATGGGCGTGAGCGCCTCGGGCGCAGCGGACCGCAGCGCCCTCGACGCCGCGAACAAACTGGTCGGCAACGACGGGCGCGCCGCCGTGCTCGAGCTCGGCGTCGGGGAGTTCTCCGCCCGGGCCCAATCGCCCGTGGAGCTGGCGATCACCGGTGCCCCCCGGGCCGGGTCCATCGACGGGGAGGGCGCCACGCGCGCCGTACCCTACGGCCGGGTGTTCGAGGTAGCCGCCGGCGAGTCGTTCACCCTCGAGGCGCCGAGCAGCGGATTCCGCACCGTGCTCGCCATCCGCGGCGGCGTCGAGGCGCCGCTCGCTCTGGGCAGCGCCTCCCGCGACACGCTTGCCGGGCTCGGCCCCGTACCCCTCGGAGCAGGCGACACCGTTCACGCGGGCCGCTGGGCGACCGCGGAGACCGCGGAGCCGGCGCCGACCCGGGGCAGGCTGCCCAGGCCCGGCAAGGTCACCGTGCTCCGGGTGATCCCGGGCCCGCGGGACGACTGGTTCGCGCGCGAGGATGCCACCGGCGCCCGTCGGCTGTGGAGCCAGGACTGGAAGGTGACCCCGCGCAGCGATCGCGTCGGCGTCCGGTTGTCCGGCGCGCCGCTGGTCCGGGCAGACGACTATGCCCAACAGGAGCTTCCCAGTGAGGGGCTCGCGACGGGAGCATTGCAGGTCCCGCCGGACGGCCAGCCTGTGCTGTTCCTCGCCGATCGCCCGTTGACCGGCGGCTACCCGGTGATCGGCGTCGTCTGCGAGGACGACCTCGAGCTCGCAGCACAGCTGCCGCCCGACGCCAAGGTGCGGTTCGTTCCCGTCGTACCCGCCGACCTTCCCGAGAACACCGACGAAAGCGAGCAGCCGATGAGCGCGCCCACCGACAGCCAGGCCTCGGCCCGACCCCTCTCGACGGTCCTCATCGCCAATCGCGGCGAGATCGCCGTGCGCGTCGCGCGCGCCGCACGCGAGGCGGGGCTGCGCTCGGTCGCGGTCTACGCCGACACGGATGCCGACGCGCTGCACGTCCAAGTCGCCGACGACGCCTACGCCCTCTACGGCGAGACGCCGGGAGAGACCTACCTCGACATCGCGAAGCTGCTCGAGGTGGCGAAGCGCTCGGGGGCCGACGCGGTGCACCCCGGCTACGGGTTCCTGTCCGAGAGCGCTCGGTTCGCGCGGGCGGTGCAGGATGCCGGGCTGGTGTGGATCGGACCGGATCCTGCGACCATCGAGCTGCTGGGCGACAAGTCACGAGCCCGTGCGCTGGCGTCCGAGGTCGGTGCCCCGCTCGTGCCGGGCACGAACGACCCGGTGAAGGACGCCGACGAGGCGGTGGCGTTCGCAGACGCGCACGGCCTGCCCGTGATCATCAAGGCCGTGCACGGCGGCGGCGGCCGCGGCATGCGCGTGGTGCGCGAGCGCGAGGAGATCCCGGAGGCGTACGAGTCCGCCGTGCGCGAGGCGGTGACGGCGTTCGGGCAGGGCGACTGCCTCGTCGAGCGCTTCCTCGACCGGCCCCGGCACATCGAGGCGCAGGTGCTCGGCGACAGGCACGGGCGGGTGGTGGCGCTCGGCACGCGCGACTGCTCGCTGCAACGGCGCAACCAGAAGCTCGTCGAGGAGGCGCCGGCGCCGTTCCTCGACCCCGAGCTGCGCGAGCGCATCCATCAGGCCGCCGCCCGCATCTGCGGCGCCGCGGGATACGTGGGCGCCGGCACCGTCGAGTTCCTGCTCGGCGACGACGGCACCCTGTCGTTCCTGGAGGTGAACACGCGTCTGCAGGTCGAGCACCCGGTCACCGAGGTCGTGACCGGAATCGACCTGGTGCGCGAACAGTTCCGGATCGCGGCGGGCGAGCCCATGCGGGTGCCGGAGCAGATTCCCAGCTTCGGACACGCGATCGAGTTCCGCATCAACGCCGAGGATCCCGGCCTGGGGTACCTGCCGACGCCGGGTCTGATCGAGCGCTTCGACGCGCCGAGCGGTCAGGGCGTGCGGCTGGATGCCGGCTTCGCCGCCGGGCAGATCGTCCCGGGCACCTTCGACTCGCTGCTGGGCAAGCTCATCGTCTGGGGCCGCGACCGCGACGAGGCGCTGGAGAGATCACGCCGCGCGCTGTCGGAGTTCGAGATCTCGGGCGTCGCGACCGTGCTCCCGTTCGATCGCTACATCGT
Organism: Nocardioides sp.; assembly: GCA_039812025.1. Taxonomy (GTDB): domain Bacteria; phylum Actinomycetota; class Actinomycetes; order Propionibacteriales; family Nocardioidaceae; genus Nocardioides. The sequence continues at coordinate 13,268 of JBDHZS010000053.1, read as the reverse complement.
GACCGCCCCCGCCTTCGTCGGCTCCGGCGACGGGTTCGGCGTTCACACGCGCTGGATCGAAGAGGAGTGCACGGCGACGTTCGAGCCCGCGGAGCTCGCGCCGGCGCCCGGTCAGCCACGCCTGAACCGCGTGCCGATGGAGATCGACGGGCGCCGCGTCGAGGTCGGCCTGCCCGACGCCCTGCTGGCACGCCTGGGCGCCGCGGCGGGTGCGCCCGGCGGTGCCGAGAGCGCCGAGGATGCGTCGGCTGCCGGAGCGACTGATCCCGGCGCCCTGCTCGCACCCTTCTCGGGGACGCTCAGCGCGTGGAAGGCCGAGGACGGCGCGACCGTGGCCGAGGGCGAGACGGTTGCGATCGTCGAGGCCATGAAGATGGAGGTTCCCGTGAAGGCGCCGCGCGGCGGCACCCTTCGTCAGAGCGCGGCGGCCGAGACGAACGTCGCCGCGAAACAGGTCCTCGGCACCGTCGAGTCCTAGACCGTCGCGACGCCACGGCGGTCTTCCGGCATCACGACCGCGGGCGGACCTTTGCCGGCTCCGAGCCCCGAGGCGTGCCGGCCACCCAGACGACGTCGCCGCGACCTGAGCCTGTCGAAGGGTCGCCGGCGGACGACGCTTCGACAAGCTCACCGACCAAGCACCCAATCCGCCACTCACTCGACTCACGACCTGGAAAAGACTGACCCATGTCCCTCATCGATCTTCAGTCAGATTTCCGCGAGACCGGCGCGACCCCCGCACAGCTCGACGAGGCACGGACGGCCCGTGCCGCGTACCGGGCGGGCCGAGTCGAGCCCACGAGCGGCATCGCTCACGGGCTCGTGCAGGCGAACCTCATCGCGGTGCCCGCCGACTGGGCCTTCGACATGCTCCTCTACGCCCAGCGCAATCCCCGCGCATGCCCGGTGCTGGAGGTGCTCGATGCGGGCGACACCGAGCCGCTCATGGCGCGGGGAGCCGACATCCGCACCGACATTCCCGCCTATCGGATCTGGCGGGACGGCGAGCTCGCCGAGGAGACGAGCGATGCGACCTCCGCCTGGGAGGAGCAACCCAATCTGGTGTCGTTCCTCATCGGCTGCAGCTTCACCTTCGAGGCGGGGCTCGTCGACGCTGGCATCGCCATTCGGCATCAGGAGATCGGGAGGAACGTCCCGATGTACCGGACGAGCCGCGCCTGCGCCCCCGCTGGGCGGCTGAGCGGCCAGCTCGTCGTCTCGATGCGGCCGATCCCGGCATCGCGCGTCGCCGACGCGGTCAGGATCTCGGGTCGTTACCCGGCCGTGCACGGCGCGCCGGTGCACGTCGGCGATCCCGCCGCGCTCGGCATCGCAGACCTGCAGGCGCCCGAGTTCGGCGACGCGCCGGAGGTGCGCGAGGGCGAGATCCCGGTCTTCTGGGCGTGCGGTGTGACGCCGCAGGCGGCGGTCATGGCCTCCCGCCCGCCTTTCGCCGTGACGCACGCGCCGGGGTACATGTTCGTCACCGACGTCCCCGACGCGACGTTCCTCGTCTGAGGCGCGGCCCGGTCAGATGCCGTGAGGGGCGCTCTCGCCGGGGTCGGTGCCTTCGCGCAGCAGCCGTTCCGGCTAGCGCACGAACGGGGGCTCGGTCTCGGGTCGGTGCGTGGCGGCGACGACTTCGGTGAGCGTGCGGTCCCGCCGGGCGGCGCGCACCCCGACGCTCTCGGTGCGGGCCAGTCCGTCGACCAGGCGGGCCGCCGTCGCGTCGTCGAGGTGCGGCGTGCCGAGGTCGTCCCACCAGCGGTTGAAGCTGTCGGTGTAGTTCGCGCAGAACTGCGCGAGTCCGCCGTCGGCGCCGAGGTCGAAGAGCCCGGTGGGGCCCATCACCGCCCACCGCAGGCCGGGGCCGGAGGAGACCGCGGTGTCGACGTCGGCCACCGACGCCACGCCCTCGTTGACCAGGTGGATCGCCTCGCGCCACAGCGCGGCCTGCAGTCGGTTGGCGACGTGGCCCGGCACCTCCCGCTTGACCTCGATCGTGACCTTGCCCGCCGCCTCGTAGTAGGCGCGGGCCCGGGCCACCACGCCCGGCGCCGTCCGCTCGTTGCCCATCACCTCGACCAGGGGGATCAGGTGCGGCGGGTTGAAGGGGTGGCCGAGCACGAACCGGCCCGGGTCACCCCAGCCGCCCTGCAGCTCGGACAGGGTGAGCCCGGAGGCGGAGGAGGCGACGATCGCCTCTGCCGTGAGGGCCGGCTCGATCGCCCGGTAGAGCTCGTGCTTGAGCCCGATCCGCTCCGGGACGCTCTCCTGCACGAACTCCGCGCCCGCCACCGCGTCGGCGGGGTCCCGGCAGAGTGTGATCCGTTCGTACGGCGTCTCCCCGCTGGCCAGCCCCAGCTGGGTCAGCACCGGCCAGGCGTCGTCCACCGTCTGCCGCAGTCGCTCCCCGGCGGCGGGGTCGACGTCGTACACGGCGACGGACTTGCCCGCGGCGAGGAAGAGCGCCGCCCAGCTCCGGCCGATCAGTCCGCCGCCGAGGATCGCGACCCGGCCCGGCTCAGAATGCGACATGGTCGGCTCCCTTCAGCCCGAGCCGCTCCCGCGCCTCGGCGGGGGTGGCGATGCGGTGGCCCAGCGACTCCACGATGCCGCGGATCTTGCGCACCTGGGCCGCGTTGGACGGCGTGAGCTCGCCCGGGCCGATGTAGAGGCTGTCCTCCATGCCGACCCGCAGGTTGCCCCCGAGCATCGCGGCCTGGGTGGCGAACGACATCTGGTGACGGCCGGCCGCGAGCACCGACCATTCGTAGCTGTCGCCGAAGAGCTTCTCGGCGATCGTGTGCATGTGGACCAGGTTGTCCAGGTCGGCGCCGACGCCGCCGAGGACGCCGAAGACCATCTGCACGAAGTAGGGCGGTTCGAGCCAGCCCTGGTCGATCAGCCAGGCCAGGTTGTAGAGGTGGCCGAGGTCGTAGCACTCGAACTCGAACCGGGTGCCGTGCCCCTGGCCGAGCTCCTTCACGACGTACTCGATGTCGGCGAAGGTGTTCTTGAAGATGAAGTCGCGGGTCATCTCCAGGAACTCGGGCTCCCACTCGTGCTTCCACTCCGAGTACTTCTCCAGCATCGGGAAGATGCCGAAGTTCAGCGAGCCCACATTGAGGGAGGCCATCTCCGGCGAGGTGGCCACGGCGGCGCGCAGACGCTCCTCGCGGGTCATGCCGAGGCCGCCGCCGGTCGACACGTTGAGGACGGCGTCGCAGCCGGCGGAGATCAGGGGCATGAACTCCTCGAAGAGCTCCGGCCTCGGGTCGGGCCGACCTGTCTCCGGGTTGCGTGCGTGCAGGTGGATGATCGCGGCCCCGGCCTCGGCGGCCTCGATCGACGCGGCCGCGATGTCCTCGGGCGTGATCGGCAGGTGCGGGGACATGGTCGGCGTATGGATTCCGCCGGTGGGCGCGCAGGTGACGATGACTGACTTGGGCATGGCTCCTCCTCAGACTGTCGCGGGCTCTTGTTCGTGTGCCCGTGTCGGCCCGGGCTCCAGGCCGACGAGGCGCTTGTAGGCGTCGAGCAGCAGGCCGTGGAAGTGGTGGACGCCGTGCTCGGAGAGTCCGGAGCCCGACCTGGAGGAGTCGTACACGATCCGGCCCTGGTCGAAGGCGGGCGTGCGCATGCCGCGCTGGACGCTCTCCACCAGCGTGATGTCCTGCTGCTGGAGCACGTCGTCGATGTACTTGACCGACTCGATCTCGGCGTCGGTGAGCTCGGGGGTCTCAAGGAAGAAGTCCCAGGTCTCATAGGTCCGCTCGGGCCCGAGCGGGAGCACCTGGAGCACCATGAAGTTGCCGCGGCCCGGGTAGCGCAGCAGGCAGGTGTTGGGCCACAGCCACCACACCGCGTGCTGGTTGACGGTCGCGCCGGAGACGTCGTACGCGGTGTTCTTGTGCGTGCCGGCCTCGGCGAAGTGGCTGGACCAGATGCCGTGCGTCTTGACCTCGTAGGTGTCCATCTCGACCAGGTCGACGAACTCCTTGTGGGCGATGTGGCAGTGGTAGCACTCGAGGAAGTTGTCGATCGCGTTCTTCCAGTTGGTCTCCATCGTGTAGGTCAGCCGCTTCGCGTGCGTCAGGCTTGCGACGTCGGGCGCCCAGAAGGCGATCTCCTCGGCGAGGTCCGGGGCCTGCGCGGCGAGCGGCGCCGCGGTCGGGTCGAGGTTGACGTAGACGAAGCCGGCGAACTCCTCGATCTGGACACGGTCCAGGCAGATCTGGGACTTGTCGAAGTCCATGTCCTGGACCCTGCGGGCGCCGCGCAGGCCGCCGTCGAGGCCGTAGGTCCAGGCGTGGTAGGGGCATACGATGGCCCTGGTGGTGCCCTCGCCCTGGAGCAGCTCGTGGGCACGGTGCTTGCACACGTTGTAGAAGGCGCGGAGCTCGCCCGTGCGGTCGCGGACGGCGACGATCGGCATGCCCGCGATCGTCGAGGCCACGTAGCTGCCGGGTCGCGCGAGCTTCTCGACGTGGCACAGCCACTGCCAGGTGCGGGCGAAGACCCCGCGCTGCTCGGCGTCGTGCCACAGCGGGTCGACGTACGCCTCGGAGCGCAGGGACATGGAGCGGCCCGGGTGGTCGTGGTCGTAGCCGACCGCGATCCTGCGGACATCTTCTTGGGTGAGGGGCGTCATGCTTCTGGATGCTAGCCCGTCTTTGAACGATCGTTCAACTGGCCCAGCGCCAGGATCTTCTGGCCGGTTTCCGACGCTCGATGGCTCCAGCGGCACCTATAGGGCCGGTTTCGGGCATCTGGCGTCGGAAACCGGCCAGGCCGGCCTCAGGGTGCGAGGGCGATTCGCTCGCACAGGGCGACCGCGCGCCGTACCGACGCCTCGTCGAGCCCGAGGAGGGCCGTCAACCACAGGCCGTTCTGGATGACGTCGACGTCGGCCGCGCGCCTGCGGCACTCCTCGTCGCCGAGCCCGGGTCGCGCGGCGGAGATCAGTGCGGCGAGGCCGTCGCGATAGCGGGTCTGCGCCTGGGTGTTGATCTGCGCGAACTCGGCCTCGACCTGCGCCAGCGACCAGAGCTGGAGCCGCAGGGAGAGGTATTCGGTGGTGAGGAACTCCGGCGCCGCCACCCTGTTGAGCGCCCCGGTCAGCCGCTCCTCAGAGTCCTCGGCCACCCCGGGCGCGACCAGTGCGACGTCCTGCTCCTCGACCCGGCGCAGGGCCGCGCTGATCAGGCCGGTCTTGTCGGTGAAGTAGTAGTTGACGAGCCCGAGCGCGACCCCGGCCTCGCGCGCGACCGCCCGCATGCTCACGCCGCCGATGCCGCGCTGCGACAGCAGGGTCGTCACGGCCCCGAGGATCCGCTCCTGGCGGTCCTTCTCCCCCGCGCCCCGCTCCGAACTCACGGGCGCCAGCATAGGAGTCCGGTTGATCGTATACGGTTGGTATACAGTATGGGCGTGGGCGAGAGACTCGATCCCGACCTGCTCGCGGAGTATCCGTTCGAGGTCGACACTCAAGCTGCGCACCTGTTCAAGCATCCCGGACTCGGGATGGACGACGTCCTCGACGTCTGGGCGAGCGATCCGATCTTCTACCCAGCCAAGCCGCCAGCCCATTGGCTACTGGTCGCCGAGGTAGGCGGGTTGATCATCGTCGTACCGATTGCACCGAGCCGAGCCGGGAACCCACGGATGTGTCGCCCGATCGGCTGCTACGAGGCCTCCCTCGGCCTCGCCGCGATTTACAGGAGGGACCGCAATGACTACTGAGATGACTCCTGAGGAGGAGTACGAGTTCTACGCCCGGCCCGAGAACCAAGTCCCGCAGGGACCGCCGCGCCGCCGGAAGGCAAGCCTGACGGCCCCCATCCCAGTGCGCTTCCCCAAGTCCACCATGGAGGAGATCAAGAGGCGCGCCGACGCCGACGACCGCACGGTGTCCGCATGGATCCGCCGCGCCGTCGAGGCCGAGCTCCACCGGACGGCCTGATCCCGCCGCTCCTGCTCGCCTGAGAGTCCCTCCCCGGCCAGGAGTCCCGGCTTGCGGAGCGATCTGCGACCGCTGGGCGGTCGTGAATCGCTCCGCGCGCGCGTGCGCGGTCAGGAGGCGCAGGCGATGCAGGTGCGCGCGGCGGGACGAGCCAGCAGCCGCTCGTGGGCGATGGGATCGCCGCAGCGCTCGCAGGCGCCGTACCTGCCGTCGGCAAGCTTGGCCGATGCCAGGTCGACCTCGGCCAGGTGCTCCCGGGCCGCGGCGAGCAACGCGCCGGCCTGGGAACGCTCGAAGGCGATCGTCGCACCCTCGGGGTCGTGCTCGTCGTCGGTCGCGGTGTACCGAGCCCCGTCGACGATCGACCTGACGTTCCGCGTCAGTGCCTCGATCCTGTCGGACGTGCGCTCGCGATCTTCCGCCAGGAGACTTCGCAGCTCCACGAGGGGCAAGTCGGAATCACACAACGGCGGTGCCCTCGGTCAGATCCGCTCTGCGGCAACACCGGGAAGCTCGCCGAAGCGTGCCGCTGCCTCTCCGCTGAGCAGGACCCGCCCCGTCTGAGCAGCATGCGCGGCGATGATCAGATCGTGAGCCCCGCGACTCCGGCCCGAACGCCGTGCGTGGGCGATCAACCTCGCGTGATGGACGGCAGTCAGCTCGGTGTACTCCAACACCTCGATCACGCTCGTCATCGCCGCCAGCGCGCGGGAGCGGTCCGCGGCACGTTCGAGAGTGTCTGCAAGCTCGATGCCTATGCGGTACTCCGCCACCGTGATCGCAGCAACGGCGACCTCGTCGTCATCCAGGAAGGCGCGGTCGATGGTTCCCCGCTCGTAGTCGATGAGGGCCGTCGTGTCGAGGATCACTCTCCTGCCCACGGGTCCGTCTCCTCGGGACTCAAAGCACCCAAGGCACCGGCGATGTCCTCAGCGAAACAGTCATCGGGAGGCGGGACGTCTGCCAGCGCCGCCCTCAGATCACGCCCAGTACGACGTGGCGCGGGCCGCATCTCCGCGATGGGCCGGTTGCCTCGAGTGACCGTCACCGTGTCCCCGGCCTCGATCGCATCGAGCAGGTCGGAGAACCGGCGAGAGGCCTCGGTGGCTGTGACTGTGCGCATGGGGCCATGATATCTGATAATCAGATTCGAACGGGCCCACGGAACACCCCGGCCGGGATCACCTCCTGGTACGCCACTCCTGTTGGGCATCGTCTACCGATGCACTTCAGCCAGCACCTGGAGGCCGAGGATGCTCAGGATGGGTCGCCCACGACGCGCAGGCGAGCGGCCGCCATCTCCTCCTCGGTGAATGCCCCGTGCTCGCGCTCCCACTCGGCCACACCAGCGAGTCCGTCTCGGATCCGCAGGGTCCGCCGGGCTGCGGCGGCCATCCAGGCCGAGACGCTGATGGTCAAACGGCGCAACGGGTTTCCACGGGGCATGAGGAAAGTCTCCTACCGAACTGGGGCCCGTGCCAGCGCGTATTGCCCCTACGGTGCGCTCAGCACGCACCTGGTGCGTGCCCAGCGAACGCTAAGCATGACCCGGCTACGATCTGCGGCCATGGGTGCGACAGAGCTGAAGCGCGTACGCCGGGGCGGGCCGTCATGACGACCGGGCACACCGCGATCGTGACCGGCGGCAGCAGGGGCATCGGCCGCGGGATCGTGGACCGGCTCCTCGCCGACGGCGCCCGGGTCGTGACCTGCGGGCGCGGCGACCGGCCGACGGACCTGGCGCCCGAGGTGTGCTGGGTCCGAGCGGATGTCGCCGTACCGGACCAGGCCGCAGACGTCGTACGACGCGCGAACGAGGTCTTCGGGCCGGTCTCGCTGCTGGTCAACAACGCCGGCGTGGTGGTCGAGCGCAACGTCGTCGACTCCACCGACGACGACTGGGACCTCGTGGTCGGCGTCAACTGCCGGGGCACCTTCAACATGTGCCGCGCCGTACTGCCGCAGCTGGTCGAGCACGGCGGCGTCATCGTCAACATCGGCTCGATCTCCGGCAACGTGGCCGACCCGACGATGGCGCTCTACAACGCCTCGAAGGCGTTCGTTCACGGCCTGACCCGCTCGATCGCCGTCGACCACGGGCCTCGGGTGCGGTGCAACGCGATCAGCCCGGGCTGGGTCGCCACCGAGATGGCCGACTCCGGGTTCGCGCTCGCCGACGACCCCGCCGCGGCACTCCGCGACGCCGTGGCCCGAAGCCCCGCCGGACGCCTCGGCAAGCCGAGCGACATCGCCGACGTGGTCGCTTGGCTCGCCTCGGACCAGGCGTCCTGGGTGACCGGCCAGTGCTTCGTGGTCGACGGCGGCATGACGGCCGCCTCGCCGCTGCGGCCTGAGTGGTTCTGACCCGGCAACGGCAGGCGCTCAGGCCTCGCCCGCGCCGCGCCGTACGACGTCCAAGTGACCCGCGGCAGCCGCTTCGAGATGCGTGAGGTCGGAGGAGACGGAGACGAAGCTGTAGCCGGCCGCGAGCCGTTCCGCGGCGACGGCGCCGGTCGGCGTGTGGATGCCGACCGGGATCCCCGCGGCAGCCCCGGCCGCCCGCACCCGGGCCAGCGCCGCCTGGAACTCCTCCTCGACCGTGGGATCGCTCGTGGTCGCCCCGCCGACCGCAAGCCGCAGGTCCGAGGGGCCGATGTAGAGGGCGTCGAGGCCCGGCGTGGCGGCGATCTCCTCGACGTTCGCGAGCCCCTGCGCGGTCTCGATCATCCCGATCACGGCGACCGCGGCGTGGGAGTCGGCGGGGTCGAAGCCGATCCGCAGCGCCGCCCTGGCGGGATAGTGGGAGCGGCGCCCCAGCGGCGGGTACCGGCACGCGGCCACCGCGGCCGCGGCGTCGGCCGCGTCGTCGATCATCGGCACGATCACGCCGACCGCGCCGGCGTCGAGGGCGCGCCCGATCATCGTGAAGTCGTTGGCCTCCACCCGGACCAGCCCGACCGACGTCGAGCCGGCGTCGATCGCCAGCAGGTTCGCGAGCATCCCCGCGTAGCCGATCAGCCCGTGCTGCATGTCCAGGCACACGTAGTCGTAGCCGAGCCGCCCGATCCGCTCGTTGGAGACCGGCGAGTCCATCGCCGACCAGTAGCCGACCAGCGGCTTGCCCGCACGCAGGTCCTCGGCGAACTGTCTGTGGGTCGTCATGGCACCGCACGCTACCCAGGGACTCTTGTCGGCCGTCGTACGGCGTCGGCGGCCGGGCGGCCGGGCGACCGGGCGACCGCCAGCGTCCACGCGTTGGTCGCACGTCTAGGGTGTCCCGATGGGACGCAAGGATCTTCCGTACACCAGGTCGCCGGAAGAGCTGCGGCAGCGGCTGGCGGGCGACAAGCGGCTGAGCAAGCACGCCGAGGCGCTCGTCGCGGCGGGCCGCGACGGGCTCCGCCTCACGCAGACGGACGCCGAGTCGGCCGACGGCAGGCTGGGCGGGCAGCCCGATCTGCCAGTCGACGTCGAGTGGCCGGAGTGGAAGAGCAAGCCCTTGGCCTTCCTCGCCCAACTCGACCTCGCGCAGGTGCCGGAACGGTTTCGGCCGCGGGGGCTCCCGGAGAGTGGCCTGCTCTCGTTCTTCGCCCTCATCGCGGACCGCAACGGCTATGGATCGTTCTTCGAGCGCCGCGGTCAGTGGCGCGTGGTGCACACGCCGGCCGGCACCCCCGTCGTACCGAGGAAGCTCCCCAAGAAGCTCGAGGACGAGGCGCGGCTGCGGCCACAGCCCGTCGCGATGACCGTCGACTGGACGCCGGCCGAGTGCGACGCGATGGAGGTGATGGAGCTTCCGCTCGGCAGCAAGGGGTATCCGCTCGATCGCTACGACCGCCTCGTCGGGGAGCAGGACGAGCCGGAGACCATCCACAGGTTCCTCGGCCAGCCGGACCGGATCCAGGACGATCCCGTGAACGACCTCGACTTCCTCTACGACCTGGACGTCGTCAAGGGGCGGAAGCGGCGCGAGATGATCCGGGCCGGCGAGGGCGATCCCCACGAGTGGCGGCTCCTGCTCCAGGTCGACTCCGACGAGGAGGGACTCGGGACGATGATCGGTGACGTCGGGCGGATGTACTGGCTGATCCGCGACGACCACCTCGTCGCCGGCCGACTCGACGAGGTCCTGGTCGTCACCCAGTGCTGACCGTGGTCGGCTGGATGCGGACCTCGAAGTTGACCGAGTTCGCGATGAAGCAGGCCTCGTGCGCGTCGTGGTGCAACTCCCCCGCCCGGTCGAGCATCGACGGCGCGGCCACCGTCACCTCGGGGCGCAGCACGACCTCGGTGAAGTGCCCGCCGAGCCCCTCCTGCTCCATCACCCCGGTCGCCTCGTCCCGGTAGGCCGTCACGACCACGCCGTTCGCGACACACATGTGCAAGAAGGACAGCATGTGGCAGTCCGACAGCGCGGCGACGAGCAGCAGCTCGGGGTTCCACCGGGTCGGCTCGCCGCGGAACGCCGGGTCCGCCGACGCAGGCAACACCGGCGGCCCGTCGGCCGCGAGGTCGTGGTCGCGGCCATAGCCCCGGTACGACGAGGTGCCCTCGCCCCGGTTGCCCGTCCAGGTGGTCGTGACCGAGTAGTGGTGCGCCGTACCCATGCCCCGACGCTATCGGGCCGCCCCACTCCGCGGCCAGGCAGTTGCGGGCGGGCAGGCGAGCGCAAACTCGTACAATCCAGGCTCCGGGCGCGGTCCCTATCGTCCCGCTATGGACGTGGACGCGGCGACGCAGACGATGATCGACAACCTTCCGGACAAGACGGGGCGGAGCCTGGCGGAGTGGTTCGAGGTCCTCGACGGGTCCGGCCACGACCGGCATCGGGCGGCGCTCGACTTCCTCAAGGCCGAGCACGGCGTCTCGCACGGCTACGCCAACCTGATCGTCACCCTGCACCGCTCCCGGGGCGCCGACACCGAGCCGGAGGACCTCGTCGCGGCGCAGTACGCCGGTCGCAAGGCGGGCCTGCGGCCGATCTACGAGCGGCTGGTCGAGGCCGCGACGCGGTTCGGTCCGGACGTGGCGGTCGCGCCCAAGAAGACCGGTGTGTCGCTGCGCCGGGCGAAGCAGTTCGCGCTGGTCGAGGCGCCCAGCGCCGCGCGAGTGAGCCTGGGACTCAACCTCCGCGGCGAGCCGGCCACGGCCCGGCTCCGCGCGGCCCGCGGGATGTGCACGCACCGGGTCGACCTGACGTCGGTCGATGACGTGGACCCGGAGGTGCTCGGCTGGCTCGGGCTCGCCTACGACCGTGCCGGATGAGCCTCATCCGGCAGGCTGGGGCACTTCGTCGAGCGGGACGAAGTTCGCCGCCTCCGGCCCGAACTCGCGCACGCGCCGGTGGTAGTCGGCCGGAGTCCACCCGGTGAAGCGCCGGAACGCGCGGATCACGTGCGGCTGGTCGTAGTAGCCGCCGTCCGCGGCGAGCCCGGCCCAGTCCGGCGTGGCCCGGAGCTCCCCCAGCGCGGTGACGAACCGGTGGAACCGCCACATCTGCGCGTACTCCTTGGGGGCCAGCCCGGTCGCCGCGCGCACCCGGTCGATCAGGAGCCGGTGGGAGACGCCGGCCGTGCGCGCGATGTCCGAGATGTCGCGGGTGGGGTCGGCGTGGATCGCGGCCAGCGCCACGGTGGCGACCGGGTCGGCGGTCCAGCCGGCGCCGCGCCGGGCGAGTTCGTCGGCGAGCGCCGGCAGGATCCGGGCGGGCCCCGCGCCACGTCGTACCAGCGCGACGAGGCCGTCGACGTCCGGTACGACGCTGCGGGCGTCGAGCACCTGCCGCGCGACGTCGGTGGCCGGTGTGGCGGCGAGGGCGCCGAGCCCGCCCGGGCGGAGCTCGACCCCGACGTGACGGATGACCGGCGGCGAGGCGATCACCAGATACTCCGACTGGATCCCGGAGAAGAAGGTGTCGGCGACCGGGGTGGCCGCACCGGCGCGGTCGTAGATCAGGTACGGCTCCGAGAGGTTCACGATCAGGTGCATGAACGGGAGCGGGAGGATCTTCTCGAACGGCCGGAGTCGCGGCGCCTCGAGGTACCACAGCCGCGACACCGCCCCCGCCAACGGCTTCGGCGGCGGGTGCTCCTCGAAGATCACGCATCCACGGTAGGCCACGGCGCCCCCGGGCCGCGCCAGGTAAATGCGTTGCGGGCGGGCAGCCGGGGTGGGATCGTCGGCTCATCCCGCCGGGTGCCTCCGGCACCCGATCCCGGAATGGAAGGAGTCGTGACATGTCGATCGCTGTCCTCGGCCTGCCCGCCGACACCTACTCATTCCGGAGCATCCACCATGGAACACACTCGGGAGCATCCCGAACCTGACACCCGCGCACCCGATGACTCGTCCTGGGACGACATCGACCCGGCCTTCGTCTTCGACTTCACGCCGTACGACGAACTGGATGATTCAGCCGACACCGGCGAACGCTGGTCGACCTGGCTGTCGGTCGAGCCGACCTGCCGCGGCCCCGAGCCGCGCCCCGACTGGATCGTCACCTCCCAGGGCGCGATCGACGTCGAGCTCGGCGTCCTGAAGACCGGCAAGGAGGCCGACGTCTTCCTCCTCCACCGGGAGGATCCGCAAGCCCCCGGCACCGGCGTCACGATGGCCGCCAAGCGCTACCGCGACTCCGACCACCGGAGCTTCCACCGCTCGACCGCCTATCAGGAAGGCCGCCGCGAACGGCGCAGCCGCGACTCGCGGGCGATGGCGCGCAAGTCCGCGTACGGCCGCGCGATCGCCGCGGCGCGCTGGGCCGAGGCCGAGTGGCAGGCGCTCGTCCGGCTCTGGTCGCTCGGGCTGCCGGTCCCCTATCCGGTCCAGATCGACGGCACCGAGCTGCTGATGGAGTGGATCACGTACGACGGCGAGACCGCCCCGCGGCTCGCGGCCACCCGCCCCGGCCCGGAGCTGCTGGCGTCGTACTTCACGCAGCTCGTCGACGCGATGGCCGCCATGACGCAGGCGGGCGTGGTCCACGGCGACCTCTCGCCGTACAACGTCCTCGCCGCGGGCGACCGGATCGTGATCATCGACCTCCCCCAGCTCGTCGACCTCGTCGCCAACCCCTCCGCGATGGACTTCCTGATGCGCGACTGCACCAACGTGTGCCGCTGGTTCACCGCGCGCGGTCTCGACGTCGACGAGCACGAGCTCTTCGGGGACCTGCTGGCCCATGCCTTCTGACCAGCCTGACCGGACTCTGGTGTGTCGTTTGCGACCGTATGGCGGTCGCAAACGACACACCAAGCGCACCGGGTGTACGGCGGCCCGAAAAGCTACTCGACCACGGCGGCCA
>JBDHZS010000052.1:0-20201 GCA_039812025.1 Nocardioides sp. | reverse complement strand
GGCTCTCGTATGGAGTTTTATGATTGGGGGGTTCCATAAAGAACCATCCAGGGCTCGGAGCGTCCCGGCTAGCTAGGTGGGGTGACACCCTTCGGGGTGTGTACGCCGGGAGAAGTGTGGCTGGGCCTGCATAACTTGGTGAAGCGGTGGCGGGTGGGACGAGCTACCGGGGGCGGGCGACGCGGCCCTCGTCCCAGACGGGCCCGTCGGACTCGTAGACGGTGCCGTCGGCGCCGTACACGAGGAACCTGTCGAAGCCGCGCGCGAACCAGCGGTCGTGGGTGACGGCGAGGACGGTGCCCTGGTACGACGCCAGGCCGGCCTCCAGCGCCTCGGCGGAGGCGACGTCGAGGTTGTCGGTCGGCTCGTCGAGGAGGAGCAGGGTGGCACCGCTCAGCTCGAGCAGCAGGATCTGGAACCGCGCCTGCTGGCCGCCGGAGAGCGAGGAAAAGACCTGCTCGGCGGCGTACGCCAGCTCGTAGCGGTCCAGCACCCGCGCCGCCCGCTCGCGGTCGAGGCCCTCGCGATGGTCGTCGCCGCGGTGCAGGATCTCGAGCAGGGTGCGGCCGACGAGCTCGGGATGCTCGTGCGTCTGCACGAACCATCCCGGCCGGACCCGCGCGCCGAGCCGCGCGACGCCGGTGTGCGGCACGGGCGCGACGTCGGGATCACCTGCGGCGGCCAGCAGCCGCAGGAAGTGCGACTTGCCGGAGCCGTTGGAGCCGAGGACCGCGACCCGCTCGCCGTACCAGACCTCCAGGTCGAACGGCCGCATCAGCCCGGTGAGCTCCAGGTCCTGGCAGACCACCGCGCGCTTGCCGGTGCGGCCGCCGTCCAGCCGCATCCGGACCTGCTGCTCGCGCGGCTGCTCGGTCGGCGGCCCGGCGTCGGTGAACTTGCGCAGCCGCGTCTGCGCGGCCCGGTAGCGGCTGGCCATGTCGGAGTTGTAGGCGGCCTTCTGCTTGTACATCAGCATCTGCGCACGCAGCTTGGCGTGCTCCTCGTCCCAGCGGCGCCGCAGCTCCTCGAAGCGGGCGAAGCGGTCCCGCCGCGCCCGGTGGTACGACGTGAAGCCACCCGGATGCGTCCATACCCTGTTCCCGGCGGCCCCGAGCTCGACGGTGACGATCCTGGTCGCGGTGTTCGCCAGCAGCTCGCGGTCGTGCGAGACGTAGAGGATCGTCTTGGGCGAGCTGCGGATCCGCTCCTCCAGCCAGATCTTGCCCGGCACGTCGAGGTAGTTGTCCGGCTCGTCGAGGAGCAGCACCTGGTCGGGCCCGGCCAGCAGGTACTCCAGCACCAGCCGCTTCTGCTCGCCGCCAGACAGGGTCCGCAACGCGCGGTACTTGGCGCGGTCGTAGCCGACCCCGAGCGCCCGGACCGTGCACACGTCCCAGGTCACCTCCAGGTCGTAGCCGCCGGCGTCGGCGTAGTCGGCGAGCGCCGCCGCGTAGGCGAGCTGGGTGGCCTCGTCCTCGCGCTCCATGAGCTCGAGCTCGAGGGCGTCGACGGCCGCGGCCGCACGTCGTACCGGCTCCGGCGCGACCGACATCAGCAGGTCGGCGACGATCTCGTCGGCACCCCCGTGCCCGACGAACTGCCGCATCACCCCGAGGCCGCCCGACCGCGTCACCGCGCCCGCGTGCGGCGCCAGCTCGCCGGTGACGATCCGCAGCAGCGTCGTCTTGCCCGCGCCGTTGGCCCCGACCAGCGCCACCTTCGCGCCGTCGCCGACCCGGAACGACACGTCGTCCAGCAGCACCCGGCCGTCGGGCAGCTCGAACCGCACCCCGGCCACCTCGACGTGTCCCATGGCCACGATTGTCCCTGCGGCACGGCGGGCCTGCATCTCGATTATGGGCGGCGCGACTCCAACACCCTGAACCCCTTGGCGCTCGCGAGCCGCGTAGTCGGCCAGCCCTGGTCGCCCAGCCACCGCTGGAGGGAGTCGGCACCGAGGTTGCGGCCGACCACCATCACGGCGCGGCCGCCGGGCGCGAGCCGCGCGAACCACTCCAGCAGCAGGTCGTGCAGCGCCTGCTTGCCGATCCGGATCGGCGGGTTGCTCCAGATCTCGTCGTACGACGCGTCGCCGGCCACCTCGCCGGGCAGGCACGCGGTGAACCGCGCCGAGAGCCCGAGCGCGGCCGCGTTCTCGCGGGCCAGCAGCAGCGCCCGCTCGTTGACGTCGACGCCGGTGACGACCGCGTCCGGGACGGCGCGGGCGATGGCCAGCCCGATCACGCCGTACCCGCAGCCCAGGTCGAGGATCCTCCCGCCGGCCGGCGGCGGGACCGACCGCAGCAGCACCCCGGTCGCGTGGTCGAGGTGGCCGCGGGAGAAGACCCCGGCGCCGCTGACCAGGTCGAGCCGGTGGCCCCAGGCGTGGCAGGTGAACGGCTCCCGTGTGAACGGCGCCGCCGGGTCGGCCGAGTCGAAATAGTGGTCGCTCACGCGTCTCTCCTCCCCCGGGCCCGCACGGCCTGCGCGGCGAACCCCTCGGCGTCGTCGGGGTAGCCGACCTCCTCCAGGCAGAGGCCGTGCGGCGCCACGACGGGCACGTCGGGCACCCGCCGCCGCCCGGCGAGCACCTCGGCGGCCCACCCCGGCTCGCGGCGCCCCTCCCCGACGACGAGCAGCGCGCCCATCAGCGAGCGCACCATGTTGTGGCAGAAGGCGTCGGCGACCACGCGGGTCTCGATGACGCCGTCAGAGCGTCGTACGGCGCTCAGCTCGCGCAGCGTCCGGGTGGTCGAGGCGCCCTCGCGGCGCTTGCAGTACGCCGCGAAGTCCTGCAGCCCGAGCAGCGGCGCGGCCGCGGCGTTCATGGCGGCGACGTCGAGCGGCCGCCGCCAGGCGAGCACGTGCCCGCGGGTCAGCGGATCGACGGCGCCCGGCTCGTCGGCGACCCGGTAGGCGTAACGGCGCCAGGTCGCGGAGAAGCGGGCGTCGAAGGCCTCAGGCGCCTCGGAGACTCGGCGCACCCGGACGTCGTCGGCCAGCACCCCATTGACGCGCCGCAGCAGCGCCGCGGGCCACGGCGCGGTCGAGCGGCCCTGCGCGGTGGCGAGGACCTCGTCGGCGACGTCGAGGTGCGTGACCTGGCCGCGGGCGTGGACTCCGGTGTCGGTGCGGCCGGCGCAGACCAGCGCGACCGCGGGCAGCCGCAGCGCGGTCGCGAGCGCCGCCTCGACGTCGCCCTGCACGGTGCGCAGCCCTGGCTGGGTCGCCCAGCCGTGGAAGCCCGCGCCGTCGTAGGCCAGGTCGAGTCGGATCCGCACAAGGCGCCATCCTGCCAGGAGTGCGGTCCGCCGGCGGTGGGAGACTGGGCCGGTGACTGCCACGCACATCTGGATGCGCCACGAGGTCCGTTCGACCGAGCGGCGGGCGCCGCTGGTGCCGGCCGACGCGGCCCGGCTCACCGCGGCCGGCTTCCGGCTCACCGTCGAGACCTCGCCGCAGCGCGCCTTCGACATCGACGAGTACGCCGCCGCGGGAGCCGAGATCGCGCCCGCCGGGTCCTGGGTCGCCGACGCCCCGGACGACGCGTTCATCCTCGGGCTCAAGGAGCTCCCCGACGGCCCCGACCGGCTGCGACACCGCCACATCTACTTCGCGCACGCCTACAAGGGCCAGGACGGGGCGGCCGAGCTGCTGGGCCGGTTCACCGAGGGCGGCGGCACGCTGCTGGACATCGAGTATCTGGTCGACGACACCGGCCGGCGGGTGGTCGCCTTCGGCTACTGGGCCGGGTACGTCGGCGCGGCGCTCGCCGTCCTCCACAGCCGCGGCGAGCTGGTGCCACCGCTGACGCCGTACCGACGTTCGGATCTCGATGCCGCGCTCGCCGCGGGCCAGGGCGCGACAACGGCGCTGGTCGTCGGGGCTGCCGGGCGGTCGGGCCAGGGCGCGCTCGACGCGCTGGCGACGGCGGGGATCGCGGGGACGGCGTGGGACAAGGAGGAGACGGTCTCCCTGGACCGCGAGGCGCTGCTCGGCCACCGGATCCTGGTCAACTGCGTGCTCGCGACGAGCCCGATCCCGCCGTTCGTGCGGCCCGAGGACCTCCAGGCACCGCACGAGCTCGCGGTCATCGGGGACGTGACCTGCGACGTGACGTCCGCCCTCAACGTCATCCCGGTCAACACCCGGGTGACGAGCTGGGAGGAGCCTGTCGCTCGGGTGGGCGGCTTGGACGGCGTCGACGTGATCGCGATCGACAACCTGCCCTCGCTGCTGCCGGCCGAGGCCAGCATCACCTTCTCCGCGGATCTCCTCCCCCAGCTGCTGCAGCTCGACGCCGGGCTCACCGCGCCCGTCTGGTCCCGCGCCGCCGACCTCTTCGCGCGCACGTGACAAGTGTCATGGGCTAGCCGTGCGGAATGCCGGTGAACCGGTGAGGCACGGCACTGCTGCGGGACCCGACCGGGCGGGAGCCTGGAGGCATGACCCAGCCACTCGCCCAACGCACCGCGCTGCGGACCGAGACCGACGACGCGATCGTCGTCTCAGGTGTCCGCCGCAGCTATCCCACCCGCACCCGGTTCAACCTGCTGACGGGCCGCCGCCACCCGGTCGCCTTCTTCGAGGCGGTCCGCGGCGTCGACCTCCACGTCGGGCGCGGCGAGCTCTTCGCGCTGCTCGGCACGAACGGCGCCGGCAAGACCTCCACCGTCGAACTCGTCGAGGGGCTCGCGAAGCCCACCGCGGGCAGGATCCGCGTGCTCGGGCACGACCCCTGGGCCGAGCGCCGCGTCGTACGGCCGCGCACCGGGGTGGTGCTGCAGGCCTCCGGCTTCCCCCCGAGCCTCACCGTCGCCGAGGTCGCCACCGCCTGGCGCGGCCTGCTCGAGCGGCCGCGTCCGGTCGCGGAGATGCTCGAGGCCGTCGACCTGGCCGATCGCGCGCGGGTCGAGGTCAGCAAGCTGTCGGGCGGTGAACGGCGCCGGCTGGACGTCGCGCTCTCGCTGATGGGCCGCCCCGACGTCCTGATCCTCGACGAGCCGACGACCGGCCTCGACCCGGAGAGCCGCCGCAACATCTGGCAGCTCGTCCGCGAGACGGTCGCCGACGGCGCCGGGGTCCTGCTGACGACCCACTACCTCGAGGAGGCGGAGTCGCTCGCCCAGCGGCTCGCGATCATGCACGAGGGCACCATCGCGGTAGAGGGCACGCTGCCCGAGATCGTGTCGCGGGCGCCCGCGCGGATCTCCTTCGAGCGCCCGCGCGATCTCGATCCCGAGCGGCTCGACCTGCCGGGCGCACGGATCCACACCGGCGACCGCATCGCGATCGAGACCAGCGACCTGCAGGGCGACCTCGCCCGCGTTCTTCGCTGGGCCGGCGCCGATCGACTGCGGGGCCTGGAGGCCCGCTCGGCCTCGCTGGAGCAGGTCTTCCTCGAGATCGCCGACAAGAACAGGCCGGCGACCGACCCCCGGGACAAGGAGACGAACCGATGACCACCACCACGATCACCCGCAGCCCCGGCTGGCTGGAGCTGCGCAGGCTCCTCGCCCTCGCGCGCACGGAGACGACCATCCTGCTGCGCAACAGGGTGGCGATCTTCACCGCGGTCGCCATGCCGCTGGTCATGGCCGGCGCGTTCGCCGCCACGGCGCTGGACAGCAAGACGCTCGGCGGCCTCCTCACGGCCGTGTTGCTCGGCACGGGTCTGATCTTCGTCATCTACTACACGCTCGTCACCTCGCTCGTCGGACGCCGGGAGCAGCTGGTGCTCAAGCGCCTGCAGGCGAGCGAGGCGAGCCCATGGCAGATCCTGCTGGCGCCCGCCGTCCCGCTCTGGGCGCTGCTCGTGCTGCAGGCGGGTCTCGCCGTGGGCGCCGCCACCGTGGTGCTGGGGGCGCCGGTCGTCCACGCGTGGGCGCTGCCGCTCGCCGTACTCGGCGGCGCGGCGGCCTGGACCGCCCTCGCCCTGTGGAGCGCCGGTTGGACCCGCACCGTCGAGACCGCGCAGCTCACGACGCTGCCGATCATGCTGGGCTCGCTGCTGTTGTCGGGCTTCTCGATCCCGCTCTCCGCCTTCCCCGAGTCCGTCGAACGGATCGCGCACTACCTGCCGATGACCGCCGTCATCGACCTCGTGAACCTGGCCATGCTGGGCGTGAACGCGCAGGGCGAGGTCGTGGCGGGCGCCGACGCCGCGGGCGCCGCGCTCGGGATGCTCGCCCCTCTGGTCGCCTGGACCGTCGTCTTCCTCCTGGCGGGCATGCGCAGCTTCCGCTGGGACCCCCGCTCCTAGGCCCCGATAGGCTCGACGACGATGACCGGATCGGAGCTCCTGGAGACCGCGGCGGGGTTGCGCCGGCTCGAGCGCTACACCTACGTGTCGCTGCATTGGGGATACCTGCCCATGCCCGCGTTGGCCGGGCTGCTCGCCCTCTCGACCGACATCTCACCCGGCGTCGACCTCGCCTGGACGGCGCTGAGCGCGGTCGCGGGGTGGGCGGCGCTGATGGTGCTGCACACGCGGCTTCGCGAGCTCGACGATCTGGGGCCCAGCCGGTGGGACCGCCTGTTCCTGCACCCCGCCCGCCGGTGGCCGACGGCGGTGTGGGTCGGCACGACGATCCTGCTGATCTCCTCGGCACCCTGGGCGGTGGGCCGCGAGCCGTTCCAGATCGCGATGGTCGCGATCCTCGGCGCGATGATGACGCTGCCACTCATCGTCCTTGTCCCAGCGGGCGTGAGCTGGGCCGTGGTCGCGACGGCGGGGCTCTGCGTCCTCGCCGTGTGGATCGTGCCACGACCGGTGACCATCGACCAGCGGCTGACCGAGACCCTCGTGTGGGGGGGCGATGGCTGCGGCGATCATGAGCACCGGCGGGATGTTCCTCACGATGCTCCACACCGCGCGGGAGTTGGACCGCGCCCGCCACGTCGCCGCCGCCTCGGCCGTCACGGAGGAGCGGCTGCGGTTCGCGCGCGACCTCCATGACGTGTTCGGACGCACGCTGTCGGCGGTGGCGCTCAAGGCCGAGCTCGCGGCGGCCCTCAGCGAACGGGGCCGCGCCGAGGCCGCCGAGGTGATGCGCGAGGTGCAGCACATCGCCGTCGCCGCACAGGAGGAGGTGCGCGGCCTCGTCCGCGGCTACCGCGAGGCTGACCTCGCCGACGAGATCGCCGGCGCCCGCGCGCTCCTCGAGGCCGCCGGCATCGCGGTCACCACGACGATCTCCGACGCACCGCTGCCGTCCCCGGCGCGACGGGCCTTCGCCTGGGTCGTCCGCGAAGCCGCGACCAACGTGCTCCGCCACGCCGAGGCCGGGGAGGTCGCGATCACTCTCGAGCGGGACGCGTCGGGCGCCCGGGTCCGCGTCGACAACGACGGCGCACGGCCGGCCGCCCGGCACGCGACCGGCGGCACCGGGCTCACCGGCATCGAGGAGCGTCTCGCCGAGATCGGTGGGACGCTGCGGGCCGGCGTCGAGGACGAGCGCTTCCGGCTGTGCGCCACGGTGCCTGCCGACGCGCTCGACCGGCTGGCCGAGGCGGCCGCGTGATCCGGGTCGTCGTCGCCGAGGACGAGCACCTCATCCGCGAGGCGCTCGTGTCGCTCCTCGCCCTGGAGCCCGACATCGACGTCGTCGGCGAGGCCGCCTCGGGCGACGAGGCGCTGGCGCTGGCCCGGCGGCTGACGCCCGACGTCGCGGTGCTGGATCTCCAGATGCCGGGGCTCAGTGGGACGGAGGTCGCGGCCGGCCTCGCCGCCGACGGCTCCGGGTGCGGCTGCGTCATCGTGACGAGCCACGGCCTCCCCGGTCACGTGAAGCAGGCGCTCGCCAGTGGTGTCCGCGGCTTCGTGCCCAAGACGGTCTCGGGGTCGCGTCTGGCCGAGGTGATCCGCGCCGTGCACGCAGGCGGGCGGTACGTCGACCCCCAGCTCGCCGCCGACGCCATCGCCGCCGGCGACTCCCCGCTGACCCCGCGCGAGACCGACGTGCTCACGGCCGCCGACGACGGCGCGCCCGTCGAGGAGATCGCCCGCCGGGTGTCGCTGTCGCCCGGGACGGTGCGCAACTACCTGAGCTCCGCCATGGCGAAGCTCCACGCCGGCACGAGGCACGAGGCGGTGCGGGCCGCTCGGGCCCGGGGCTGGATCTGAAGGCTCAGGCCGGGGCGAGCTCGGCGAGGGTCGGCGGGTCGGCGCCGGGCCGGGAGACGGTGACGGCGGCGGCGCGGACGGCGAAGCCGAGCGCCTCGCTCCACAGCGCGGCGTCGGCGGCGTAGAGCGCCTCCCGCCGGGCGGCGCCGAGCAGGTCGCGCTCCCACAGCGCGTGGATCAGGCCGGCGCCGAAGGTGTCGCCGGCGCCGATCGTGTCGGCGACCTCGACGGGCCGGGGCGCGACCTCGCCGCCGTCGCCCGATGCGGAGAGCCACAGCGCCCCGCGCGCGCCCATCGTCACCGCGACCACGGCCGGCCCGAGGCCGAGCAGCCGCCGCGCGGCGCCCTCCACCGACAGCGCCGGATAGAGCGCCTCGAGGTCCTCGTCCGAGGCCTTGAGGACGTCGGTGATCGCGGCGAGCCGCTCGATGCGGGCGACGATCTCCGCGCCGGTGCCGGTGACCATCGGCCGCGCATTGACGTCGTAGGACACCGTCGCGAGCGAGCGCTGCGCGTTGCACACCGCGTAGACGTCCTCGCAGCCGGGCGGCAGCACCGCCGCCAGCGACGAGGTGTGTACGACGAGGGGCACGGCCGCCTCGCGCAGCACCACCGGCGCCAGCCGCCAGTCGATGTCGAACACGTACGACGCCGCCCCGTCCGCGCCGATCGTGGCGATCGCGGACGACGTCCGCTCCAGCACGTGCGGGTCGCCAGCTAACGGCACCCGGTTGCCGGCGAGGTGGTCGCGCAGGATCGCCCCGCGCTCGTCGTCGGCGTACGACGTGGCGAACCGCACCTCGCGCCCGAGCCGCGAGAGCGCCACCGCGACGTTGGCCGCGCTGCCTCCCGGGAGCTCGCGCTCGCCGTCGGCGCCGGTGACGACGACGTCGACCAGCGCCTCCCCGACCACCAACGCCACCGATTCCATGGCGTGACTATAGGGCCTCAGGCGTCCTCGGCGCCGGGCGCCGGGTACGGCTCGCTGACGAGCTCGATGACCGCCATCGGGGCGTTGTCGCCCTTGCGGGGGCCGATCTTGGTGATCCGGGTGTACCCGCCGGGCCGGTCACGGAACTGCTCCGCGATCTCGGTGAAGAGCCGGTGCTGGGGGTACTTGTTGACCACCAGGATGTCGTCCTCCTCGAACTTCGCCCAGTCGACGCTGGTGTAGAGCTCGCGCAGGACCAGGCGCCGGTTGTGCAAGTCGCCCTTCTTGGCCTTGGTGATCAGCTTCTCGGCGTAGGGCCGCAGCATCCGGGCCTTGGCCTCGGTGGTGGTGATCTTGCCGTGCTCGAAGAGCGAGGTCGCGAGGTTGCGCAGGATCAGCCGCTGGTGGGCCGGGCTGCCGCCGAGGCGGGGCCCCTTCTTGGGGGTGGGCATGGTGTGTCTCGTTTCTCCGAAGCCGTGTCAGGTACTCCGGTAGCGGGAATCAGTAGGACTCGTCCTCGATGAACGTGTCGTCGTCGTCATCGGTGTAGGCCGCGAGCGCCGCGTGCGGGTCGAAGCCCGGGCCGCTGTCCTTGAGCGAGAGGCCCATCTCGACCAGCTTGGCCTTGACCTCGTCGATCGACTTGGCGCCGAAGTTGCGGATGTCGAGCAGGTCCTGCTCCGAGCGGCTGATGAGCTCGCCGACGGTGTGGATGCCCTCGCGCTTGAGGCAGTTGTAGGAGCGGACCGTCAGGTTCAGCTCCTCCACCGGCAGCGCCAGGTCGGCGGCCAGCTGCTCGTCGACGGGCGACGGGCCGATGTCGATGCCCTCGGCCTCGACGTTCAGCTCACGCGCCAGGCCGAAGAGTTCGACCAGCGTCTTGCCGGCCGACGCGACCGCGTCGCGGGGCCGGATCGACGGCTTGGTCTCGACGTCGATGACCAGCTTGTCGAAGTCGGTGCGCTGCTCGACACGGGTGGCCTCGACCTTGTAGGTCACCTTGAGCACGGGGCTGTAGATCGAGTCGACCGGCATCCGGCCGATCTCGTTGTCGGCGCCCTTGTTCTGCACCGCGGAGACGTAGCCGCGGCCGCGCTCGACGACCAGCTCCATCTCGAGCTTGCCCTTGGCGGACAGCGTCGCGATCTTCAGGTCGGGGCTGTGGACCTCGACCCCGGCCGGCGGCTGGATGTCGGCCGCGGTGACGTCGCCGCCACCGGACTTGCGCAGGTACATCACGACGGGCTCGTCGTGCTCGGAGGAGACGACGAGGCCCTTGAGGTTGAGGATGATCTCGGTGACGTCCTCGACGACGCCCTCGACCGTCGTGAACTCGTGCAGCACGTTGTCGATCTTGATGCTCGTGACCGAGGCGCCGGGGATCGACGAGAGGAGGGTACGGCGTAGGGAGTTGCCGAGGGTGTAGCCGAAGCCGGGCTCCAGCGGCTCGATGACGAACCGCGAGCGGAACTCGTCGACGGACTCCTCGGTCAGGGTGGGACGCTGTGCGATCAGCACTGGTTGTTTCCTTTCCGAGCCCACCCGCTATTTGACGGGCTCGAACTTCCGGCCTGGGCCGGATGTGGATGGGTGGAGAGGGACTACTTCTTGGAGTAGTACTCGACGATCAGCTGCTCTTGGACCGGGACGTCGATCTGGGCGCGCACCGGGAGCTGGTGCACGAAGATCCGCATCCGCCCGGGCACGGCCTCGAGCCAGGCCGGGACGTGCCGCTCGCCGTGGGTCTCGCGAGCCACGATGAAGGGCGTCATCTCCAGCGACTTGGGCCGGACGTCGATGATGTCGTACTGGCTGACCTGGAAGGACGGGATGTTGACCTTCTTGCCGTTGACCAGGAAGTGACCGTGGGTCACCAGCTGCCGGGCGTGGCGGCGGGTCCGGGCGAAGCCGGCGCGGTAGACCACGTTGTCCAGGCGGCACTCCAGCAGCTGCAGCAGGTTGTCACCCGTCTTGCCCTGCCGGCGCGAGGCCTCGGCGTAGTAGTTGCGGAACTGCTTCTCCAGCACGCCGTAGGTGAAGCGGGCCTTCTGCTTCTCGCGCAGTTGGAGGAGGTACTCGCTCTCCTTGATCCGGCCGCGGCCGTGCTGGCCCGGCGGGTAGGGGCGCTTGTCGTACGACGTGTCGCCGCCGACGAGGTCGACGCCGAGGCGGCGCGACTTCTTGGTGATGGGGCCGGTGTAGCGGGCCATTGCTCAGGGTCTCCTTGTCTCAGACGCGACGGCGCTTGGGCGGGCGGCAGCCGTTGTGCGGCTGGGGGGTGACGTCCTGGATGGTGCCGACCTCGAGGCCGATCGCACCCAGGGAACGGATCGCGGTCTCGCGGCCCGAGCCCGGGCCCTTCACGAAGACGTCGATCTTCTTCATCCCGTGCTCCATCGCGCGGCGACCGGCGGCCTCGGCGGCCATCTGGGCGGCGTACGGCGTGGACTTGCGCGAGCCCTTGAAGCCGACGGTGCCGGCGGAGGCCCACGAGATCACCGCACCGGACGGGTCGGTGATCGTGACGATGGTGTTGTTGAACGTGCTCTTGATGTGGGCTTCGCCCTGGGCGACGTTCTTCTTCTCCTTGCGGCGCACCTTGGACGTTGCGCGGCTCTTGGGAGGCATTCAGATTCTCCTGGTTCTCGTCGAAGCAGTCGAGGTGATCGGCTGGCGCCGGATCACTTCGCCTTCTTCTTGCCGGCGACGGTGCGCTTGGGGCCCTTGCGGGTGCGCGCGTTGGTCTTGGTGCGCTGCCCGCGCACGGGCAGGTGCATGCGGTGGCGGCGGCCCTGGTAGCAGCCGATCTCGATCTTGCGCCGGATGTCGGCCTGGACCTCACGGCGGAGGTCACCCTCGATCTTGAGGTCGCGACCCTCGATCGCGTCGCGGAGCTTGACCAGCTCCTCGTCGCCCAGCTGGTGGACGCGGAGGTTCGGGTCGACCCCGGTCTCGGCGAGAAGCTCGGAGGCTCGGGTCCGGCCGATGCCGTAGATGTAGGTGAGTGCGATCTCGATGCGCTTGTCGCGCGGGAGATCGACCCCAACGAGGCGTGCCATGTTCGGTGGCGTCCCTTTCGGTGGTTCACAGCGGTTTCGGTCGTGTCGCGCCCTGGTGTTGGATCTCAGGCTCCGGCCACTGCTCCGGAGGTGTCTCGCCCGGAGTGCTCCGGGCCAGCGATCACGATGTGGTGGGTTATTCAGTTGTGGGCGGCGGCGGGCTCAGCCCTGGCGCTGCTTGTGACGCGGGTTCTCGCAGATCACCATGACGCGGCCGTGGCGACGGATCACCTTGCACTTGTCACAGATCGGCTTGACACTCGGGTTGACCTTCACGATCAGGCCTTTCCTTCTCTTGCGGCTACTTGTACCGGTAGACGATGCGTCCGCGGGTGAGGTCGTACGGCGAGAGCTCGACCACGACCCGGTCCTCGGGGAGGATCCGGATGTAGTTCTGCCGCATCTTGCCGCTGATGTGAGCCAGGACCTTGTGACCGTTGCTCAGCTCCACGCGGAACATCGCGTTGGGGAGAGCCTCGACAACGGTGCCCTCGATCTCGATGACGCCTTCCT
Organism: Nocardioides sp.; assembly: GCA_039812025.1. Taxonomy (GTDB): domain Bacteria; phylum Actinomycetota; class Actinomycetes; order Propionibacteriales; family Nocardioidaceae; genus Nocardioides. Next base: position 7,573 of record JBDHZS010000052.1, on the reverse strand, counting down.
TCTTCGGCATGTCCTCACTATCCGCTTGCGGGCCGCCGACGGCGGCCGGTCTGGTGTGCGCGCGCGAGCCTTCGATCCCGGCACACGCCGGAGAAGGCTCAGAACTGGGCCGTCACGGCGAGGCTCGGGGCAGCCGCAAGGCACCACGACGCAGGCCCATGGTGGGCCGACATGCCAGTGTAGGCGCCCCGCGCCCCCAACCCCTAATCGTTGTCGTGCACGGCGGCGCGACGCTCGATGCGGCGAGAGGCGATGAGGGAGACGATCGCGGTGATGCTGAGCGTGCCGATGATGACGGCCAGCGAGAGCCAGATCGGGATCTCCAGCCATGCGTAGTGCAGCGGCTCGCCGCCGTTGATGAAGGGCAGCTCGTTCTCGTGGAGCGCGTGGAAGACCAGCTTGACGCCGATGAAGGCGAGCAGGAAGGCCAGGCCGTAGGTGAGGAAGATCAGGCGCTCCAGCAGGCCGCCGATCAGGAAGTAGAGCTGCCGCAGCCCCATCAGGGCGAAGATGTTGGCCGTCAGCACCAGGTAGGGCACCTGGGTGATCCCGAAGATCGCCGGGATCGAGTCGACCGCGAAGAGCAGGTCGGTCGTGCCGAGGGTCAGGATCACCAGGAACATCGGCGTGATCAGGCGCTTGCCGTTCTGCACGGTGGTGAGCTTCTTGCCGTTCCACTCCTTGGTGGCCGGGAAGCGGGACTCGACCCAGAGGATGAACTTGTTCTCCTCGTACTCGTCGTCGTCCTCGAGCCCCTCCTGGGCGAGCTTCCAGGCGGTCCACAGCAGGAAGAGGCCGAAGATGTAGAACACGAACGAGAACTGGTTGATCGCGGCCGCGCCGATCGCGATGAAGATCGCGCGCATCACCAGCGCCATGACGATGCCGATCATCAGCGCGTACTGCTGCAGGTGCCGCGGCACGGCGAACTTGCTCATGATGATGATGAAGATGAACAGGTTGTCCACCGAGAGCGAGTACTCCACCAGCCAGCCGGAGTAGAACTCCAACGCGTGCTGGCCGTCCCAGGCGATCAGCACGCCGATGCCGAACAGGATCGCCATGGTGACGTAGACCGAGAGGTAGGCGGCGCACTCCTTGAGGCTCGGCTCGTGGGGGCGTCTGCCGATGATGACGAGGTCGAACGTGAAGATCACGATGGTGACGGCAGCCGTCACCATCCAGACCCAGACTGGAACGTCCACCGGTGGTTCTCCTTCAAAGGGGGGTCGGTACGGGCGTCCGGGCTACCTGGGCGGCGCCCGACCCCCTCAGTCTGGCATGAGGCCGGTTACCCGCCACGAATCACGACCCGTCATGCCTTGGCCCGCCGTACCTCGCTCCGAGCGCGGTCAGCTCGGCCTCGCCGCCGTCGAGCGCGGTGAGCACCCACAGGCCGTCGGCGGTGAGCGCGAAGGTGTGCTCGAAGTGGGCCGACCAGGCGCCGTCGGCGGTGACGACGGTCCAGTCGTCGTCGAGTACGTCGCATGCGTGGCTGCCGAGCGTGACCATCGGCTCCACCGCGAGCGCGAGGCCGGCGACCAGTCGCGGACCCCGCCCGGGGCGGCCCTGGTTGGGGACGTCCGGGCGCATGTGCAGCGCCGTGCCGATGCCGTGGCCGACGTAGTCCTCGACGATCCCGTAGGCCCCCGCGGCGCGCACGTGGCGCTCGACGGCGTGGGAGATGTCGCCGACCCGGCCGCCGAGCCGGGCGGCGGCGATCCCGGCCCACATCGCGTGCTCGGTGACCTCCAGCAGCCGGCTCACAGTGGTGTCGACGGCCCCCGCTCCCCCGACTGGCACCGTGATCGCGGCGTCGCCGTGCCAGCCGTCGAGGACGGCGCCGCAGTCGATCGAGATCACGTCGCCGCTGCGCAGCACGCGCGAGCCGGGGATGCCGTGCACCACCTCGTCGTTCACCGAGGCGCAGATGCTGCCGGTGAAGCCGTGGTAGCCCAGGAAGTTGGGCCGCGCGCCCCGGCCGCGGATCTGCTCCTCGGCGAGCGCGTCGAGCTCGGCGGTGGTCACCCCGGGGCGTACGGCGTCGCGCAGTGCCTCGAGGGTCTCCCCCACGATCAGGCCGGCGCGGCGCATCGCCGCGACCTGATCGGGGGTCTTGATCTCCAGGCGGCGGTTGCGGAATCCCCGCATCCGAGGGAGCCGGTCAGCCCGCGGCGAGGGCGTCCAGCGCCGCGGCGACGCGGGCCCGGACCTCGTCGATCTCGCCGAGGCCGTCGACCTCGAGCAGCAGGCCGCGGCCACCGTAGACGTCGAGCAGCGGAGCGGTCTGCTCGCCATAGACCTCCTGGCGGCGCCGGATCACCTCTTCGGTGTCGTCGGCGCGGCCCTCGATCTGGGCGCGGGCGAGCAGCCGGCCCACCAGCTGGTCGACGTCGGCGGTGAGGACCACCACACCGTCGAGCGCCAGGCCGGCGTCGTCGAGCATGCCGTCCAGCTCGCCGACCTGGGCCAGCGTGCGCGGGTAGCCGTCCAGCAGGAAGCCGGACTCCGCGTCGGGCTGGGCGATCCGGTCGCGGACCATGGCGTTGGTGACCCCGTCGGGGACGTATTCGCCGGCGTCCATGAACTTCTTGGCCTCGATCCCCAGCGGCGTGCCCTGGGAGACGTTGGCCCGGAAGATCTCGCCGGTGGAGATCGCGGGGATGCCGAACCTGTCGGCGATGTGGGTGGCCTGGGTGCCCTTGCCGGCACCGGGAGGGCCCATGATGAGCAGTCGCATCAGCGGAGGAATCCTTCGTAGTTGCGCTGCTGGAGTTGGCTCTCGACCTGCTTCACGAAGTCCAGCGCGACGCCCACCATGATCAACAGGGACGTGCCGCCGAACGGGAAGTTCTGGTTGGCACCGATGGCGACGAACGCGATGAGCGGGATCAGCGCGATCAGGCCCAGGTAGAGCGAACCCGGCAGCGTGAGACGGGACAGGACGTACGCGAGGTAGTCCTCGGTCGGCTTCCCCGCCCGGATCCCGGGGATGAAACCGCCGTACTTCTTCATGTTGTCTGCGACCTCCTGAGGGTTGAAGGTGATCGAGACGTAGAAATAGGTGAAGAAGACTGTCAGAAGGAAGAACACCGCCATGTAGAGCGGGTGGTCGCCGGTGACGAAGTTCTCCGAGACCCAGCGCACCCAACCGGAGTCGGCGTTGCCGAAGGAGAGCGCCATCGCGGGCAGGTACATCAGCGAGGCGGAGAAGATGACCGGGATGACGCCGGCCTGGTTCACCTTGAGCGGGATGTACGTCGAGGAGCCGCCGAACATCTTCCGGCCGACCATGCGGCGGGCGTACTGCACCGGGATCCGCCGTTGCGCCTGCTCGACGAAGAGCACCGCGGCCGTGACGACGAGCCCGATGGCCAGGACGACGCCGAAGATCCACCAGCCGCGGCTCTGGGCGACCTGCCACAGCGAGCTGGGGAAGGTCGCGACGACCTGGGCAAAGATCAGCAGCGACATGCCGTTGCCGACGCCACGGTCGGTGATCAGCTCGCCGAACCACATGATGACCGCGGTCCCGGCGGTCATCGTGACGACCATGACCAGGAAGGTCGCGATGCCGTCGTCGACGAGCAGCGGCAGCGTGCACCCGAGCAGCTGGCCGCTGCGGGCCAGCGCGACGATGCTGGTGGCCTGGAGGACGGCCAGGCCCAGCGTCAGGTAACGCGTGTACTGCGTGATCTTGGTCTGCCCGGCCTGGCCCTCCTTCTTCAGGGCCTCCAGGCGCGGGATCACGACGACGAGCAGCTGCAGGATGATGCTCGCGGTGATGTAGGGCATGATGCCCAGCGCGAAGATCGTCAACTGCAGCAGCGCGCCGCCGCTGAAGAGGTTGATCAGGTTGTAGAGCCCGGTCTCGTCGGAGGCCTGGGCGAGGTTGACGCACTCGCGCACGTTGGCGACGTCCACGCCCGGCGTGGGGATCTGCGAGCCGAGCCGGAAGATCGTCAGGATAAAGATGACGAACAACAGCTTGCGGCGCAGGTCCGGAGTCCGGAATGCGTTGGCGAAGGCGCCGAGCACGAGATCCTCTTTCTATGGGCGTCTGGCTCCGCTGGCGAGCCCGGGAGAGCCTAACAGGCGCCGGCCAACGGCCGGCGCCTGTAGCTTCACACGAGGGTGACGGAACCGCCTGCGGCCTCGATCTTCTCCTTGGCGGAGCCGGAGGCGGCGTCGACGGTGACGTCGACGGCCACGGAGATCTCGCCGGTGCCGAGGACCTTGACGGGCTGGCCCTTGCGGACCAGGCCGTGGGCGACCAAGTCCGGCACTGTCACGGCGCCCCCTTCGGGGAACGCCTCGCCGAGCTTGTCGAGGTTGACGACCTGGAAGGTCACCTTGAACGGGTTCTTGAAGCCCTTGAGCTTCGGCAGCCGCATGTGGATCGGCATCTGGCCGCCCTCGAAGGCGGCGGGCACCTGGTTGCGGGCCTTCGTGCCCTTGGTGCCCCGGCCGGCGGTCTTGCCCTTGGAGCCCTCGCCTCGACCCACGCGGGTCTTGGCGGTCTTGGCGCCCGGGGCGGGCCGCAGGTTGTGCAACTTCAGAGTCATCGGTCTTCCTCGATCTCGGTGACCGTCACCAGGTGACGGACGGCGCGGACCATGCCCCGGACCTCGGGGCGGTCCTCCTTGACGACGACGTCACCGATCCGCTTCAGCCCGAGCGAGCGCACGGTCTCGCGCTGGTTGGCCTTGCAGCCGATGATCGACTTCTTCTGCTGGATGCGCAGCTGAGCCATCAGTTGCCACCTCCCGCCGCCGCGGCATCGGCCGCCTCCTTGACCCCCTCGGCCTGCGCCTTGAGCAGGGCCGCGGGGGCGACGTCCTCGACGGGGAGGCCGCGCCGGGCGGCGACCGCCTGGGGCTCCTCGAGCAGCTGCAGCGCAGCGACCGTCGCGTGGACGATGTTGATCTGGTTGGACGAGCCGAGCGACTTGCTCAGCACGTCGTGGATGCCGGCGCACTCCAGCACCGCGCGCACCGGGCCGCCGGCGATGACACCGGTACCGGGTGCGGCCGGGCGCAGGAAGACGACACCGGCCGCCTTCTCGCCCTGGACCGGGTGCGGGATGGTGCCCTGGATCCGGGGGACCTTGAAGAAGTGCTTCTTGGCCTCCTCCACGCCCTTGGCGATGGCGGCCGGCACCTCCTTGGCCTTGCCGTAGCCGACGCCGACCAGGCCGTTGCCGTCGCCGACGACGACCAGGGCGGTGAAGCTGAACCGACGGCCGCCCTTGACGACCTTGGCGACCCGGTTGATCGCGACGACGCGCTCGATGTAGGCCGACTTCTCCGCCTGACCGCCGCGGTTGTCGCGGCCGCGACGGTCGCTGCGCTCGCCTCCGCGCGTTCCGCGCTGGGCTCCGCTCATGAGACTAGTTCCTCTTCTCTCTTACAAAACTCGGGTCAGAAGGACAGACCGCCGGCCCGCGCGGCGTCCGCGAGGGCGGCGATGCGGCCGTGGTACTTGTTGCCGGCGCGGTCGAAGACGACGTCGGAGACGCCCGCGGCCGTGGCGCGCTGGGCGACGAGCTCGCCGACGCGCTTGGCCTTGGCGGTCTTGTCGCCCTCGACGGAGCGCACGTCGGCCTCCATGCTGGACGCCGAGACCAGGGTCTTGCCGACGAGGTCGTCGACGACCTGCACGGTGATGTGCTTGGCCGAGCGGGTGACCACGAGGCGGGGACGCTCAGGGGTGCCGTGGACGCGCTTGCGTCCCCGGACCTGGCGGCGCAGCCGCGACCTGGTGCGCGCGGCGGTGTGCTTGCGGTTGGACAGCGAGATCGCCATGGGTTACTTACCGGCCTTTCCGACCTTGCGGCGGATGTGCTCACCCGCGTAGCGAACGCCCTTGCCCTTGTAGGGCTCCGGCTTGCGCAGCTTGCGGATGTTGGCCGCGACCTCACCGACCTGCTGCTTGTCGATGCCCGTGACGCCGAACTTCGTCTGGCTCTCGTAGCTGAACGTGATGCCGTCGGGCGCGTTGAACGTGATCGGGTGGCTGTAGCCGAGCTGGAACTCCAGCTGCGTCGGGCCCTTGGACAGCACCCGGTAGCCGACGCCGACGATCTCAAGCTTCTTCTCGTAGCCGTCGGTGACGCCGATGATCATGTTGTTGATCAGGGTCCGGGTCAGTCCGTGCCGGGCCTTGGAGTCGCGGTGGTCGTCGGGCCGCTTGACGTTGAGGATGCCGTCCTCGCGCTCGACCGTGATCGGGGTGACCACGGTGTGCGAGAGCGTGCCCTTGGGGCCCTTGACGGTCACGTCGGAGCCGTCGATGGTGACCTCGACCCCGGCCGGGACCGGGATCGGGAGCTTGCCGATGCGAGACATGGTGTGCGTGATTCCTTTCGTCTCGTCACCAGACGTAGGCGAGGACTTCCCCACCCACGCCCTTCTGGTTGGCCTGGCGGTCGGTCAGCAGGCCCTGGCTGGTCGAGATGATCGCGACGCCGAGGCCGCCGAGCACCTTCGGGAGGCCGGTGTGCTTGGCGTAGACGCGCAGACCGGGCTTGCTGATGCGGCGGACGCCGGCGATCGAGCGCTCGCGGTTGCGGCCGTACTTGAGGGTGATGTGCAGGGTCCTGCCCACCTCGCCCTCCTTGGGCTCGATCACGTCGAAGGACGTGATGTAGCCCTCCTGCCGAAGGATCTCCGCGACGCCGGCCTTGAGCTTGCTGTACGGCATGGAGACCTCGTCGTGGTACGCCTGGTTGGCGTTGCGCAGACGGGTGAGCATGTCTGCGATCGGGTCAGTCATCGTCATTGCTTGGGTTCTTTCTCTCTGTGGTTTCCCGCCATCTCGGCGGGACCTTCAGCGGTCTGGTGTGTCGGCGTGCTTACCAAGAGGACTTGGTGACGCCCGGCAGTTCGCCGCGGTGGGCCATCTCGCGTAGGCAGATCCGGCACAGGCCGAACTTGCGGTAGACGGCCTTGGGGCGGCCGCAGCGCTGGCAGCGGGTGTAGCCGCGCACCGCGAACTTGGGCTTGCGGGCTGCCTTGACCTTGAGGGCGGTCTTCGCCATGGGGTTCCTCACTGCTCCTTGAAGGGGAAACCGAGCTGCTTGAGCAGCGCACGGCCCTGGTCGTCGGTGGTGGCGGTGGTCACGATCGTGATGTCCATGCCGCGCTGCCGGTCGACCTTGTCCTGGTCGATCTCGTGGAACATCACCTGCTCGTTGAGGCCGAAGGTGTAGTTGCCGCGGCCGTCGAACTGCTTGGGCGAGAGCCCGCGGAAGTCGCGGATGCGGGGCAGCGCGAGCGTCAGCAGCCGGTCGAGGAACTCCCACATCCGGTCGCCGCGCAGCGTCACGTGGGCGCCGATCGGCATCCCCTCGCGGAGCTTGAACTGGGCGATCGACTTGCGGGCCCGGGTCACCATCGGCTTCTGGCCGGTGATCGCGGTCAGGTCGCGGACGGCGCCCTCGATCAGCTTGGAGTCGCGGGCCGCCTCGCCGACGCCCATGTTGACGACGATCTTGACCAGGCCGGGGACCTGCATCACGTTGCCGATCTCGAACTCGCTCTTGAGCGCGGGGAGGACCTCCTCGCGGTAGCGG
>JBDHZS010000051.1:0-20883 GCA_039812025.1 Nocardioides sp. | reverse complement strand
CCCCACGGACGCGGCGGGCCACCGCCCTGGCTGGCGGGGATCTTCGGGATGGGCGCGCCGCCCACCAGCCGCGGCCCCCGCGCGCGGCGAGGAGACGTCCGGGCGGCGATCCTCGACGTGCTGCGAGCGGCCGACGAGGCCGGGGAGCCGATCAACGGCTACCAGATCATCCAGCAGATCGGCGACCGCAGCGAGGGCGCCTGGCGGCCGAGCCCCGGCTCGGTCTACCCGACCGTCCAGCAGCTGCAGGACGAGGGCCTGGTGGAGAACGACGACGAGCGCGGCCGCCGCACGCTCCGGCTCACCGACGAGGGCCGCGCGTGGTGCGCGGAGCACGCTGACGAGCTGGCCGAGGTCTGGGCGCCGTTCGAGCGCGACCGGCGCGAGGAGGCGCGCGGCGAGTTCGCCGACCTCAAGCCCGAGATCGGCCAGGTGATGAGCGCGATCTGGCAGATCGCGACCGTGGGCACCGAGCGCCAGCAGCGCGCGGCGATCGACATCCTCGTCGACGCGCGTCGGCGGCTGTACGGCGTGCTGGCCACCGACGACCACGAGCACGACGACGACACCGACACGCGCGCGGGGGAGGCGTCGTGAACGAGCACCTGCGCCTCAGCGACGAGGACCGGGAGCGGGCGGCCGCTCGGCTGGCGGAGTTCTACGCCGAGGGCCGGCTCACGGCCGACGAGCACGCCGAGCGGCTGGACGCGATCTGGACCGCCCGGACCGGGGCGGACCTCGCGCCGATCTTCCACGACCTGCCGCGGGAGCCTCCGCAGCCGCGGCCGGTGCGGGCCGGACAACGGCCCGGCTGGGCGAGGCAGGCCGGGTGGCGCCGCCTCCCCGTCGTACCGGTGATCGTGGCGCTAGTGGCGCTCAGCGTGATCACCCACCTGCCGTTCTGGATCCTGATCTTCGCCCTCGGCTTCGGCGTGTGGGGCTGGCGGGCGCGCAGCTGCGCGGGGGTCACTCCCAACGGGTCGCGAAGCCGAACGCCGCACCCATGAAGCCGATCCCGACGATCAGGTTGTAGTTGCCGAGGTCGTTGAAGATCGGGACCTTCTCGAGCGTGCCCGGGGTGGAGATCATGTAGTACGTCGCGATCCACAGCAGCCCGATGATCGCCGAGCCGAGCATCCCGACCACGACGCCTCGGCCGCGCCCGAGCGGCGTGGACGGGTGCGCGGAGACGAAGAGCGCGACGATGATCAGGCCGAACCCGATCGCGTAGTTCCAGGTGTCCAGACCCGCCAGCGTGCCGCTCTCGGCGTCGCGCAACTTCAGGTAGTAGTACGCGATCCAGCCGATGCCGGCGACGATCATCACCAGCGCCAGGATGAAGCGGACTGAGAAGATCGGACCGCCGGTGGGGTCGTCGAACTCTCGACGGGTCGTCGACTTGCTCACCGCGTGACTCCTCAGTTGTGCGGGGGATCCCGGGCTACCTTAGTGGGCATGCCCACACCATCCGCCGAGGCGCCCCGGCACGGTCGCGCCTGGTGGCGAGGAGCCGCGTTCCTCTCCCTCGTCGCCAGCGGCGCCATCCTCGGGATCTCCGCCGCCGACAGCGGGTCGGATGGCCTGACCCCCGAGCGGTACGTCGACCTCGCGTCGCTGGTCAGCGGGGAGACCGAGCGCGTGCAGGGCATCCAGCAGCAGGTCGCCGACGCCAACGCCGAGGTCGCCAAGCTGGCGGAGGCGGTCGACGACCGCGAGGTGCGGGCGCAGCGCGAACGGGCGGAGCAGTCCCGGGAGGCCGCCGGGCTGACGCGCGTCCTGGGGCCGGGCCTGCGGGTGGTGATGGCCGACGCCCCGCGCGAGGTGATCGAGGCCGCGGAGGTCGACGCCAACCTGCTCGTCGTACACCAACAGGACCTGCAGGCCGTGGTCAACGCGATGTGGCGGGGCGGCGCGACGGCCGTCACCCTGCAGGGACAGCGCATCGTGTCCACCACCGGGATCAAGTGCACCGGGAACACCGTGACGCTGCAGGGCGTCGCCTACGGACAGCCCTACGTGATCGAGGCGGTCGGCGACCAGGCCAGGCTGCTGCGCTCGATCAGCGAGGACGACTACCTCGAGCTCTACCGCGACCAGGCCGCCGACGATCGCGTGCAGATCGGCTGGGACCTGACCACGCGGCCGCTGGTGCGCGCCCCGGCCTACGACGGCCCGATGTCGGTCAGCTATGCGCGCCCGACCGGCTCGGCGACCTCCTAGCGGCCGCCGCCCGGCTGTTCGTCGCCCTGGTCGTCGCCCTGGTCGTCGGGATTGACCGGCTCGGCCTCCTCCTCGGGCTCTTCCTCCTCGGGCTCGTAGTGGTTGACGAAGATGTGCACATCGGAGCCGCGGGAAGCCGTCGTGTCGCCGGACGGGGTCTGCTCGAGGACGACGCCGTACGGTTCGTCGGTCTCGTCGGTGCGGTACTGGACCTTCGGCGTGAAGCCCGCTGCGATCAGCTCCTGGCGGGCGATGTCCTCCTGCTGGCCCACGACGTCCGGGACGGTCTCGGGTCCCGACGAGTAGTAGATCGTCACCGTCGTGCCGATCGGGACGGACTCGCCGCCCTGGGGATCGGTGCGGATCACCTGGCCGGCGGGCTGATCCGAGGTCTCCTCCTCGAGGGCGGGGATCAGGTCCTGGTCCTCGAGGGCAGTACGGGCAGGCCCGCGCTGCATGCCCACGACGCCGCGGACGGTCACCATCTCCTGGCCGGCGGAGACCACGAGGTCGACGGGGGTGAGCTCGTCCACCGTCGTCTCGCCCTCGGGGTCCTGGCTGATCACCATGCCCACCTCGACCTCGTCGCTGTAGCGAGGGGTCACCTCGCCGACCTCGAGCCCGGCGTTGCGGATCGCGGTCCGCGCCTCGTCCTCGGTCGTGTTGACGACGTCGGGCACGTCGACCTGCACGGCCTCGTTCTCGAAGAGCTTGGGAAGCTGCCAGGCGGCGAGGGCGATGACGAGCGCGAGGATCAGCGCCCCCAGGATCCAGGCCCGGGTGTGGCTGGTCGCTTCCTCGTCCTCGTCCCCCTCATGCTCCGTGTCCTCGGCAGCCCCCACGGGGTCGACGAGCATCGTCGACTGGCCCGGGGGCTCGACGGGCGGGATGAGCACGGTGGGCGCCTGGATCGGGTTGCCGGCCAGGTAGCGGTCGATGTCGGCGCGCATCGCGGCCGCGGACTGGTAGCGGTCCTCGACCCGCTTGGCCAGCGCCTTCATGACGATCGCGTCGATCTCGGCGGGCAGCTCGGTGTCGTGGTCGCTCGGCGGGTGGGGGTGCTCCCGGACGTGCTGGTAGGCGACCGAGACCGGGCTGTCGCCGAGGAACGGAGGCCGGCCGGTGAGCAGCTCGTAGAGGAGGCAGCCCGCCGAGTAGACGTCCGAGCGCGAGTCGACGGTCTCCCCGCGGGCCTGCTCGGGGGAGAGGTACTGCGCCGTGCCGACCACCGCCGCCGTCTGGGTCATCGACTGCGACGCCTCCGACACCGCGCGCGCGATGCCGAAGTCCATCACCTTGACGTCGCCGGACGGGGTGAGCATGACGTTGCCCGGCTTGATGTCGCGGTGGATGATGCCGGCCCGGTGGCTGTAGTCCAGCGCCGAGAGCACCTCGGCGGTGATCTCCATCGCGCGCTCGGGCAGGATCTTGCGGCCCTCGCGGAGGATGTCGCGCAGGGTCCGGCCCGCGACGTACTCCATGACGATGTAGGGCTGGTCGACGTTGGAGCCGTCCTTCGACAGCTCCTCACCCGTGTCGTAGACCGCCACGATCGACGGGTGGTTCAGCGACGCCGAGGCCTGGGCCTCGCGGCGGAAGCGCGCCTGGAAGGTGGCGTCCGACGCCAGGTCGGTGCGCAGCCGCTTCACCGCGACCGCGCGACCCAGCCGCAGGTCCGTCCCCTTGCGGACCTCGGCCATGCCGCCGCGGCCCAGCAACTCGGCGAGCTGGTAGCGGCCGCCGATCACCACCGGGTCGTTGGTGCTCATTGGTCGTCACCTTCCTGATGAAGCCCGGCTTTGCTCATGGCTCGATCACCGCCTCCATCACGGCCTTCGCGACCGGCCCGCCGAGCCTGCCGCCGGCGATGTCGTCGGGCGAGGTGCTGGAGTTCTGCACCATGACCGCCACGGCCACCTGCGGGTCGTCGGCCGGGGCGAACGAGACGAACCACGCGTAGTTGGGGCAGCCGTCGCAGTTCTCCGCCGTGCCGGTCTTGCCCGCGACCTCCACGCCGGGGATCTGCGCCGGCGTGGCCGTGCCGCGGGACACCGTGTTGACCAGCGCCTCGCTGATGATGTCGGCGGTCCGCGCCGAGGTCGCCCGCGAGAACTCGCGCGGGTCGGTGCGCGAGAGCACCGCCAGGTCCGGCGAGAGCACCTGGTCGACGAGGTAGGGCTTCATCACCACGCCGGAGTTGGCGATCCCGCCGGCCACCATCGCCATCTGCAGCGGGGTGGCGGCGACGTTCCACTGCCCGATCCCGGTGAGCGCGGTCTGCGCGGCGTCCGGGTCGTCCTCGCCCTTCGGGCCCGGGTAGACCGACTCGGCCTGCGGCTGCAGGTCGTCGAGGTAGCTGGAGTTGAAACCGAACGCCTCGGCGGTCTCGGTGAGCTTGTCCACCCCGAGCTCGTCGGCCAGTTGCAGGTACGTCGTGTTGCAGGACTGCTCCAGCGACTGGGTGAAGCTGACCTCCGTCTCGCCGCAGCTGCGGCCGCCGTTGTCGATCAGGCCGGTCTCGCCCTCGGTCAGCGGGAGCTGGTACGACGATCCGCCGGGCACCATGTCGTCCACCCCGTCGATCAGGCCGTCCTCGATGGCGGCGGCCGCCGTCACGATCTTGAACGTCGAACCCGGGGGGAGACGCGTCGCGATCGACCGGTTGAGCAGCGGTTCGTCCTCGCGCTGGTCCAGCTCGTCGTACGCCCCGGAGGCGGCCGTCAGGTCGTGGGAGGCGAGCGGGTTGGGGTCGTAGGTCGGGAGCGAGACCAGCGCCAGGATCTTCCCGGTCGACGGCTCGAGCGCGACGACGGCGCCCCGGGTGTCCTCGCCCAGGGCCCTGAACGCGTCGTACGCCGCCTGCTGAGCCGCCGGGTTGATCGTCAGCTGGACGCGACCGCCCTCGGCCGAGGAGTTGCTGACCAGGTCGACCAGGCGGTTCACGAAGAGCCGGGGGTCGTCGCCGGAGAGCACCTGGTTCTGGGTCTGCTCGATGCCGGTCTGGGAGTAGAAGGAGAAGAACCCGGTCACGTGGGCGTAGACCTCGGGGTCGGGGTATTCGCGCTGGAACTCGTAGCGGGTGTCGGTCGGGACGCTCTGGGCCACCGCGGTCGAGTCGACGACGATCGGGCCACGGTCGCGGGAGAAGGCGGCGTCGATCACCCGCCGGTTGCGCGGGTCCTGGTTGAGCTCGCCCGCGCGGAAGTACTGCAGGTAGGTCACGTTGACCATCAGCGCGACGAAGAGCAGCAGGCAGAAGACGGACAGCACCCGGATCGGCTTGTTCACGTCAGCTTCACCACCTGGGTCTGCTCGTCGGGGGCGTAGAGGCGGGGGCTCGGGCGGCGGGCCTGGTCGCTGATCCGCAGCAGCAGCGCGATGATCACCCAGTTCGCGACCAGGCTCGAGCCGCCGTAGGAGAGGAACGGCGTGGTGAGGCCGGTCAGCGGGATCAGTCGCGTGACCCCGCCGATCACGACGAACACCTGCAGCGCGAAGACGCACGCGAGGCCGGTCGCCACCAGCTTGCCGAAGCCGTCGCGGCACACCAGCGCGGTGCGCAGGCCGCGCTCGGTGATCAGCATGTAGGCCAGGATCACCGCGATCACCGCGGTCAGGCCGAGCTCCTCGCCGATCGCGCCCATGATGAAGTCCGACTGCGCCACGGGGATCCGCCACGGCTGGCCCTCCCCGAAGCCGCGGCCGATCAGGCCGCCCCAGCTCATGCCGAAGAGGGTCTCGACCAGCTGCCGGCCGCGATCCGAGGTCCCTTCGCCGTAGTGGGCGAAGGGGTCGAGCCAGATGTTGATGCGCGTGGCGACGTGGGAGAGCTGGCTGGCGAGCAGCGCGCCGCCCGCGGCGAGCAGGCCGCCGACGAACAGCCAGCCGGCGCGCTCGGTGGCGACGTACAGCATCACCAGGAAGATGCCGAAGAAGAGCAGCGAGGAGCCCAGGTCCCGCTGCAGGACCAGGATGCCCAGGCTGACCAGCCACATCGCCAGGATCGGGCCCAGGTCGCGGCCGCGGGGCAGGTCGATGAAGAGCACCCGGCGGCCGGCGAGCGCGAGGGCGTCGCGGTGGCGCACCAGGTAGCCGGCGAACGCGATCACCAGCAGCACCTTGGCCACCTCGCCCGGCTGGAAGCTGAAGCCGAAGACGTTGATCCAGATCCGCGCGCCGTACACCTCGCGGCCGAGGCCGGGCACCATCGGCAGCAGCAGGAGGACGATCGCGGCGAGTCCGGCGGTGTAGGTGAAGCGCTGCAGCAGGCGGTGGTCGCGCAACACCAGGAGGGTGACGACGAAGAGGGTGACGCCCAGCGTCATCCAGACCAACTGCTGCTGGGCGTAGGTGTGGATCTGGCCGCGCTCCTCGAAGGCGTAGTCGAGGCGGCGGATCATCGCCAGCCCGAGCCCGTTGAGCGCCGCCATCACGGGCAGCAGGATCGGGTCGGCGTACGGCGCGGTGATCCTCACGACGATGTGCGCGCCGATGATCAGCGTGGCCAGCCAGCCGCCGTAGGAGAGGACGTCGGCCGGCACGGTGCCGTTGACGCCGATGCCGACCGCCGCGTAGCCGCCGATGCCCACGGCGAGCGCGAGCACCAGGAGGAACAGCTCGGCGCCCCGCCGGCGGCGGTGCACGAACTCCATCAACTGCGAGGTCGGGGCCATCAGCGTCTGGCCCCCCTGCTGTCCTCGGTGCCGTCCTCGTCCGCCGGGGGGCGCTGGCGCAGGTGGTAGTTCTCGACGATCTGCTCCGCCTCGTCCAGGCTCACCGAGTCGCTGCCGGCGCGGACGCGGTCGGCGTCGATCTCCTCGAGGTTGTCGACCTCGACGTTGGTGGTGGCGTAGGGCTCCGACAGCTGCCAGCCGAGCAGGTCGCCCTGGACGCCGCGGAAGATGGTGACGACGCCGTCGTGCTCGCCGACGTAGAACTGCTGCTCGGCCCAGTACTTCCCGTAGCCGGCGACCATCGCGAGGGCGCCGATCAGCATCAGCAACGCGCACAGCACCCTCAGCCAGCCGAAGCGGGGGGCCGGCCGCGGCGCGTACCGGGCGGCCTCGGGGTCGATCGGGTCGGTGCGGACGGCGCCGGGAGGGACGCCGGCGAGATCCTCGCGGATCGGCTCGATCTCCCCGGTGTCGCCGCTGCGGTGGCCGCGGAAGAGCCGGCCGCCGCGGCCGCCCATGGCCCGGCGCGGCAGGTCGGCTGCGGCACCGACCAGGATCGGCTCCCGCGCCTCGGCGGGGGATTCGGGTACGACGTCCGCCACGATCGCGGTCACGTTGTCGGTCGACCCCGCCTCGAGCGCGCGGCGGATGAGCTCGACCGTGGCGTAGTCCGGCGTGCCGCTGCCCAGGATGTCCCGGATGCGCGCGTCGTCGAGGCTGAGGACGCCGTCGCTGCAGAGCATCACCCGGTCCCCGGGGAGCAGGTCGACGAAGATCAGGTCGGCGTCGACCTCGTGGTTGGCGTCGAGGGCCTTGAGGATCAGGTTGCGGTGCGGGTGGCTGGCGGCCTCGGCCTCGGTGATCCGGCCCTCGGCGATCAGGCTCTGCACGAAGGTGTGATCGGTGGTGAGCCGCTTCAGCTCGCCGTCGCGCAGGCGGTAGGCGCGGGAGTCGCCGATGTGGCCCAGGCCGAGCCGCTCGCCGTCGAAGAGCGCGACCACGGCGGTGGTGCTCGTGCCGGTCAGCGCGGGATCCTCCTCGACCAGCTCCGCGATCCGGTCGTGGGCGCGGTGGAGCGCCCCGGCGACGAGCGCGAGGGGTTCGTCGCGCGGCGGCGCGTCGAGGTGGCGCAGGTTGCTGATCGCCGTACTGCTCGCGACGTCCCCGCGGGCGGCCCCGCCGACGCCGTCGCAGACCGCGAGCAGCCACGGGCCGGCGTAGCCGGAGTCCTGGTTGTCCTTGCGGTAGCGACCGACGTCGGAGAGCGCGGAGAAGTCGAGGGAGAGCGGCATTACTTGCGCAGCTCCAGGATGGTCTTGCCGATCCGGACCTGCGTGCCGAGGGTGAGCACGGTCGGCTCGGTGATGCGCGCACTGCCGACGTAGGTGCCGTTGGTCGAGCCCAGGTCCTCCACGAACCAGTCGGTGCCGTTGCTGGCGATCCGCGCGTGGCGGGTCGAGACGTAGTCGTCGTCGAGCCGGATCGCGGCGTCGCTGCCTCGCCCGATCAGGACCGGGCCCTCGGCGAGCTCGGCGCGCTCGCCCTGGTTGGCGCCCTCGGTCACCAGCACGTGGGTGGGCGCACCCCGCCGGGGCTTGGGCGGCTTGGCCGCCTTGGCCTTCGCCGCCCGGCGAGCCCGGCGCGACTGGCGGCCGTCGGGACCGTCCGGGACCCGGGCGCCGAACATGTCGGAGCGGATGACGCTGATCGCCGAGAGTACGAAGATCCACAGGATCGCCAGGTAGGCGAGGCGGATCAGGAAGAGTGTCAGCTCAGACATCGGCGGCCTCGTCGGTGATCCGCACGGTCATCGAGGTGTTGCCGATCCGGACCACCGAGCCGTCGTGCAGGGCGACCCGGGTGACGCGGTTGCCGTCCACCGTGACCCCGTTGGTCGAGCCGAGGTCGCGGACGGTCAGGTCGAGGCGCTGGGTGCCCGGTTGCTGGTCGACGAGGATCTCCAGGTGGCGGCGGCTGACGCCCGGGTCGTTGACCCGGATGTCCGCCTCAGTGCCGCGGCCGATCACGACCTTCGGCGGGTCGAGCCGGTGCCTGGAGCCGTCGATCTCCAGGTGCGCGCGCTGGCGACGGGCGCGGGGGGCGTCCTGCGGTTGGGTGGGGGGCGTCGGCCTGTGGATCGGGACCCCGGCCTTGCGCTCCGGTTCGTCCGGGGCCTTGCTGTCGAGGCCCTCCGCCTCTGCGTTGGCCCGGCTGCGGACCCGGAACCGTCCCGTGTCGAGGTCGTCGGCGCTCGCGAACGAGACCGAGATCTTGCCGGGGAAGACGTATCCCTGGAAGTCCGCGTGCTCGCGCAGTTGCTTGGCCAGCTCCTGCTCCAGGTCGTAGGGCGCCAGCCGCTCCAGATCGGTGTCGCTGAGCTCGACGCTGAAGTCGTTGGGGACCATGCGGCGGTCCCGGCTCAGGATCTGCGTGTTGTTGTCGGCCTCGCGCTGGAGGGCCGCCGCGATCTCGACGGGCTGGACGGCGCTACGGAAGACGCGCGCGAACGCACCGGAGATCATCTCCTCCAGTCTGCGTTCGAAGTTCTGCAGGGCACCCATGGTGGTCATGATCGTATCCGGGCTGGTGGCGGTGGTGTCTCCCCCCGCGCCGCAGGTCGCGCGCGCCCGGCCCGGTTTGGGCAACCCGAGGCTGCTGCGTTAGCCTTGCTCCGCTTCTGGCGCGAGTGGCGGAATAGGCAGACGCGCACGGTTCAGGTCCGTGTGCCCGCAAGGGCGTGGGGGTTCAACTCCCCCCTCGCGCACCACCAGCCCCAGGCCTTCTGGTCTGGAGCTTCGTGTCTTCAGCGGGGTCGCCACCCCAACGGGCACAGTCAGAGCCTGGACGCGCCTCACCAGCTCGAGCGCAGACTCCCTTGGGCCGGAGTTTCAGACATCGGTGAGTCGCGCCCACGCTCGACCGAGCAGTGCGAGGCCCGCGGGGGCGACGGCGGCGGTCAGCAACAACGCTGCGGGGGTGACCTGGGCGGCGGCCTCGCGACCGCCGGCGCCGGCCCACAAGGAAGGCACGGCGTAGGGGAACCACGACCCGGCTCCGAGTACGACGACGACCTGTGTCGTGGCGACCATGCCGATGAGGATCCCCACCGTGCCGAGCATGCTTCGCGTGACGGTGGCGACCCAGCCGAAGGGGAGGGCGAGCCCGGCTCCGAGCACGCCGGCTCCGAGCGCCACCCCGGCCTCGGCGCCCACGGTCGTGAGGTCGCCGCCCGCGAGGGGCGAGATCGCGAGGGTCAGGAGGACCGCGATCGCGACGCAGCCGGCGAGCCAGCAGGCGAGGAGCGACCCCTTGGCGAGCGCGATGGACGAGCGAGGCACGGCGAGTCCGAACAACGCTCCCGCCGTTCCGTCGGTGAACTCTCGCCCGAAGGACCAGGCCGCGGCGAATCCGCCCGCTACGAGGGCGGCGACGGACAGGATCTGTCCGCACACCTCGAGGTGCGCCTCAGCGAGCGGTCCGGTGGCGTAGGCACCGAGCTTGACGGCGGCGGTGCCGGGCAGATCGGGTCGGCGTGCCAGCGCAACCGACCCGATGCTGGCAAGCGGCACGACGAGAAGAAGGAGTGGCGTGACTACTCGGGCGAGGACGCTGCGCCGCAGCTTGAGGGCCTCGACCCGCCACGCCGTCGACCAGTCACGCATGATTCTCCCCTCTTCGGGCTGTCGCGGTCGCATGGCGACGTTGGTCGTCTGCCAGCACCATGTCGAAGAACCGCCGCTCCAGGTCTGCCTGGCCCGCCTGGAGCGATCCGATCAGCCGCCCCCGATGGGCCACCAGGATCCGGTCGGCCACACGGGATACCTCGTCGAGGTGGTGACTGGACACCAGCACGGCGCACCCGTCGCCTGCCAACTCCCGGACAAGGGCGCGGACGAGTACGACGCCGCGCGGATCCAACGCGCTGGTGGGTTCGTCCAGCACGACGGCCGACGGCCGGTGGACGACAGCAGCGGCAACGCCGACCCGCTGGAGATTGCCCTGGGACAGTGACCGCGCGGTCGAGTCTCGCCACGGGTCGAGATCGAGCCGCGATACCGCCCGTCGGACGGCGTGATCCACGGTGGCGCGGGGCAGCCCGTGCAGGAGCGCGGCGCAGCGAAGGTTCTCCCGCACGCTCAGCTCGGGATAGACGAGGGGAGCGTCCACGGCCTGCCCGAACCGGAGTGCCAGCTCGCGGGGTAGCCGGGCGGGGTCGGCACCGAGGATGCCTGCCTCGCCGACGTCAGGATGCAGCCGACCGGTCAGCACCCGGAGTGCGGTGGTCTTGCCGGCACCGTTGAAGCCGATCAGGGCGGCGACCTCGCCGGACGCCACCTCTAAGGAGAAACCTTCGAGCGCAACGCGGTCGCCGAAGGCGTGCGTGACGCCCCTCAGCTGTAGCGCCGCGGTCACGTCGGGTCCCCCTGAGGGTCCGCGGCGAGTTGGGTGAGTGCCCGAGTGACAGCCTCGCCGACCGTCATCCGGAGTTCGGGCAGCTCGAGTAGCGCCGCCGTCGCCGCCGCGAGACATGCCGCGGCCGCGACCCGGGCCTCGAATCGCTCCGCCCCGTCCGCCACCAACCGGCCGACGATCGCCTGCTCCGTCGCTGCGGTCGATCCCGCGACTGCGGCGCGCAGGGAGGGCAGTGCTGCGACCAGCCTAACGCGACGAAGCAGCAGGGCCGAGTCCTCAGCCGCGTCGATGTGGGCCAAGGCGGCGAGCATGCCCCGGCGCGTCCGTTCCAGCGGAGGCGCCTCGCGGGGCTGCGCACCGACCGACTCCGCGATCAGGGGATCGTACGGATCGCTGACCAGGACGGATGCCTTGGTGGGGAAGTGCCGGAAGAAGGTCATGGGCGTGACCCCTGTGGCCTCCGCGATCTGCGTCGTCGTGGTCTCGTCGTACCCGCGGCGCTCGAACAGGTCGAGAGCGGCGTCGAGGATACGGGCCCGGGTGCGGGCGGAGCGTGAGGGGATGTGCACATCCGTAATGTTAGTCCCTAACATTACGGATGTCGTCGCCGCCCTGCGCCTGGGCGTCAACCTGGGTAGGGTTCGGCGCGTGAGCGCCTTCACCGACCGTGACCCCGCCGCCCGCGCCGACGTCGCCGTCATTGGCGGCAGCGGCTTCTATGCGTTCCTCCGCGAGCCGGTCGAGTACGACGTCCCCACGCCGTACGGCGACCCCTCGGCGCCGATCGGCATCGGCAGGGTCGCCGGCCGTCGGGTCGCGTTCCTCCCGCGGCACGGACGCCACCACGACCACCCGCCGCACGGCATCCCCTACCGTGCCAACGCGTGGGCGCTGCGCTCGCTCGGAGTGCGCCAGGTGCTCGCGCCATGCGCGGTCGGCGGCCTGCGCGACGCCGTCTCCCCCGGCGACCTCGTCGTTCCAGACCAGCTCGTCGACCGCACCTATCGCAGGATCGGCTCGTTCGTGGAGTCGGGGGCCGTGCACCTGGCCTTCGCCGACCCCTACTGTCCCGCCGTCTCACGCGCGCTGGGCGAGGCGGACGCCGGCGTCCGGGTCGGTGGATCCACGATGGTTGTTGTCGAGGGACCTCGCTTCTCCACGCGTGCCGAGTCGCGCCACTACGCCGACCAGGGCTGGGACCTGATCAACATGACCGGTGCGCCCGAGGCGGCACTGGCCAGGGAGATGGGTCAGTGCTACGCCGCCCTCGCCCTTGTCACAGACGTGGACGCCGGCGCCGAGTCGGGCGACGGCGTCGGTCAGGAACAGGTCTTCGCGCTCTTCCGACAGAACCTGGACCGGCTCGCTGCACTGCTGACGGCCGCCATCGGGGCACTGCCGGATCCCGCTGGCTGCGAGTGCGGCACGTGGTGGGACGGCCTGGACCTGACCTACCAGGTGCCGGGTCGATGAGAGTCCTGCTCACGGGTGCGGCCGGGTTCATCGGCACGGCCATCGGACGCAGCCTCGCCGCCGCCGGCCATGAGGTTGTCGCCGTGGATCTCATGGTGGACTCCGCGCACGCCGGCAGCGCTCCCCCGCCCGGAACGCACCTGCTCGACATCCGGGACGCCCGCTCACCGGAGTGGGCCGGCCTCCTGCGCGGTGTCGACGCCGTATGTCACCAGGCGGCTCTCGTCGGAGCGGGGGTGCGCGTCGCCGACATGCCGGCCTACGCCTCGCACAACGACCACGGGACGGCGGCCCTGCTCGCGGCCATGCACGGCGCGGGCGTCCGCAGACTGGTGCTCGCCTCCTCGATGGTCGTCTATGGTGAGGGCCGCTACGACTGTGATCGACACGGCGAGCAGCGGCCGGGGCCCCGCGCGGTCGCGGCGCTTGAGGCCGGAGACTTCGAGAACCACTGTCCTTCGTGTGGCCGCGGGCTGCGGTGGCGGCCGGTGCCGGAGGACGCCCCGCTGGAGCCGCGCAGCAGCTATGCCGCCAGCAAGCTCGCCCAGGAACACTTCGCCTCATCGTGGGTGCGCCAGGCCGAGGCCACCGCGGTGGCGCTGCGCTATCACAACGTCTACGGCCCGATGATGCCGCGAGATACCCCGTATTCCGGCGTCGCGGCGATGTTTCGCTCCTCCCTCGAGCGCGGTGAGCCGCCCCAGGTCTTCGAGGACGGGGGGCAGGTGCGCGACTTCGTGCATGTCGAGGACGTCGCGCGCGCCAACCTGGTGGCACTCGAGTCGGTGGTTGCCGAGATCACGCCGCGCTATCTCGCCTACAACGTCTGCTCCGGACAGCCGATCACGATCTTCGACGTCGCGGCCCGGGTCGCACAGGGGACCGGGCGGGAAATCGCGCCGCAGGTGACGGGGGGCTTCCGCCCGGGCGACGTGCGGCACGTCGTGGCCTCGCCTGCCCGGGCGGCCAGCGAGCTGGGCTTCCGCGCGTCGGTCTCCCCCGAGGAGGGCCTACGTGCGTTCGCGACGGCTCCACTGCGCCCCTGACGGCTGCCGTCGCTCTCACCAACTGGTGTAGACGACGTGTTGCACGACCAGCGCGGTCCCGGTCTGCAGCGCCAAGCCCCAGCGGCGCCAGCCGGTGGGCAGGAGCCCGAGCGAGACGGTCAGCCATGGCACGAACGGCAGCCAGATCCGCTCCACTTCGGCCTTCGACATCTGGCTGATGTCGGCGACCAGCACTGTCAGGGTGGCCGCTCCGGCGAGCCAGGCAGCAGCCCGGCACTCGCCGTCACGCCGCCGTACGGCGACCGCCAGGCCGGCACCGAGCAACGGTCCTCCGGAGATCATGAGGGCGCCGAGGTTGCCCCACATCCAGTAGGACGCCGGGCGAGTCGCCGCGATGCCGTCCCAGTAGCGGTCGACCAGCACGGGGTATGCCTCCCACCAGGCGAAGCCGAACGCCGCGAAGGTGAGAACCACGGCGAGCGCGCCGCCCGCTGCGAGGGGCAGGGGCCACCAGTTGCGAGCTAGGTGGAGGACCGTCAGTGCGAGCAGGCCGAGCAGCGGCAGGCCGTAGGAGCACACCACGCACCAGCCGAACAGAAGCCCGGCCGCCAGCCCCCACAGGACCAGCCCCCGGCGCCGGGGCGCCGTTGCGGCGCCCGCGAGTGCCGCCAACGCCCACGCCCCGAGGGCGGCGAAGAGCGCATCGGCGGACACCGCGAGGAACACCGCCGCCGGGCTGAACACCAGGAAGGGCGCGGCGAGTCGGGCCGGCCGTTCGGCGCCGAGCAGGCGCAGGGTGATCATGGTCGCCAGCGGCAGCGTCGCTGCGACCGTCACGATGAACAGCGCCGCGACGAGGTCGCCGCCGAGCCCGCTCCGGACCAGTACGACGTGGATCAGCAGCGCGCCCGGCGGGTGTCCAGCGGGGTGAGTCGGCCAGTTGTCCGGGTGCGACCGTGGGATCCGCTCGATGTATCCGGCCAGCATGCCGGGCACGTCGGTGACCTGTCGCGCCGCGAGGAGATACTCGTGCGGATTGGCCATGACCCGCGTCAGGCCGGACTCACCGTCGACCAGCGCCAACGCGAGCAGCCAGGCGAGGCCGGCGACGTAGGACACCAGTAGCAAGCCTCGCCACGACAGTGCGCACGCCAGCCTCTCACTTCGCCATACGCCGAAGATGGCGAGCACGACCGTCGGCACACTGGCAATCGCCACCTTGACGTCCAGATAGCCGTGCAAGGGCGGCAGCCCGAGCATGTCGCTGCGCGCGTCCACGTCCCAGCCGAGGAGCGGTGGGACGAGGACCGAGGCGGTCACGACCATCAGTGCGAGGACCACGCCGGCCGCGGCCAGGCGGCGGGTGGAGCCGATGGTCGTGGTCCGGTCCGTCGGGTCGGTCATGTCGGCAAGCCTAGGAAGGCAACGCCACGGCGGGAGCTCCTCGGCGACTCGTCATGGATTCGTAAGGACTGATCCGTCGCGTTCGCGGCCCGCGGTCGCTAGCGTCGAAGACGTGCCCACCTGCGATCTCGTGCTCCCATGCCGTGACGAGGCGGCCGCCCTACGGGACCTCCTCCCGCGGGTTCCGGCGGCCTTCTCGGTGATCGTGGTCGACAACGGCTCGCGCGACGGCACCGCGATCGTGGCAGGCGACCTTGGTGCCCGGGTGGTCATCGAACCGACCCCGGGCTATGGAGCCGCCGTACAGGCGGGGATCGAGGCATCGACCGCGGACTTCGTGGCGGTGATGGACGGCGACGGCTCGTTCGACCCCGAGCAGTTGCTGCCGCTGCTCAACGAGGTCGCCACCGGCCGTGCCGACCTCGCGGTCGGTCGCCGGCGCCCTGTGCGCCGCGATGTCTGGCCGTGGCACGCGCGGACCGGGAACGCGCTGATCACCGCCTGGCTTCGCTATCGGATCCGCATGGACGCCCACGACATCGCGCCGATGCGGGTGTGCCGCCGCCAGCCCCTGCTCGACCTCGGCCTGCAGGACCGCCGCTTCGGATACCCGTTCGAGCTGCTCCAGGCGGCGACCCGCGCTGGGTGGCGCCTCAGTGAGCACGACGTGGCCTACCACCCCCGCGCCGCTGGGACACGGTCGAAGGTTTCGGGCTCGGTGCGAGGCACCCTGCGCGTCGCGCGCGACCTCGGGCGGGTCCTGCGATGAAGGTGCTGGTCGTGGCCAAGGCGCCGGTCGTGGGCAGGGTCAAGACCCGCCTGGGCGACCAGATCGGCGCCGAGCATGCCGCCCGCCTCGCCGCGGCCGCTCTTCTCGACACGATCGATGCCTGTCGTGGGACGGGCGTCAGGGGTCACCTGAGTCTCGCTGGAGACCTCCGCAACGCCGTCGAGGGCAAGGCGCTCGCGGCCGCGCTCGACGGATGGTCGGTCAGTCCCCAGCGTGGCCGCTCCTTCGCCGAGCGACTCGTGCACGCGCACGCCGATGCCGGCCCTGGGAGGGTGGTCCAGATCGGGATGGACACCCCGCAGGTCACTCTCGGATCCCTCGCGGCGGTCGTTGAGTGCCTCGCCGGGCACGACATCGTGCTTGCGCCGGCCGAGGATGGGGGCTGGTGGGCGCTTGCGCGGCGGGACCCCGACCGCGTGCGGCACCTGAGGAGCGTGCGGATGTCGCGGAGCAGCACCTTCGCCGATACTCGGCGGGCATTCGAGATCGCGGGCCTCCGCGTCGGCTCCGCACCTGCTATGACGGACGTGGACACGACCGCGGATGCCGAACTCGTGGCGTCGCTCGCTCCCCACACGCGCTTCGCCCGGGCCTGGCGAGGCCTTGGCGAGGGAGGCAACCGGTGACCGAAGCGTCCTTCACCGACGTGTTCGCCGACGCCCTCCACGGCGCGCCCACGCTCGTCTTGCGCCGCGGCGAGGAACCGGTTGCGCTACCGGTCGGCCAGTGGACGCGACCGGCCGACGCCGACGACCGGGAGCTGATCGGCCTCTGCGTTGGCCCGACCCTCGACATCGGATGTGGCCCGGGGCGGATGACCGAGGCCCTCGGGCTGGCCGGCCACGTGGTGCTCGGGATCGACATCGTGGACGCCGCGGTCGTCCTCGCCCGCCGGCGCGGCGCGTCCGCGGTGAGGCGGGACGTCTTCGACCGGGTGCCGGGGGAAGGCCGGTGGCCCACCGCGCTGCTCGCCGACGGAAACATCGGCATCGGGGGCGATCCGGTCGCGCTGCTGAGTCGCGTGCGCCAACTGCTGGCCCCCAGGGGGCGGGTGGTCGTCGAGGTCGCTGGTCCGGGGGTCGGGCTTGTCCGGTGCCGCGCCCGGCTGGTGGGACCTGGCCGACGCAGTCGCTCCTTCCCCTGGGCGATACTCGGGGTCGACGACCTCGCGGCGACGGCCGCGCGGGCCGGGCTAGCCGTGCGTGGGGTCCACCGTCTCGGCGATCGTCACGTCGCTGTCCTCGCCGAGGTGACACCATGAGGCGCCGGCTGGCCCACCCGACCCCCGACGCCTTCACGTCCCGCCTGCGCAGCCCGACGGTCGCGGCGCGGGTCGGGGTCTGGCTGGGACTGTCCTTCGGGCTGTGCTTCGTCACGGGCCTGATCAGCCACTACGCCCAGCTACAGTCGCCGACGATCCCGTACCCGACCAGCCCGAGCTGGGGCTACAGACTCACCCAGGGGCTGCACGTGGCTGCAGGCGTCGCGGCCATCCCGCTGCTCCTCGTGAAGCTGTGGTCCGTTCTGCCCAGGCTGTTCGAGGCCCTCCCGCGGCACGAGCCACGCCGTCTCATGCTGACCATGCTCGAGCGCGGCAGCATCGCGGTGCTGGTGGCGGCCTCGATCTTCCAGCTCGCCACCGGCGTCCTCAATGCCGCGCAGTGGTATCCGTGGGTCGCGTTCTCCTTCCGCACCGCCCACTACGCCCTCGCCTGGGTCGCGGTCGGCGCCCTCATGGTCCACGTCGCGGTCAAGCTGCCGAGCATCCGCGAGCTCCTGGCCGATGGCATCGACGCGACCAGCCACGACCGCCCGCGCGCCACCGCGGAGTCGGCGCTCTCGAGGCGCGCCCTCGTCCGCACGACGCTCGCGACCGCGGGGCTCGCCGTCCTCGCGACGGCAGGCGGCTCCGTGACCTGGCTGCGCCAGGTCTCCGTGTTCGCCACCCGTACCGGCGAGGGCCCCGGCGGGGTGCCGATCAACCGGTCGGCCCGGGCAGCGGGTGTCGAGGCGGCGGCGACATCGGCGCACTGGCGACTGGAAGTGGTCGTTGGCGAAGCCGTCACGACGCTGTCCTACGCCGACCTGCGGGCCATGCCACAGCACACGGTCGATCTGCCGATCGCGTGCGTCGAAGGGTGGAGCGCACAGGGCACATGGTCGGGGGTCCGTGTCGCCGACGTGCTGCGGGTGGCGACGGCCCCCGCCGGTCGCGACGTCGCCGCCGTCTCTCTCGAACGGTCGGGCGCCTTCCGGCGGACCATCCTGCCCGCTGCCTTCGCGGCCGACGAACGGACGCTCCTCGCGCTCGACCTTGCCGGCGACCCGCTCTCCCTCGACCACGGGTTCCCCTGCCGGCTGATCGCACCCAATCGGCCGGGGGTACTGCAGACCAAGTGGGTCGCTCGCCTGGAGGTGCTCTGATGGGGGCTCGACCGTTCCTCGGCGCGGTAGGCGTCCTTCTTGCCAGCTACGGCCTTCTCTTGCTGCTCACCCGGCAGGATCCCGGCCAGTGGCTCGAGGTCGGGTTGTGGCTGGCCGCCGGTGTCGTCGCACATGACCTGGCGCTCTCCGCGATGGTCGTGGGCATCTGGGCCGCCGCACACCGGCTGCTCCCCGAGCCCTGGCGTACCCCCGCGGCGGTCGCAATGGTGGTGTGGGGGGCCCTCACCGTGGTGTTCGTGCCGGTGCTGACACGGGCCGGAGCGCGCGCCGACAATCCCACCCTGCTCGATCGGCCCTATCTCGCGACGTGGTGGACGATCAGTGGCATCGTGGTACTGCTCGTGGCCCTGGCGGGTTTCGTCCGCTCCCGCCGACCCGATGCCGAGAGGTGAGCCGGATGGCGAAGTTGCTGGTGGTGGATGACGACGCCACCGTGCGCGAGGTGGTCGTCGACTATCTTCGCAATGCAGGCCACGAGGTCCGCGAAGCAGTCGACGGGGCCGGCGCGCTCGACGCAATGCGGCGGACCAGCACCGACCTCGTCGTCCTCGACGTGATGATGCCGGGCATCGACGGGCTCGAAGTGTGCCGGCGGCTGCGACGGCATTCCGACGTACCCATCGTGTTGCTCACCGCTCTGGGTGAGGAGCAGGACCGCGTTGTCGGTCTCGAGATCGGGGCGGACGACTATGTCACCAAGCCCTTCAGCCCCCGCGAACTGGTGTTGCGAGTCGATTCGATCCTGCGTCGTGCTGCCGGTGGGGCGACCACGGGTGCCCCACCCGTTGTCGTCGACAGCGACCTGACCCTCGATCGCGACCGTCGATTGGTGACGCTTGCCGGCAGGCGGGTGGCGCTGACCGGGAGGGAGTTCGACCTGCTGGCCTTCCTCGTCCTGCACCCGGGCACAGCCTTCTCCCGTCAGGAACTGCTGGAGCAGGTGTGGGGCTGGTCCTTCGGCGACCAGTCGACCGTCACGGTCCACGTTCGCAGGCTGCGCGAGAAGATCGAGTCCGACCCCACCACACCGACACGGCTGGTGACCGTGTGGGGTGTTGGCTATCGCTGGGAGTGCCAATGAGCGACCTGACGGAGATCTGGGTTGTGGCCGGCGGCAGCGGTGTCGCCGTTGGCCTGCTGGGTCTGTTGGCGGGCTGGCTTCTGCGCCACCGTTCGCTGCGTTGGCAGCCCCTCGTCGTGGGGGTGGCTACCACCATGACCGTGCTGGTAGGAGTCCAAGCTGTATCCAGGAGGATGCTGATCGACGACCACGACCGCTCGGTCGTGCTGATCGTCACGGGCGCGGCGGCCGTCGTCTCCCTGGTGGTGGCCATGGTGCTGTCGACCGCACTCGTGCGCTGGACGGGGACCCTGCGGGAGGACCTGCGCCGCGTCGGTGATGGGGACCTCGTCGTCGCCGGTCGTCGCGGACCCGCTGAGTTCCAGCAGCTCTCGACCGAGCTGGCCGCGGCCCACCGGCGGCTGGCCGAGGCGCGTGATCGCGAGCGTCGGCTCGAGGAATCGCGCCGTGAGCTCGTCTCCTGGGTCTCCCATGACCTCCGCACGCCGCTGGCGGGGATCCGCGTCATGACCGAGGCACTCGAGGATTCGATCGCGACTGACCCCCAGCGGTACTACCGGCAGATCCGCGGCGAGGTCGACCGCCTGGTGTCGATGGTCGACGACCTCTTCGAACTCTCGCGAATCCACGCCGGACAGTTGGTCGTCGCGCCGCAGCTGCTCCTGGTGGGGGACCTGGTGAGCGAGGCGATCGCGGCCGCGGACCCCGTTGCGCGGGCTCGGCGAGTCACGCTCGCTGGAGAGGTCCCGCACGGCCTGCAACTCGCGGCGGACCCGGCGGGGCTGTCACGGGTCTTGGACAATCTCATCGTCAATGGCATCCGGCACACCCCGGCCCACGGTGCCGTCCACGTCACCGCACGCACGATCGCAGGTGGCGTCGAGCTGGTCGTGACCGACGGCTGCGCGGGGATCCCGGCGGAGGCTCGCGACCGTCTGTTCGACGTCGGCTACCGCGGCACCAGCGCCCGCACCCCGGGGGACTCCCGGCAGGACCTCCATGCCGCCCGGGCGGGTCTGGGCCTCGCCATCGTCAAGGGGATCGTCGAGGCCCACCACGGTCAGGTCGCCGTCGAGAACGTCGGAACGCCCGCGGCACCGAGCGTGGGATGCCGCTTCCGCGTAGTGCTCCCCGCGGGTTGAGCCGGCGCCCGCCGGTCATCGTGCCATGGGGGTGCAGGGCCGCGCGGAGGGCACAACCCGGCCCACGAGCGCCGCGAGGCCGTCTCGCGGGCGCTGCAGGCGCTCGGCGAGCGCGACCCGCATCGCCGTCTCCGCCCGGCGCTGCAGCCGCCGCGTCGCGGGCCGGCGGCTGGCGTCGTACGCCGCGAGCGCCTCGTCCACGGGCCGCTCGGCCAGCAGCCGGGCCAGTGTGACG
>JBDHZS010000050.1:0-21568 GCA_039812025.1 Nocardioides sp. | reverse complement strand
GGCCGCGCCGCGCCCGCCCTGGTCGCGAGCGAGCCCGAGGTCGCCCCGAAGGCCGACGAGCCCGAGCCGGCTCAGGATCCCGCGGGCACCGTGGAGGCCCTGCCGGACGCCGCGCTCGCGACGCCGTCGCCGCTCGCGGACTTCGAGGCCAGCGCGCAGTTCGGGTCGCTGGTCCACGCGGTGCTGGAGCACGCCGACGCCACCGCACCCGACCTGGGGGCCGAGCTGCGCGGACACATCGGCCGCCAGCTCGTGAGGTGGCCCGTCTCGCTCGACCCGGACGCGCTCGCCGCAGGGCTGGCCACGGTGCTGACGAGCCCGCTCGGCCCGCTCGCGGACGAGATCACGCTGCGCGACCTGGGGCCGGCCGACCGGTTGTGCGAGCTCGACTTCGAGCTGCCCCTGGGAGGCGGCGACCGGCCCTCGCCCGAGTGCGTCGCCGGTCGGCTGGGGGACGTCGCGGGACTGCTGCGCAGGCACCTGCCGTCGGGGGATCCCGTCCGCGCCTGGGCCGACGCCCTCGACGACCCGGCGCTAGGCGGCCAGGTGCTCGCGGGCTACCTGACCGGGTCGGTCGACGTCGTGCTGCGCGTCGGCGAGCGCTACCTGGTGGCCGACTACAAGACCAACAGGCTGGGCGCGTTCGACGTGCCGCTCACCGCGGCCGACTACGCGCCGGCCGCCCTCGACGCGGCGATGGGGCACTCGTCGTACCCGCTCCAGGCACTCCTCTACGCCGTGGTCGCGCACCGGTTCCTGCGCTGGCGGCTGCGCGACTATGACCCGGACCGGCACCTCGGCGGGGTGCTCTACCTCTACCTGCGCGGCATGTGCGGCCCGGACACGCCGCGGGTCGACGGGGCGCCGTGCGGGGTCTTCGCGTGGCGTCCGCCGAGTGCCCTCGTGATCGAGCTGTCCGACCTGCTCGACGGCAACCCCGGCCGCGGCGCCCGTCGGGACAGCGGCGACAAGGGGGCGCGCGCATGAGCCGGATCCAACCCGTGCCGCGGACACCCGAGGACGCCCGCATCGCCGGCCGCGCCGAGGGGGCGCTCGCCGACCTCAACCGCGCCGGCGTGCTCGACGCGGCCGACATCCACGTCGCGCGGGCGCTCGCCGAGCTGGTCGGAGAGCGGCGGGACGGGCCGATCCTCGCCACCGCGCTCGTGGTCCGTGCGGTCCGCCACGGGTCGGTCTGCCTCGACCTCGCCGACCTGGCCGAGCTGCGGGAGCAGACCGCTGAGCTGGCGTGGCCGGATGCCGCCCGCTGGCGCGACGAGCTCGCCGACAGCCCGCTCGTGGCGCAGGGGGCGCTGTGCCGCGAGGGCGAGCTGTTCTACCTGGACCGGTACTGGCGCGAGGAGGGGCAGGTCGCCGACGACCTGAGGCGGCGCGTCGCCCGGCCGCCCCGACCCCGCCCCGCCGGGCTGGACGCCCACCTCGCTCGGCTCTTCCCCGGCGAGGGGTACGACGAGCAGCGGGCCGCCGCCGAGGCCGCGGTCGGTCGGGGCATCACGATCCTGACCGGGGGACCCGGGACCGGCAAGACCAGCACGCTCGCGCGGCTGCTGGCTGCTCTCGAGGCGGGGCGGGACCCGGCCCGCATCGCCCTCGCCGCCCCGACGGGCAAGGCGGCCGCGCGGATGGCGCAGGCCCTGACCGCGGAGACCGCACACGAGTCGTTCACCGAGTCCGAACGCGACCGGATCGGGAGCCTGGAGGCGATGACGCTGCACCGGCTGCTCGGCACCCGGCGCGACAACGCCACCCGCTTCCGGCATCACCGGGGCAACCGACTGCCGCACGATGTGGTCGTGGTCGACGAGACCTCGATGGTGCCGCTGACGATGATGGCGCGGCTGCTCGAAGCGGTCCGGCCCGACGCCCAGCTGATCCTGATCGGAGACCCCGATCAGCTCGCGTCGGTCGAGGCGGGTGCGGTGCTCGAGGACGTCGTCGAGGGCTTCGCGTCGTTGCCCGACTCGCCGGTGGTCCGGCTGCGGACGAGCCATCGGTTCGGCAGACGCATCGGCGCACTGGCCGACGCGGTCCGAGACGGCGAGGCCGAGCGCGCCTGGGAGCGGCTCACCGCGCCGGAGGAGGCCGCGCCGGGGGAGGGCGGCGGCGACGTCGTACGGCTCATCGACCCCGACGACCTGCCGGCGATCCGCGACGCCGTCGCCCCCGCTGCCATCGCGCTGTGCGAGGCCGCGGAGGCCGGGGACCGCGATCTCGTGCTGCGCCGGCTCCTCGCGCATCGGCTGCTGTGCGGCCCCCGCCGGGGGCCGATGGGCGTCGCCGCGTGGAACACCCAGGTCGAGCTGTGGCTCAAGGAGCACGCCGACACCGACTGGCTGCCGGAGCGCTATCCCGGTCAGCCGCTGCTCGTGGACGCCAACGACTACGGCCTGCGACTGTGGAACGGCGACGCGGGCGCGGTGATCGCACGTCCCGGGTCGGGCGACGCGGCCAGGCTGGCGGCGGTCTTCGACTCCGGAGGGCCGTCGGGGCGGCTGCTCCAGCTCAACCGGCTCGGCGACGTCTCGCTCGCCCATGCGATGACGATCCATCGCAGCCAGGGCAGCCAGTTCGACGCCGTGACGGTGATCCTGCCCGAGCCGGGGTCGCCGCTGCTCACCCGCGAGCTGCTCTACACCGCGATCACTCGGGCCCGCCGCGAGGTCCGGGTCGTCACCACCCGCGAGTCGTTCCTCGAGGCCGTGGGCCGCCGTGCCCGGCGCGCCACGGGTCTGGCCACCCGGGTGACCGCCTGAGCCCGCGACTGTTGCGCTATACGAAGCAGTGTTGCGTCACCCGCGATCAGCGTTAGGCTTCGGTCTGGTAGCCCACGCACCGGCGCGGGGCTGGTGAGGGAAGGAAGCGCCCATGCTTTCGGATGGGGAGATCGCCAACGCGGCGAAGCTCGACCGCATTGTCGACGTTGCCCGTGAGAAGCTCGGCATCGCGGAGGAGGACCTGGTCCCGTTCGGCCACTACAAGGCGAAGGTGGACCTGGGTTACATCGCGTCGCTGGAGGACCGGCCCGACGGCAAGCTGGTGCTGGTGACAGCGCTGTCGCCGACTCCGGCCGGCGAGGGCAAGACCACGACGACCGTCGGTCTGACCGACGCGCTGCAGCGGATCGGCCAGCGCTCCTGCGCGGCGCTGCGCGAGCCCTCGATGGGCCCGGTCTTCGGCATGAAGGGCGGTGCGGCCGGCGGCGGCTACGCCCAGGTCGTCCCGATGACCGACATCAACCTGCACTTCACGGGTGACTTCGCGGCGATCGCCGCGGCGAACAACCTGCTCGCCACGCTGATCGACAACCACGTGCACCACGGCAACGAGCTCGACATCGACGTCCGCTCGATCACCTGGCGCCGCGTCGTGGACCTCAACGACCGCTCGCTGCGCCAGATCGTGGTCGCGCTGGGCGGCACCGCCAACGGCTACCCGCGCGAGGACGGCTTCGACATCGTCGTCGCCTCGGAGCTGATGGCGATCTTCTGCTTGGCCACGAGCCTCGCGGACCTCAAGGAGCGGATCGGCGAGGTCGTCGTCGCGCACACCCGCAGCAAGCAGCCGGTGCGCGCCAAGGACCTCGGCGCCCAGGGCGCGCTGACCGTGATCCTGGCCGGCGCACTCGCGCCCAACCTGGTGCAGACGCTCGAGCACGCCCCGGCGTTCGTCCACGGCGGCCCGTTCGCCAACATCGCCCACGGCTGCAACTCGGTGCTCGCCACCAAGACCGCGCTCAAGCTCGCCGACGTCGTGGTCACCGAGGCCGGCTTCGGCTCCGACCTCGGCGCGGAGAAGTTCATCGACATCAAGTGCCGCAAGTCCGGGCTGCGCCCCGACGCGGTCGTGGTGGTCGCGACTGTGCGCGCGCTGAAGTACCACGGCGGCGTCGCCCTGCCCGACATCGCCAAGCCCGACGTCGACGCGGTCCGCCGCGGCTTCGTCAACCTCGAGCGGCACCTCAACAACCTGCGCGACGTCTTCGGCCTGCCGGCCGTGGTGGCGATCAACCGCTTCCACACCGACACCGACGAGGAGGTCCAGGCCGTCCGCGACCTGTGCGCCGGGCTCGGCGTCTCGGCGTACTCCTCGACGCACTTCGCCGACGGCAGCGCCGGGGCGGAGGCGCTGGCCTGGGGCGTGCTCGACGCGCTGAAGACCGGGACGCCCAACTTCCACTACGCCTACGGCGAGGAGGGCTCCGCCGAGGACAAGGCGCGCGAGCTGGTGCAGAAGGTGTACGGCGCGCGCGACGTGAACTTCTCGGTGCGTGCCCGCCGCAAGCTCGCGCAGATCGAGGCCGACGGCTTCGGCGACCTGCCGATCTGCATGGCGAAGACGCAGTACTCCTTCTCGACCGACCCCAAGTCGCTCGGTGCGCCGTCCGACCACGTGGTCGACATCCGCGAGGTGCGGCTCTCGGCCGGCGCCGGCTTCATGGTCCTGGTCACCGGCGACATCATGACGATGCCCGGCCTGCCCAAGGTGCCGGCCAGCGCGCACATGGACATCGACGAGAACGGTGTCATCACCGGGCTGTCGTGATCGGCGTGTCGTGGAGGGCCGCGCGGCCCTCCACGACATCCGCCCGCAACAAGTGAGGACTACGGTCAGATCATGACCTTCCTGCTGCGAGTCGAGCTTCCGGACGTGCCGGGCTCTCTGGGTCGTCTCGCTTCGGCCATCGGCGCCGCCGGTGCGGACATCGAGGCGCTCGAGATCATCGACAAGCGCTCCGACGGCACCGCCGTCGACGACATCCTGGTGAGGATGCCGCCGGGGATGCTCCCGGACGGGGTCGTCTCGTCCGTCCACGGCCTGGACGACGTGCGGGTGCTGTGGATCAACCGCTATCCCGCCGGCGGCCAGCTGTTCTTGGACCTCGAGGTCGTCGAGCAGTTGACCGCTCACCGGGCTGAGGCCGTCGACCGCCTCGTCGGGATGCTCCCGGCGGCGTTCCGGGTGGACTGGGCGGCCAAGCTGCAGCGGTACGACGGGGTCGGGCACGTCGTACTCGCCACCGAGGCGGCGCCCGCCGAGATCGGCTGGCACGACCTGAGCGACGCGAGCCGGCTGCCCGGCGACGACGAGGTCACGCTGTGCTGCGGCGTACCCGTCTCGACCGAGGAACTGATCGTCGTCGGCCGCGACGGCGGGCCGCCGTTCCTGGACTCCGAGCTGGCGCGGATCGGGCACCTCGTCGCGCTGGCCTCCTCCATGTCACCCTCCTGAGACGGCGACGCGCCGGGACCGACCTGCCCGAAAGCCGCCCGGCGAGCCTCTCGCGGGTGCACCCTGGTCGCATGACCACCCTGGAGGAGACTCGCCGGCGGGGCGTCGAGCACACGGGCGTCGAGATCGTGTCCGAGCACGATCGGACCGCGCGACCTCGGGATCTCTTCTGGCCGTGGTTCGCCGCGAACGTCTCGGTCCTCGGCGTCAGCTACGCGGCGTCCGTGCTCGGGTTCGGCATCTCGGTGTGGCAGGGCCTCGGGGTCGCGGTGGTCGGGATCGTCGTGTCGTTCGCGTTGTGCGGCGTGATCGCGGTCGCGGGCAAGCGCGGCTCTGCGCCGACGATGATCCTCAGCCGCGCGGCGTTCGGCGTGCGCGGGCAGAAGCTCCCCGGGCTGATCTCGTGGCTGGTCTCGATCGGGTGGGGGACCTTCCTCGCGATCATGGCGGTGCTGGCTACGGCGACGGTCTTCGGGCGTCTCGGCTGGGCGAGCGGCGGCGCCACGAAGCTGCTCGCCACCGCGGTCGTCGCCGGCCTGATCCTCGCCGTCAGCATGGCGGGCTACCACGTCATCGTGCGGATGTACTCGGTGCTGACCTGGATCACGGGAGCGGTGACCGTCGGCTACATCGCGCTGACCGTGCGGTACGTCGATCTCGGCGCCGTCGCGGCCATCCCGGCGGGCAGCCGGCAGCAGGTCATCGGGGCGCTCGTGATGGTGATGACCGGCTTCGGGCTGGGCTGGATCAACATCGCCGCCGACTGGTCGCGCTACCAGTCGCGGCACACCTCCGGGGTGAGGATCCTCGCCTGGAACACGGCCGGCGGCGCCCTCGCTCCGCTCGCGCTGGTCTGCTTCGGGCTGCTGCTGGCCGGCTCGTCGGAGGCGATCCGCGACGGCGTCGCCGCCGATCCGATCGGCACGCTGGCGATGCTGCTGCCGAGGTGGTCCCTCATCCCGTTCTGGATCGCGGCGCTGCTCGCCCTGGTCAGCGGGGCCGTCCTCGCCGTCTACTCCTCCGGCCTCACGCTGCTCTCGCTCGGCGTGCGTGTGTCGCGGCCCTCGGCGGCCGGCGTCGGCGGAGTCGTCCTGATCGCCGGCACGGCCTGGGTCGTCTTCTTCGCCGAGGACTTCCTCGGTCCGTTCCAGAGCTTCCTGATCACGCTCGGCGTGCCGGTCGCCGCCTGGGCCGGCATCCTGATCGCCGACATCGTGTTGCGGCGCCGCGACTACGACGAGGCCGCGCTCTTCGACCCCGCGGGGCGGTACGGCGCGTGGGACTGGATCTCCCTTCTGACCATGGCAGGTGCCTGCACCATCGGCTGGGGGCTGGTGGTCAACACGTTCGCCGAGGACGTCGCCTGGAACAGCTGGCAGGGCTACCTGATCGAGCCGCTCGGGCTCGGGACGTGGGTCGCCGACGGCGGCTACTGGGACGGTCTCTGGGCACAGGCGAACCTCGGCGTGCTGCTTGCGCTGGTCTTGTCCTTCGCGATCGCCCTGGGCGGTCGGCGCACCGTCGTACGGCGTCAGGAGGCGGGCCAGGTCGACCACTGAGCCGGGCACCAGCTTTCTGTCCTTAGGATGCGCTCCGCACTCACCCGGTGCGGGCGGAGCGCATCCCGAGCGGGTCGATAGCCTGCGTGACCATGAGCGCCATCGCGGGAGTCTCCGAGATCTTCGACGCCGGTCAGTGGGACGTCGTACCGGGCTTCGAGGAGCTCACCGACCTGACCTACCACCGCGCGAAGGCGCACGGGACGGTCCGGATCGCGTTCGACAGGCCCGACGTGCTCAACGCCTTCCGGCCGCACACGGTCGACGAGCTGCTGCTGGTGCTGGAGCACGCGCGGACCTCCCCGGACGTCGGGTGCGTGCTGCTCACCGGTAACGGCCCGAGCCCCAAACATGGCAAGTGGGCGTTCTGCACCGGCGGCGACCAGCGGATCCGGGGCAAGGCGGGCTACCAGTACGAGACGTCGCACGGCGTCGAGTCCGGTGAGGCGCCCAACCCGATCGACAAGGCCAAGATGGCGCGGCTGCACATCCTGGAGTGCCAGCGGCTGATCCGGTTCATGCCCAAGGTCGTGATCTGCCTGGTCAACGGCTGGGCGGCCGGCGGCGGGCACTCGCTCCACGTCGTCGCCGACCTGTCGCTGGCCAGCCGCGAGCACGCCCGCTTCAAGCAGACCGACGCCGACGTCGGCTCCTTCGACGGTGGCTTCGGGTCGGCGTACCTGGCTCGTCAGGTCGGCCAGAAGTTCGCCCGCGAGATCTTCTTCCTCGGTGCCGAGTACGACGCGGAGGACGCCGTCCGGATGGGTGCCGTCAACCGGGCGGTGCCGCACGCCGAGCTGGAGGCGGTCGGGCTGGAGTGGGGCCGGCTGATCAACGGCAAGAGCCCCACCGCCCAGCGGATGCTCAAATACGCCTTCAACCTGATCGACGACGGGCTCGTCGGTCAGCAGCTCTTCGCAGGCGAGACCACACGGCTCGCCTACATGACCGACGAGGCCCAGGAGGGGCGCGACCAGTTCCTGCAGAAGCGGGAGCCCGACTGGAGCCCCTTCCCCTGGTACTACTGACCCGAGTCGGCGCAAAGGTGCACCTAGAACACGCCGAGTCGGCGCCAACGTGCACTCAAATCACGCCGAGTCGGCGCAAAGGTGCACCTAGAACACGCCGAGTCGGCGCCAACGTGCACGGCTGCCCGCCGCGATGCGCGGGTGGTGACAGTGGGGCAGGTGGCTAGGGTCGCCGGCATGAGCATCGCGGAGCCACGGGTGGCCATCTACATCGACTTCGACAACGTCGTGATCTCCCGCGCCAGCCAGGCGAAGTCCACCGGAGCGGCCGCCACGGTGGCGATCGACGTGCTCCTGGACTTCGCTACCCGCTACGGGCGCCTGACGATCTCGCGGGCGTACGCCGACTGGTCGGTCAAGAAGAACGCCGACTACCGCGACCAACTCGTCTCCCGGGCCGTCGAGCTCGTGCAACTCTTCCCGGCTTCCAGGACCAAGAACGGCGCCGACATCCGCATGGCGGTGGACGCGATCGAGGACCTGTACCTCCACGACGACCTGACCCACATCGTGATCGCCGCCGGGGACTCGGACTTCGTGCCGCTTGCCCAACGCGCTCGCCGGCTCGGCCGCGTCGTACTCGGGATCGGCGTCGCCGGGAGCATCAGCAAGGCGCTCGCGAGCGCCTGCGATGTGTACGTCGACTACGACGAACTGCTGGACGATCGGCAGAAGCTGGAGGCGGAGGCGGACCGGGAGGAGGCGAAGCCCCGCGCCCGTGCGGCGCACGGTTCCTCCAGCCCAACCGAGGAGGCGGCCCAGCCTCGCAGGGCGTTCCCGCTGATCACGGAGGCGCTTCGCGGGCTCGATGCGCAGCACCCGGAGCGCGAGTGGCACGCGCTCTCGGCCCTGAAGAACCAGATCCTCCGGGTCGCGCCGACGTTCAAGGAGAAGGACTACGGCGCGGCCAGCTTCGGGGAGTTGCTCGGCCGTTACAGCAGCCAGATCGAGGTCAAGGAGAACCGCGCCCGACTGCGGTGAGAGCTGATCCGGTCGGGCGGAGCCACTCCGGGAGTATCCTTGCCGGCATGACCCTCAGCGCAGCGGAGTTCTACGAGGCAGGGCTGGCGCTGCCTCCTTCGGTGCGCAAGGACGTAGCGCTGAGACTGCTGGACTCGATCGAGGTCGCCGACCAGGAATCGATCGATGACGCGTGGTCTGCCGAGATCGGGTCCAGGTTTGACGACATCCTCAGCGGCAGGGTGCAGACGATTCCTGGTGAGCAAGTCTTCGCTGAGCTGGCCGCGCGGCGAGCCGCCCGGCGGGCTGGCCGCAACGCATGAGGCTCGGCTTCGACTGGCGCGACCGAGTGACGGCCCCCTGAGGCTCGACGCGTGCACGTTTGCGCCGACTGGGCGGGTTTTGGGTGCACGGATGCGCCGACTCGGCGCGTTTGGCGTGCATCTTTAAGCCGACTCGGCGGGCACCTAGGAGTCGGCTCGGGGGAGGGGTGGGATAGCGTCGGAGGTGGATCGGGCCGCGCAGTACCCACCGACGTACGACGAGGCGGACCCGGCCACGACGCCGGAGGAGCCGCTCAGGGCCCGGCGTCGGCGCCGCGCGGCCCAGGCATGACAGAAGAACGTCCACTAGGTCACTGATTGGTAACAGTCTGGTGACGAACCTTGTGATTCGCTCCGCGGCGACCGAAGCTCGCACAGACGGGTGAAACTCGCCCGCGGTTCGCGTGCGCTGACGCGCGGGCGAGCAGGGCTCGAAGAGCACTAGTGGACAGGAGCGAACATGGCGATCACACGCCGCACGCGATTCGCGGCCGGAGCGGCCGTCGCGGCACTGGCCCTCGCCGGCTGCGCAGCGCAGACCGAGGAGGAACCGGGCACTGAGGGGGACGGTGGCGGTGGCGGCACGATCCGCGTGGCCGAGACCAATGCGTTCACCTCCTTCAACTCCAACCAGGTCGATCACACGCTCGACGTCAACGGCAAAGTCACCTACATGATGCGTGCCGACTGGCAGTACATCGCCAACGACCTGAGCCTGGTCAAGGACGAGTCCTTCGGCACCTTCGAGCGGACCTCCGAGGACCCGCTGACCGTCGAGTACAACATCAACGACGACGTCGTGTGGTCCGACGGCAACAAGATCGACAAGGCCGACATGCTGCTCCAGTGGGCCGTCTTGTCGGGTCACTTCGACAACGCGAAGAAGAAGGTCGCCTACTTCCTCCAGGGCGGCGAGAACGCCGGCCTGAGCCTCACCGACGTCCCGGAGTTCTCCGACGCGAACTCCATGTCGCTCGTCTACTCCAAGTCCTACGTGGACTGGGAGATCGGCTTCGAGATGCTCACGTCGATGCCCGCCCACGTGGTCGCCGAGCGCGCCGGGATGACCGAGGAGGAGCTCGTCGAGCTCCTCGAGACCGCGGAGCCCGGTGTCGAGAACGAGCAGCTGCGCGCGGTCGCCGACGTCTGGAACAAGGACTTCAACATCAAGGCGCTGGGCGACGACCCGTCGCTCTACCTCTCCAGCGGTCCGATGATCGCAACCGACGCCGTCGAGGATCAGTCGATCACCCTCGGCGTCAACGAGGAGTACGCCGGCGACCTCGCTCCCCAGGTGGACGAGATCACGGTCCGCTTCATCGGTGACGCGGCCGCTCAGGTCGCCGCACTGCGCAACGGCGAGGTCGACATCATCGCCCCGCAGCCCAACACCGACACGGTGGAGCAGATCAACGCGCTGCAGGACGTCACGGTCCACGAGGGCTCTCAGCTCTCCTACGATCACGTCGACCTGAGCTTCGACTCCGACGTCTTCTCCGACGCCGACGTGCGCAAGGCGTTCCTCCTGACGATCCCGCGCGAGGACATCCTCGACCGGCTGATCCGTCCGATGTACGCCGACGCGGTGCCGGTCAACTCGCAGATCTTCCTGCCGTCGCAGGGCGAGCGTTACGACGCCGCGGTCGAGGTCAACGGCTCGGACGCCTTCGCCGAGGTGGACATCGACATGGCCAAGGAGCTGCTGGACGGCCGCACCCCGACGGTGCGGTTGCTCTACAACAACACCAACCCGATCCGCGTGGACTCGTTCCAGATGATCCAGGAGTCGGCCAGCAAGGCGGGCTTCACGGTCGAGGACGGGGGCGACCCGAAGTGGAGCGAGAAGCTGGGCGACGGCACGTACGACGCCTCGCTCTTCGGTTGGATCAACTCGGGCGTCGGCTTCGGCGGCGTTCCGCAGCTCTTCTCGAGCACCGGCGGTGGCAACTTCAGCGCCTACTCCAACGACGAGGTCGACCAGCTCTCCGACGACCTGATGGTCGAGCTGGACGCCGACGCCGCGGACGAGATCCAGCGGGAGATCGACACGCTCCTGTTCGCCGACTCGTTCGGTCTGCCTCTCTTCCAGACGCCCGGGATCGACGCGCACTCCAACGCCGTCTCCGGTGTGGAGTTCAACCCGAACAAGTTCGGTGTGTGGTGGAACTTCTGGGAGTGGACCATCGAGTGATAGCCAAGCCGCACTCGACGTGACAAGCTGGGTGGCGGCCCCTGAGATGGGGGGCCGCCACCTGGTCGCACCACCTTCTTCATCACTGATTCAAGTCCGGGCGAAGGGCGGGATCCATGCTTGGTTACATCTCGAGGCGCCTCCTCCAGGCCATCCTGGTCCTCTTCGCCTCCTCCTATCTGGTCTATATCCTCGCGGCGAACGCCGGCGATCCGCTGGAGGATCTGCGCGCCAGCCGCAGCCCCAACCGCGACGAACTCATCGCCCATCGCATCGAGCTGCTGAATCTCGATACGCCCCCCTTCCTTCGCTACTTCGGCTGGGTCGGCGGCGCGCTGCGGTGCGTCGTGCCGGGCGTCTTGGAGTGCGACCTGGGCACCAACATCCAGGGCTACCCGGTCACCGACCTCCTGACCCGCGCGATGGGGCAGACCATCATGCTGGTCACCGCCGCGACCGTGCTCTCCATCGTCATCGGCATCGCGCTGGGCATCGTCTCGGCGCTGCGCCAGTACAGCCCGCTCGACTACGGGATCACCTTCATGGCGTTCCTGTTCTTCAGCCTCCCCGTCTTCTGGATCGCGGTCCTGCTCAAGGAGTTCGGCGCGATCCGCTTCAACGACTTCCTACGAGACCCCAGGTTCTCGGTCGTCACCGTCATCCTCGTCGCGCTCGCCGCGGCGGCGTTCGTCCTCGCCGCGTCGTACGGCGAGATGCGCAAGCGCTGGATCATCACCGGCGTGACGTTCGCGCTGGTCGCCGGCGTGATGGCCGCGCTGAGCGCGACAGCGTGGTTCTCGACGCCCTTCCTCGGGATCGGCGGCATCGTCGTGCTCGGCGGCATCGCGGCGTACACGCTCGTCTACCTGTCGGCGGGCCTGCGCAACAAGCGAGCGCTCTACGCCTCGCTGACCACGGTCGTGGTGGGCGTCGTCATCTACTTCCCGGTCCAGGGGCTGCTCAACCAGATGACCGGCTGGCTCCTGGCCGGGCTCGCCGTGCTCACCATCGTCGTCGGGATGGCGATCGGCTGGGCGTTCGGCGGCTACGACCGCGGCCAGGGCATGCGGGCCGCGGCGATGACCGCGCTGGCGGTCGCCTCGTTGATCGTCGCCGACCGCTTCATGCAGTCGTGGCCGGCGTACGTCGACAACTCCCGGATCCGGGGTCGTCCCATCGCCACGGTGGGTGCGGGCACCCCGGGCTTCGACGAGGGCTTCTGGCTCAACGGCATCGACATCATGACCCACCTGCTGCTGCCCACGGCGGCCCTGATGCTGGTGGCGCTCGCGGGCTACAGCCGCTACTCGCGGGCCTCGATGCTCGAGATCATGAACATGGACTACATCCGCACCGCGCGCGCCAAGGGCGCCTCGGAGCGGTCGGTGGTCATGAAGCACGCCTTCCGCAACGCGCTGATCCCGCTGGCCACGCTCATCGCCTTCGACATCGGCGGCCTGATCGGCGGCGCGGTGATCACCGAGACCGTCTTCGCGTTCAGCGGCATGGGCATGCTCTTCGTCCAGTCGCTGCGGATCGTCGACCTGAACCCGATCATGGGTGTCTTCCTGGTCACCGGCCTGGTGGC
The DNA here is from genome assembly GCA_039812025.1 of Nocardioides sp. Classification (GTDB taxonomy): domain Bacteria; phylum Actinomycetota; class Actinomycetes; order Propionibacteriales; family Nocardioidaceae; genus Nocardioides. Next base: position 8,669 of record JBDHZS010000050.1, on the reverse strand, counting down.
GATGGTCTTCAACCTGATCGCGGATCTGATGTACGCCGTCCTCGACCCGAGAGTGAGGGTGCAGGCATGACCGACAACGGCAAGGAGAGCAAGGACGGCGCGGTCGCCGGGGTCGCGGACGAGGCCGTCGACGGACTCGCGCGGGAGACCCAAGGTCTGAGCCAGGGCCAGATCGTCTGGAAGCGGTTCCGCCACAACACCGGGGCCGTGGTCTCGGTCTTCATCTTCATCGGGGTGATCCTGTTGGCCTTCACCTCGGTCGGCTTCGGGCCGCTGCCGGGCTGGTGGCAGTGGGGCTTCCGCGAGCAGCCCGCGGTGATCGACGGCGGGCGGCCGACGCTCTCCCTGATCCCCTTCCAGATCGGCGACCACCCGTTCGGCCAGGACAACCTGGGCCGTGACCTCTTCGCGATGACGATGCGCGGCACCCAGATGACCGTCATCGTGATGTTCCTGGTGGGCATCATCACCGGCTTCATCGGCGTCGTCGTCGGCGCCGTCGCGGGCTACTACCGGGGTCGCATCGAGGGCATCCTGATGCGGATCACCGACGTCGTGATCATCATCCCGCTGGTCATCCTGGCCGCCGTCGTCGGCCGGATGGCGATGTCCTACATCCCCAAGGGCGTGACCCAGGTGGTCGCGCTCGGTGTCCTGATCGGCCTGCTCGCCTGGACCGCGCTGGCCCGCCTCGTGCGCGCGGAGATCCTGTCGCTGCGCGAGCGCGAGTTCGTCGACGCCGCCCGGCTCGCCGGCGCCAGCGACCGGCGGATCGTCTTCAAGCACATCCTGCCCAACTCCGTCGGCGTCATCACGGTCAACCTGACCCTGCTGCTGGCGGCAGCGGTGCTGCTGGAGACCGGCCTGTCCTATCTGGGCTTCGGCGTCCAGGCACCCAACTGGTCGCTCGGCAAGCTGATCAGCGACAACCAACAGGCGTTCGTGACCAGACCCTGGCTCTTCTGGTGGCCGGGCCTCTTCATCATCTTGCTGTGTCTGTCGATCAACTTCGTCGGAGACGGGCTGCGCGACGCCTTCGACCCGCGGCAGAAGAAGTTCAACGCCAAGAAGGCCAAGGAGACGACCGCGCACGTGCTCGACGAGACCGACCGGGTCAAGGGCGACGGCAAGGCCTGATCATGGGCGGCTTCCTAGGTCAGGATCCAGGCGGCGGTGCTCGCGATCAACAGCGCCAGGCCGACCGCGAGCACGCGCGTCTCGAGCCGCGAGGTCGCCACCTTGGTGGGGTCGTCGTGGTCGAGCGTGCCGTCCTCGACCAGCTCCTGCCAGTGCGACCGGACCACCCGGGCGGCGGCGCCGGAGTCGCTGGTGGTGCGCTCGGAGGCGGCCGGGCCGCGGTCCTTCATCGCGGTTCGCAGGGTCGCGAGTCCGCCCGGCGCGGGGGCGGCCTGCACGCCGTACTGTCCCTGCGCGGTGACCAGGGTCAGCTCCCGGTGGGTCTGCACGTCGATCAGCGCCTCCCAGGGGACGCGATGGGACTCCCACGAGTTCACGATCGTGATCTCCTCCGGCGCGACCCGCAGCAGGGGGCGCCAGAAGAACACCCAGCCCCAGTAGCCGCCGGCCGCAGCGGTGAGCACGATCGCCGGAGTGCGGGCGGTCACGGGCCAGAACGCGGCCAGGATCACAGGTATGGCGATCAGCGCGACCAGCGTCGTGTAGAACGCCGCCCCGCGTGCCCTGAAGACGTGCCCGTCGGCCGGCACCCAGCGACTGCTCGGCATGGGATCCATCCAACCAGCATCCACCTCCCGGCTCACGCAAGGAGCAGCTCATGAAGTTCTTCGGTCGCAGCTCAGAGGCGGACCCTCAAGGTGATCCCGCGGGCGACCTCTCGATCCAACCCGGTCACGACGACCTGTCGGTCAAGCAGGAGCTCGTCAAGGGCATGCGGGTGCTCGACGTCAAGAACCTCTACGTCGACTTCGGCGTCAACAAGGAGTGGGTGCCGGCCGCCATCGACCTGACCTACCACGTCGACGCCGGCGAGGTGCTGGCGATCGTCGGTGAGTCCGGGTCGGGCAAGAGCGCGAGCTCGATGGGCCTGATCGGTCTGCTGCCGTCGAACTCGCGGGTGCGCGGCAACGTCACGCTGGCGGGCCGCGAGTTGATCGGCATGTCGTCGGCGCGGCTGCGGGAGCTGCGCGGCTCCGAGGTCGCGGTCATCTTCCAAGAGCCGATGACCGCGCTCAACCCGGTCTACACGGTCGGCGACCAGATCGTCGAGACGCTGCGGCTGCACAAGGAGATCTCGCCCGCCGACGCCGCCGAGGAGGCGCTGCGGATGCTTGAGCTGGTCGAGTTGCCCGACCCGCAGAAGGCGTTCAAGTCCTTCCCGCACCAGCTCTCTGGCGGCCAGCGGCAGCGCGCCATGATCGCCCAGTCGCTCTCGTGCGACCCGAAGCTGCTGATCGCCGACGAGCCCACGACCGCGCTCGACGTCACCGTGCAGGCCGAGATCCTCGAGCTGATGCGCAACCTCAAGGACAAGCTCGACAGCGCGATCGTGCTGATCACCCACGACATGGGCGTCGTCGCGGACCTGTCGGACCGGATCGCGGTGATGCGCCGAGGCCGGATCGTCGAGCAGGGCCCGGCGCGAGAGATCTTCCACAACCCGCAGCACGAATACACCCAGCAGCTGCTCGAATCCGTGCCCCACCTCGGCCAGCGCGCCGGGGGCGAGGTCGTGGTCAGCGACGAGCTGCTCGAGATCGCCGAGGCCTCCGACGAGGTCGCGAGCGGGCTCGACGCGATCGCCGAGCGCGACACCTCGCTGGTCGCCGGCGCCGTGCGGGAGTCCGGGACCGTGGCGGCCGACGCGCCCGTCGTACTCAAGCTCGTCGACTGCTGCATCGACTACCCCAAGCAGGGCCGGCAGCCGGTCTTCCGGGCGGTCACCAACGCCAACCTTGAGATCCACCAGGGCGAGATCGTCGGCCTGGTCGGCGAGTCGGGCTCGGGCAAGACCACGATCGGGCGCGCGGCCACCGGGCTGCTGCCGGTCGCCGACGGGTCGCTGACCGTCGGTGGGATCGAGTTGCGCGGGGCCGACCGTCGCACGTTGGGGCAGGTACGACGAGACGTCGGCATGGTCTTCCAGGACCCCGCCTCCTCGCTCAACCCCCGGCTGCCGATCGGCGAGTCGATCGGCGAGCCGATGTTCCTCGCGGGGGTTGCGAAGGGCGCCGACCTGCAGAAGCGGATCGAGACCCTGCTGGACCGGGTGGAACTGCCGCGCAGCTACCGCAACCGCTACCCGCACGAGCTCTCCGGCGGCCAGAAGCAGCGGGTCGGCATCGCGCGCGCCCTGTCGCTGCGGCCCACGCTGCTGGTCGCCGACGAGCCGACCTCCGCTCTGGACGTCTCCGTGCAGGCGCGGGTCCTGGAGCTCTTCAAGGAGCTGCAGGCCGAGATGGGCTTCGCGTGCCTCTTCGTCACCCACGACCTCGCGGTCATCGACCAGCTCGGGGACCGGATCGCGGTCATGAAGCGCGGCGAGATCGTCGAGCTCAGCGACCGCGACGGCATCCTGCGCAACCCGCAGAACGCCTACACGAAGCGGCTAATCGCCGCCGTACCCGTGCCCGATCCCGACGAGCAGGCCGCCCGGCGCGTCCTGCGCAACCAGATCATGGAGGAGGGCGTCGCCAGCTGACGCGAGCCTGCTTGCGCCTGGCGCGCCCGGTGTGCGGGGTGATGTGGCTGGCCATGTGGAGCGCGAACCGAAGCCGCTGACCGCTTCCGTAGCGGCAGATTGGCTGTTAGAGTGGGTCGTGCCTGGACCATTCGCGTCCAAGGAAGTGAGCCCGAGACCCGGCCGGACGACCGTGGCACTCGGGCTTCGCGCTTCCTAGAGCCGCTCGATCTGCAACAGTTGGGACGCTCGGCGTCCAAACTCCCCGGGTCTTCCCCAACTCCACGCAAGTGCGTCCGCGATCCACAGCAGAGGCTCCTCGTGGCGTGCTCGATGGTCGTACTGGATGCTGTCCGTTGAGACGCCGTGCTTCTTGAGCATTTCCTCGATGATCCGCCGATCGCGACGGAGTGTGCTATCGCTACGGTCCAAGACCATGCGCACGGCCCGACGCTGTATCGCGAGCTCCGTCGCCGCACGCAGACAGTCCTCGCGAGCGGAAGCATGGCCGGCAGTGAGAGCACACTCAAAGAGCACAGCACGGGTGTCGATCGTTGCGATAGCAGACAAGATGGACCTACGTCGAGGATCGCTCTCGTCCTTCATGTGCAGACTACGCTGGCCACGCAGCAGTAGGCCGCGCATCGATTGACGCGCGGACGCCAGGTCCGTAGGGCCGACGATTGCCACACTGAAGTAGTAGTTCCGTCGGCTGCTCTCGTCGATGAAGAGGTGCTCACCTGCCATGGATCTACCCTCTAGAAGGTGACTCGGGGGAAGCCTTGCGAGCCGTTCGGTTGGATCTAACAGGAGCGCCCTCATCGTTCAGATCGATGATGAGGAGGTCACCTTCAAGTCTTGGCACCCAGCGCTTGGCTTCTGACGTATCTAGCCTGATGAATCGTGTGAACATTGACCCTGCGATGAGAACGGGACTGCGGGACGTAGCCTTCGCTGCGCCTTGGCGTCGCGCAGGATAGCCGTTCAGATCGGTAGGATCCGCTGCTGTTAGCGCGATGAGCCTAGCCTCCGGGTCCCACATGAACTTGATCATGGTGGGTTCGCCGAGCAGCTTGTAGGCGGCATCGTTGAGGCTGAACAGGCCGCGCTTCTGGATGGTCACGGACGGCACTGTTGATACGGGGGCGCTCCCCTTCTTGAACTCTACAAAGCCCATCATGTACTCCTTGGGTCGGGTGCAGGAGATCACACAGCAAGCGTATGCGGTGTGTGAGTTCGAGTGCGCGATCAAGAGGGCGTATGGCGAGGCGTTGAGTGTCCTGCGCGGTCGAGTGACTGGGAATGGGGTGTGCTGGGCACCCGCCTGTAGTGCATGGCATCGATGAGGGGATTCATCACGCCAGTCGATGGGGCGGAGCGTCCAAGGCCTCAGTGCGGGCCTGCGTGTCGAGGTGCGGGTGCTCGCAATGCGCTGAGCCGATACCTTGGCTCGTGTATGAGGAGGAGCAGCGGTGACGAACATCAAGCACACACCTATCGGGTGTCCTGGTCGCAGGGCGACGCCGAGTTCGTCGCCACCTGCGCGGAGTGACCTTCGCTCTCCTGGCTCGCCGAGGACCAGGCGGCGGCGTTGGGCGGGCTGGTCGAGTCGATCCAGGGTGTGGTCGAAGATCTGGCGGCCTCCGGGGAACCGATCCCCGAGCCGATCTCCGAGCGCCGGTGGCGACGCGGGGTCCGCGACGGCTGACCAGCCGGTAACATCAGCCGAATGAAGCGGACGATCTATGACGAGGATCACGAGGCGTTCCGGGCGTCGGTGCGGCAGTTCCTCGAGCGCAAGGTGATCCCGAACCTCGACAAGTACGCCGCCAACCACGGCCTCGACCGCCAGTTCTGGCTCGACGCCGGCGAGGCGGGGCTGCTCGGGCTGGAGGTCCCGGAGACGTACGGCGGCTCCGAGGCGCGCGACTTCCGCTTCAACGCGGTGCTCACCGAGGAGCTCGCAGGCGTCAACATGGCGCTCGCGAGCTGCGTCGGGGTGCACTCGGACATCGTCGCGCCGTACCTAGTCCGGCTCACGACCGAGGAGCAGCGGCAGCGCTGGCTGCCTGGCTTCTGCAGCGGCGAGATCCTGACCGCGATCGGGATGACCGAGCCGTCCGGCGGGTCCGACCTCGCGAACCTCAAGACCACCGCGGTCCGCGACGGCGACGGGTGGGTGATCAACGGCTCCAAGACCTTCATCACCAACGGCGGCAGCGCGGACCTGATCGTGGTCGCCGCGCGCACCAGCCCGGAGAAGAAGGCCAAGGGCATCACGCTCTTCGGGGTGGAGTCGACGGCGGAGGGCTATTCGGTCGGCCGGGTGCTCGACAAGGTCGGCCAGGACGAGTCGGACACCGCCGAGATGTCGTTCGAGGACGTGCGGGTCAGCGACGCCGACCGGATCGGGCCGCTGGACACGGGCTTCATGTCGATGATGCAGTTCCTGCCGCAGGAGCGGATCGGTACGGCGGTCACCAACCTCGCGCACTCGCGGGCGATCCTCGACGAGACGATCGCCTACGCGAAGGACCGCACCGCCTTCGGGGTGCCGATCGGCACCTTCCAGAACACGCAGTTCCTGCTCGCCGAGCTGGTCACGCGCGCCGAGGTCACCCAGGCGTTCCTCGACCAGTGCGTCATCGCGCACTCCGCCGGCGAGCTGACCAGCGTCGACGCCGCCAAGGCGAAGTGGTGGGCCTCGCAGGTGCAGAACGAGATCCTCGATCACTGCGTCCAGATCTACGGCGGCTACGGCTACATGAACGAGTACCGCGTCGGCCGCGCCTGGCGCGACGCGCGCGTCACCAAGATCTGGGCGGGCAGCAACGAGATCATGAAGATGCTGATCGCGCGCGACCTGGGCCTGTGAGCCGCTCTTTGCCATGAGCAGCGCGTCGTACCGGATGTTCGTGGCGGCGCGGCCGCCGCTGGATGCCGTCGAGCACTTGGATGAGTTCCTGGAGGTACGGCGCCAGGCGGGCGCCTATCGGTGGACGCCGTCCGACCAGTTCCACGTGACGCTTGCCTTCCTGCCGGCCGTCGCCGAGCGGCGTCTCGACGAACTGTGCGAGCGGCTGGGTCGGGTTGCTGCACGTCGTACGGCCTTCGGCACGGCGCTGGCCGGTGGCGGTGCCTTTCCCTCCGCGCTGGCCTCGCGGGTGCTGTGGGCGGGGCTGGCGCTGGACTCATCCGAGCGCGAGACGCTCGGGCTGTTGGCCGACGGCGCCCGGGCGGCGGCGTCCCGCTCGGGGATCGAGGTGCCGCGGCAGCGGTTCCGGCCTCACGTCACCATCACCCGGCTCGGGATGCCGGAGGACACCACCAACTGGGTGCGGCTGCTCGACACCTACCGCGGCCCGTCGTGGCGGCTGTCCGAGATCGAACTCGTCGCGTCCTACCTCGGCCAGGGGCCTCGCGGCCGGCCCCGTCACGAGCCCGTCGCCACCTTCGACCTCGCCCCCTGACCCGCGACTCGGCTCAAACGTGCACGAAAATCGCCCCGAGTCGGCTTGAAAGTGCACGTAGAACACGCCGAGTCGGCGCTAACGTGCACGCAAAACACGCCGAGTCGGCTCAAAGGTGCACTTTAGAGCCGACTCGGGGTGAGGGCTCCGACGATGTCTTCGACGCGTTGTTTGGCGTCGCCGAAGAGCATGTGGGTGTTGTCTTTGTAGAAGAGGGGGTTTTGGACGCCGGCGTAGCCGGTGGCCATGGAGCGTTTGAAGACGATGACGTCTTTGGCGTTCCAGACTTCGAGGACGGGCATGCCGGCGATGGGGGAGCCTGGTTCTTCCATGGCGGCGGGGTTGACGGTGTCGTTGGCGCCGATGACGAGGACGACGTCGGTCTCGGGCAGGTCGTCGTTGATCTCGTCCATTTCCAGGACGATGTCGTAGGGCACTTTGGCTTCGGCGAGGAGGACGTTCATGTGGCCGGGGAGTCGGCCGGCGACGGGGTGGATCCCGAAGCGGACGTCGACCCCGCGGGCGCGGAGTTTGGCGGTGAGGTCGGCTACGGCGTGTTGGGCTTGGGCGGTGGCCATGCCGTAGCCGGGCGTGATCACGACCGAGGACGCGTCCTCGAGCAGCGCCGCGGCGGCGTCGGCGTTGGTCTCGTGGTGTTCGCCGTAGTCGCGGGCCTGCCCACTGGTGAGGGCGCCGTCGGAGCCGAACCCGCCGGCGATGACGGATACGAAGGAGCGGTTCATGGCCTTGCACATGATGTAGCTCAGGATCGCGCCGGAGGCCCCGACCAGGGAGCCGGTGATGATGAGGAGGTCGTTGCTGAGCATGAACCCGGCGGCTGCGGCGGCCCACCCGGAGTAGGAGTTCAGCATGGAGACCACGACGGGCATGTCGCCGCCGCCGATCGCGGCGACGAGGTGGAAGCCCAGCCACAGCGCCAACAGGGTCATCAGGATCAGCGGGACGATGGTGTGGCCGAGCATGAACCACACCATCAACCCCGCCGAGACCAGCAGGACGAGGAGGTTGAGGAGGTGGCGGGCGGGCAGCACCAGGGGCGCGGACTTCATGCGGGCGGAGAGTTTGAGGTTCGCCACGATCGACCCGGTGAACGTCACCGCGCCGATGAAGACGCCCAGGAACACCTCGGCGGCGTGGATCGTGACCATCGAGCCGTGTACGGCTCCGGGTTCGAGGAAGGAGTTGTAGCCCACCAGCACCGCGGCGATGCCGACGAAGCTGTGGAGCATCGCGATCAGTTGCGGCATTCCGGTCATCTCCACCGAGCGGGCGCGCCAGATCCCGATCCCGGCGCCGATGAGCATGGCGGCGGCGATCAGGACGATCGTCGTACCGAGTCCGCGCCAGGCGTCTCCGGGGTCGGGCAGCACCGCCTGCCGGGCGGCCACCGTGACGGCGGCGCCGAGGGCGATGAACATCCCGATCATCCCGGCGATGTTGCCGCGCTTGGCGGTCTCGTGCTTGGAGAGCCCGGCGAGCGCGGTGATGAACAACACCGCCGCGAGGATGTAGCCGGCCTG
>JBDHZS010000049.1:0-21596 GCA_039812025.1 Nocardioides sp. | reverse complement strand
CCGCCGTACTCAGCGCCAGCAAGTCCTACTCCGAGCGGCTCTTCTCCTACCAGCGCATCGACCGGCTCACCCGCGAGGCCGCCGACGACGCGCTCGCGGTGCCGGCGAAGGAGGAGGGCGCCCACTTCACCCCCGAGGCGCTGGAGTTGATGTACGCCGTCACCGGCGGCTACCCGTATTTCATCCAGGCCTACGGCAAGGCAGTCTGGGATCGCGCCCCCGGCAGCCCGATCACTGTCGAGGACGTCGGCGTCGCCGCGCCGGAGGCCGAGGGCGAGCTGGCGGTGGGCTTCTTCGGGTCGCGCTTCGAGCGGGCGACGCCAGGGGAGCGGGACTACCTGCGCGGGATGGCTGACGCCGCCCTGGTCACCGAGGACCTCGACGAGGTCGAGTCCGTGCCGACCTCCGCGGTCGCCGCCGCCCTCGGCAAGCGCCCCCAGTCGCTCTCGCCGGCCCGGGACGCGCTGCTCAAGAAGGGCCTGATCTACGCGAGCGAGCGTGGCCGGATCGCTTTCACCGTCCCCCACTTCGGCCGCTACCTGCGCCAACACGCCTGACCGTCCCGCCCTCCGGGGGACGCGAACCGAGCGCGCCTACGCTGAGCGGTATGGACGAGGCGATGCGGGGAAGGCCGGCGCAGGCGGCCGCGCGGCAGGAGCAGATGGTCGCCCACCGGCGGCATCTGCACCGCAACCCGGAGGTCGGGCTGGAGCTGCCGGACACGCACGAGTACGTCGCCGACGCGCTCGCGAGCCTCGGGCTGACGCCGCGAGTGTGTCCGGGCGCGGGCGTGAGCGCCGTCGTACCGGGCCGGGCGGCGGGGCCCGCGGTGATCCTCCGGGCCGACATGGACGCGCTTCCGGTCCGCGAGGCCTCGGGGGAGCCGTTCTCCTCCGGACGCGACGGCGCGATGCACGCCTGCGGCCACGACCTGCACATGGCGATGCTGCTCGGCGCCGCCGCCTGCCTGGCCGACGAGCCGCCCGTCCACGACACCGTGCTGGTGTTCCAGCCCGGCGAGGAGTCCGATCGCGGCGCCGTACCGACCCTCGCCTCCCACCCCGAGCTGGCGACGACGAGCGCGACGGCGTTCGCCGTCCACGTGCACGCCACCTGGGCGAGCGGCACCGTCTTCACCAGGCCGGGCACGTTCATGGCGTACGGCGACTGGTTCCGCATCGCGTTCCGCGGACCCGGCGGCCACGCCAGCCAGCCGCACCTCGCGGGCAACCCCGTGGTCGCGGGAGCCGAGGTGGTCCTCGCGCTCCGGGAGCAGGTGGCGAGGCTCGCCGCCGATGAGCACCTGGTGGCCACGGTCACCGAGAGCCTGATGGGCAACACCGTCAACGTCATCCCCGACCACGGACGGCTCCGCGGCACCCTCCGCACGCTCAGCGCGGGGCAGCGAGACGCCCTGCTGGCCGGGCTGCACGAGCTCGCCGCGGAGGCCGCCGGTGCGAACGGACTCGACGTCGAGGTCGAGGTGATCGAGGGCTACCCGGCGGTGGTGAACGACGAGGCGTACGTCGCCGGGCTGACCCGGACGCTGGCCGGGATCGGGATCCCGGCCGGTGAGATGCCGGACCCGTCGATGGTGATCGAGGACTTCGCCTACTTCCTGCGCCGCTGGCCCGGCGCGATGGTCTACCTGGGCGCCGCGGTGCCCGGCCGCACCGCCTTCAACCACGCCCCCGACGCCGTCTTCGACGAGGCGGTCCTGACCACCGGGGCGGCCCTCCACCTCCTTGCGGCCGAGTACGGCGCGCGCTGGGCCGCCGGCCCCGACCCCTCCGCGAGGTAGTCCCCAACGTTCTGCAGGGTTACTGACGCGTAACCCCTGCGGAACGTTGGGGACTACCAGTCCGGGGGGCACGAGGCAGAGGCGAGACCCCAGGCGCGGCTCAGCCGGCGAAGCCCGCCGGGACCTGGGCGCCGGGCAGCAGCGTGCTCGCGGCAGCGGCGCGATTGGCCAGCCGCGCGGCCTCCAGCAGCGGCGACCCGGCGGCGAGGGCACGGGCCAGCGCCCCGCAATAGACGTCGCCCGCGCCGCTGGTGTCCACGGCGGTCACGGGCTCGGCGGCGAGCACCACCGGGGAGGCGCCGGCGGGGAAGCAGTACGCGCCGTCCGCGCCCATGGTGACCACGACATCGCCGGCGAAACCGAGGCCCGCCACGCACGAGGCGACCTCGGCCAGGGTCCGGGGCTCGGGTCGCCCGGCGAGCTGGCCGAGCTCGGCCCGGTTGGGGACCAGCAGGTCCACGTCGGCGAGGAGGGACAGCACCGACGTGGGGTCGGGGGGCATCGGCGCCGGGTTGAGGATCGTCGTCGCGGAGGGGCACTCCCGCACCGCCGCCGCGACGCAGGCCACGGGCACCTCGAGCTGGGCGAGAACGACCCGGGGTCGCAGGCCCGCCAGCGCGGCCACCACGTCGGCGGGCGCGAGGGTCGCGTTGGCCCCGGGATCGACCACGATGTGGTTCTCGCTGGTGTCGTCGACCACGACCACCGCCGTACCCGTGTGGTGATCGCCCCTCTTCAGGCACCCCGACACGTCGACGCCCCGGGCCCGGAGCGCCGCGAGGGACCGGTCGCCGGCGGCGTCGGTGCCCACCGCGCCGACCATCGCCACCCGTGCGCCGAGGGCGCCGGCGGCCGCCGCCTGGTTGGCGCCCTTGCCGCCCGGGCCGAGGCTGCGCCCGGTCGACATCACCGTCTCCCCGGGGCGGGGGAGCGCCGGCACCCGCAGCCCGATGTCCTCGTTGAGCGAGCCGACGACGCAGACGAGTCCCGCCCCCGCGCTCATGCCGGCCCTCCGAGGGAGGCGAGGCTGTCGAGGACCAGGTCCCAGTAGCGATCGGCGTCCAGGGTCACGGCCACCTCGGCGTTCAGCGGGTGGTCGGGGTAGCGGCGGTGCAGATCGACGACCGTCGTACCGCGCGTCCAGCGGCCGTCCAGCTCCACCGCGACGAAGGCGTCGCGCCACTCGATCAGCGTCGGGTCGATGAGCGCGGCGACGGTGCACGGATCGTGGACGGGGGGAGCCGAGAAGTCCCAGACCCGCCGGTAGGAGCCCCCGAAGAAGCCCATCCACGCGGCGCAGGTCCGCCCGATCCGGGTCGGCAGCGCCTGCATCCGCTCGACGACGGCCGGCGTGGCGAGCGCCTGGTGGGTCAGGTTCAGGCCGACCATGCGCACCGGAACCCCGGAGCGGAGTACGACGTCCAGCGCCTCCGGATCGGCGTGCGCGTTGAACTCCGCCGTCGGGGTGTGGTTGCCGCGCTGCGTCGACCCGCCCATGAAGATCACCTCCGAGATCCGCGTCGCCAGCGCCGGTTGCTCGCGCAGCAGGCCGCCCACGTTGGTCATCGGCCCGGTCACGACCAGGGTCACCGGCCGCGCGGCCGAGGCCAGGATCCCCGCGAGGAACGCCGCGGCCGGCTCCGGCACCGCGCTCGCAGCCGGCTCCGGCAGCTCGGGGCCGTCCAGGCCGCTGGCGCCGTGCACGTAGTTGCCGAGAGCCGCCTCGCCGGCCAGCGGGCCCGCGGCGCCCGTCGCGACCGGCACGTCGGCACCCGCGAGGGCGAGCACCCGCAGCGCGTTGCGCGTCGCGTCCTCGAGTCGGCAGTTCCCGAAGCAGGTGGTGATCCCGAGCAGGTCGATCCGCGGCGACGCGAGCGCCAGCAGGATCGCGAGCGCGTCGTCGTGTCCGGGATCGCAGTCCAGGATCACCGGCAGCGGCTCGCTCACCGAGACGAGCCTCCCGCGACCCAGCCGAGCATCGCGGCGACCAGGCCGGAGAAGCCCTCCCAGGCGAGGAACTCCTCGGGGCACCAGTGCGGGCCGATGTCGGAGGTCCAGACCAGCGACCGGCCCTCGCCCGTGGGCGCCGTGGCGATCAGCAGGTCGCCGCCGACGGTGGCGACGACCGACGCCTCGGGCTTGGCGTGGACCAGGTTGTAGCCGAGCAGGTCGGGGGTGCCCGTGCCGAGGGCGGCGCCGACCGGGTGGGCGGCGTCGACGAGCTCGACCGCGGCCCCCTGCGGCGCCTCGACCCGGTCGTCGCCCTCGAGCATCGTGACGGGGAGTACGTCGGCCAGCGGGCTGCGCACGAAGTTGGCGCGGGCCTGGAAGCCCTGGAAGCTCAGGTAGCCGCCGGCCATCATCAGCCCGCCGCCGGCTCGGGTCCAGTCGGCGAGCGCGATCAGCGGGTTGGGCATCGACTTGCCCGACAGCCAGGTCGCGGTCGGCAGCACGAAGCTGTTGTAGCCGATGTCGGAGAGGATGACCGCGTCGTACGGCGCCAGCTCGGCCGGCGTCCGCGGGAAGCTGTCCGGCACCTCGTGGGCATACATCTGCTCGACGGCGATGTCGTGCTCGGCGGCCGCGGCGATGAACGCGTCGGCGCCGGTGTGGAAGGTGGTGCTCGAGAACTCGTCGAAGCCCTTGATGTGGGTCGCCTGGGAGATCCAGCTCTCGCCGGCCAGCAGGATGCGGGTCATGGGGTGTTCTCCTTCGTGGGTTGGACAGTGTGTCGGTCGGCCCCGCCGAGGAGCCGTCGTGGGTTGTCGATCAGGAGCGCGTCGACGTCGTACGACGTGAAGCCGTGCCGCAGCAGCCGCGGCACGAAGAACTGCAGGATGTGGCCGTAGCCCGGTCCGCCGTGGCGGCGCAGCAGCGACTTGAGGAAGACGTCCTGGCTGATCAGCAGCCGATCGAGGTGGCCGCGGTCGGCCAGCCGGGTCAGCCAGGCGGCGTTCTGCTCGTCCGATGGGCACTGCACGCCCTGGTCGGCGTAGAAGACCTCCATGCCGATCATGTCGTACTGCACCCACGCCCCGCGCCTGAGCAACTCCTCCTGATAGGCGAGGTCGTCGCCCGAGGGGCCGAGGTGGCACAGCACGACCGTGCCCGGGTCGACGCCGCACTCCTCGACGAGGTCGAGCACGTCGGTGCCGCGGCGGTACCAGCCCGGCAGGTGCACCTGCATCGGCAGCCCGGTCTCGCGCTGGGCGAGCAGCGCGCCACGCAGGCTGGCCTGCTCCGCCGGGGTGAAGTCCGCGCCGACGCCGATCTCCCCGATGATCCCGGGCCGGATGCCGTCCTCGCCGACGGTCACGTCCTCGACGATCCGCTCCGCGATCGCCTCCGGCGCGAGCCCCTTGACCTCGGCGGGCTGCGAGGCGTCGAGGTAGTAGCCGGTGCCGGCGACGATGTGGATCCCCGAGGCCTCGCTCAGGCTCCGCAGGGTGCGGAGATCGCGGCCGAGGCCGAGCCCGCTGGCCTCGACGATCGTGCGCCCGCCGAGGCCGCTAAAGCGTGCGACCTCGGCGAGCGCCACCTCGGCGTCGGCGAGCCGGCAGTTGTCGCGGTTGCCGAAGGGGTCCTGCCGCAGCTCCCAGAGCAGTTCCTCACTCACCGGTGCCTCCGCGAAGGCGTCGGCGTCCTGGCCGAGCATCCGGGTGCGCTGCCACCACGAGCCGACGTCGCAGACGAGGTGCTCGTGGGTGAGCGTGACGCCGAGGTCGGAGGCGGGCACCGGCCCGCGCACCGTCGTCACGTGCGGCGCCCGGGTCACGTCCGGTTGCCGGCGATCTTGGTGAAGAGCTTGCTGTTGAGCAGGATGGCGACGATCAGGATCAGGCCCTGAGTGATCGGCACCCAGTAGACATCGACGCGCAGCAGCACCAGGCCGTTGCTGATGATGCCCAGGGTGAGCGCGCCGATCGCGGAGCCGATCACCGATCCGCGCCCGCCCATCAGGCTGGTGCCGCCGAGCACGACCGCGGTGATCACCTCGAGCTCGAAGAGCGTGCCGGAGTTGGACGAGCCGCTCGCCAGCCGGGCCGCCGTGATCACCCCGGCGAGGCCGGCCAGGAGGCCGGTCAGCCCGAGCACGGCCATCTGGATCCGCCGGATGTCGACACCGGAGCGCCGCAGCGACTCCGCGTTGGAGCCGACGGCGACGACGTACCGGCCGAACCTGGTGTGCCGGAAGACGTACCAGCCGATGAGCACGGTGAAGATCGCGATCCAGGTCGGCGTGTAGAGCCCGGCGAACTTGCCGTTGCCGAGGGGGAGCAGGAACGTCGAGGTGATCGGCGTGCTGTAGCCGTCGGTGATCAGCAGGGCGATGCCTCGCACCGCGGTGAGCGCGGCCAGGGTGACGATGAAGGACTGGAGCTTGCCGTAGGCGGTCAGCGCGCCGTTGATCATCCCGATCCCGAGGCCGATCACCAGCGTGACCAGCAGCGCGACGAGCGGGCTCCCCGACTCGGCCATGATGGCGAGGGCGGACGCGGTCAGGCCCAAGATCGAGCCGACCGAGAGGTCGATCGCGCCCGTGGTGATCACGAAGGTCATCCCGACCGCGACGATCACGGTCGGCGCGATCTGGCGAGCGACGTTGACCAGGTTGTCGCCGGTCCAGAAGGCGTCGGCGCGCAACCCGAAGAAGACGAAGAGCACCAGGAAGACGAAGCTGATCGAGAGGACGCCGAAGTTGCGGGCGACGAACTCGCGCTGGTGGTCGCGGCGGGTGGCTCCCGCGGCGGTGGCGGTGGTGGTCATGGTGGGCTCACTTCCCCATCATCGCGTTGACTAGGCCTTCGAGATCGGTCTGGTCCGGGATCAGCTCCCGGTGATTGACCCCCTCGTAGAGGACGACGAATCTGTCCGCGACCTCGAAGAGGTCCTGCAGGCGGTGCGTGATCAGTACGACGCTGACGCCCTGCTCCGCGACGTCGCGGATCAGCTTCAGGGTCATCTCCACCTCGCGCGCGGCGAGCGCAGCGGTCGGCTCGTCGAGCACGAGCACCTTGGGCCTGAACGCCACCGCGCGCGTGATCGCGATCGCCTGACGCTGCCCGCCGGACAGGGTGCCGACGACCTGGGTGGTGTCGGTGATCCGGATGTGCAGCTCCTTGAGGTCGCGGGCGGCCTCCTCGTGCATCCGGGCGTGATCGAGCCTCCGGGTGATCGGGTGGTAGTACTCCCGGCCCAGGAAGAGGTTGCCCGCGACGTCGATGTCGTTGCACAGCGCCAGGTCCTGATAGACCATCTCGATCCCGTGCTGCCGCGCGGCCCGGGGACCGCTGCCGGTCAGCTCCTCGCCGTCGATGCGGATCGTCCCCTCGTCGGGGACGGCCGCGCCGGCCAGCATCTTCATCAGCGTGGACTTGCCGGCGCCGTTGTCGCCGACCAGCCCGATGACCTCGCCTCGGGCGACCGCCAGGTCGACCCCGCGCAGGACCTTCAGGACGCCGTAGCTCTTCCGGATGCCCTTCATCTCGACCCGGGGCGGGTCGAGCACGGGTGTGCTCATCGCGTCATCACCTCACTTATCTCCACCGTGATCTCGCCTGCCTCGCCGCTCACTCGAAGATCGACCGGAAGTCGTCGACGTTGTCCTGCGTGACGATCGTGATCGGGACGTCGATGAAGCCCTGGGGCTCGGCGCCGTCGAGGATGGCCTTGAGCTCGTTGACGGCCTCGACGCCCTCGGTGCGCGGGTCCTGCTGGACCACCGCGGTGACCAGGCCGGAGTCGATCCCGGCGATGACCTCGGCGGTGAGGTCCCAGCCGATCACCTTCGTCGTGCCGGCGGCGTCGAGCGCCGAGACAGCGCCGACCGTGGCCGGCTCCCCGGTGGTGTAGACGAAGTCGAGGTCGGGCTCGGCGGTGACCAGGTTCTGCGCGGCGGTCGCGGCCTTCTCCTGGACGTTGTCGCCGTTGACGCTCTGGGTGTGGACGGCACCGGCGTCGTCGATCACGGCGCGGAAGCTGTCCTCCCGCTGGTTCTGGATGAAGGAGTTGCGGGCGTCGACCACGCCGTACCGCTTGCCGTCGGCCAGGCCCTCGTCGACCACCCACTGTCCGGCCTCGGCGCCGGCCTTCTCGTTGTCGACGCCGACGAAGGTGTCCGCGACGCCCTCGCTGAGCTCGGCGTCGATCGCGACGACCTTGATGCCGGCGCTCTTGGCGGCCTTGACCGCCGGCTCGACGCCGTTGACGTCGATGGCGACGACGATCAGCCCCGTGACGCCCTGGGCGACGAAGGTCTCGATGTCGTTGTTCTGCTTGGCCGAGTCGTTGTTGGCGTTGGCGATGGAGAGGTCACAGCCCGCCTCCTCGGCGGCCTCGGTCGCGCCCTCGTTCATCTGGGTGAAGAAGGCCGCCGTCTGGTTGATCTGCGCCATCCCGATGACGCAGTCGCCGGACCCGGCCTCCTGGTCCTCGGCCCCGGTGGGCTCCTCGTTGCCCGTGCTGCACGCCGTCAGGGCGAGCGCCGCGATGCTCGTCGCCGCCAGGAATCCGCGTCGGTTCCTCGTCATGGGAGACTCCTTGGTAATCGTTTGCCGCTGGTGTTCGCGAGCTTAGACTCCCCGGATGCGTGGCGTAAAGGGGTCACAGGGAATCGTTTACCAAGGTGTTGCCAATGGCAGGATTCGCACTGTGAACAGCTCGCCGGCGTTGCCCGTCCCGGGTCGGCCCGCCACGATGGCCGATGTGGCGCGGCGCGCCGGCGTCTCGGTGGCCACCGTGTCGCGGGCGCTGAGCGGCACCCGGGCGGTGGCGCCGGCGCTGCGGGAGCGCGTGCTGACCGCGGCGGGCGAGCTGGACTACCGGGTCAATCTGGTCGGCCGCGCGCTGCGGATGACCCGCACCTCCACGGTGGGCCTGGTGGTGCCGGACATGGACAACCCGTTCTTCTCCGCGCTGGCCCAGCATCTGGCCCGCGCGTTCAGCGTGTCCGGCTACGACCTGCTGGTCTTCAGCGCGGATGGCTCGCTGGAGACCGAGCTGCGCGGGGTACGGTCCTTCCTCGGCCGCCAGGTCGACGCGCTGGTGATGATCCCCGTCAACGAGACCGACAGCGCGGAGGCCGTCGAGCTGGCCGCGACCTCCGCGCGCACCGTCCAGCTCGACCGGCGCGTGCCGCGGACCGCCGCGGGGTACGTCGGTGTCAGCAACCGGGACGGCATGCGGATGGTCCACGACCACGTGACCTCGCGGGTCGACCAGGCCCGGCAGCCGGTGGTGTTCGTCGGCGCCGAGCCGACGTCCTCGCCGGCCCACGAGCGCCTGGACGGCTTCCGGCAGTGGTTCGGCGAGGACGCGCCCGTACTACTCGGATCCTTCTCCGTGCCGTGGGGGAGGGCGGCCGCGAGCCGGCTGCTGGCCGACGGCTGGCGGTCGGGGACGATCGTCACCGCGGCCGACGTGATCGCCCTCGGCGTGGTGGCGCAGCTGTTGCGCTCGGGACACGCGGTCCCCGAGGAGTTCCGGGTGATCGGTTTCGACGGGATCGGGGTCGCCGACCTCGCGACCCCCACCCTCACGACCGTCCGCCAGCCGGTCGAGCGCATGGTCGAGGCGATCCGGGACGCGGTGCTGGCGCCCTTCGAGGAGAGCGACGAGGCCCGTCGGCAGACCTGGTATGAGCCGCACTTCGTGCTCGGGGAGACCAGCCCCTGACCCCCTCCGCGGTAGTCCCCAACGTTCTGCAGGGGTTACTGGTGCGTAACCCCTGCGAAACGTTGGGGACTACCCGGCGGAGGGGCCGGCGGGTGCGAGGATGGCGGGCGGCGCGAGGGAAGGACGGACGTTGCACATGAGGTGCCAGCGATGATCGAGTGGCTCGCCTACGGGCTGATGGTGGTCTCGGGTCTCATCGCGGTCGTCGCCTCGGTCCACCTGGTCCGCGATATGCCGGTCGATACGGCGCTGCTCGCGCTGCTCGGGATCCTCGAGATCGGGCTGATCGCCCAGCTGATGATCGGCGTCTGGCGCCTGTCCGATCCGGCCGTCGACGTCGCGGGGTTCACCTTCGTCGGCTACCTCGGCACGCTCGTCGTACTGCCGCCGGCGACCGCGCTGTGGTCGTCCGGGGAGCGCTCCCGCGCCGGCGTCGCGCTGTGGATCGGGATGGGGTTGCTCGTGCCGTTCCTCATCATCCGCTGCCTGCAGATCTGGAGCGCCGGTGCCTGAGAACCCGACGAGACCGACCAACCGGGGCCTGGGCCGCCTCCTGGTCGCCGTGTACGCCGTCTTCGCGATCTCCGCGACCGGCAGGTCGAGCGTGCAGTTGGTGCAGAAGGCGGGCGAGGCGCCGCTCGCCTACTGGCTGTCGGCGTTCGCCGCCGTCGTCTACATCGTCGCCACCGTCGCGCTCGCGCGGCCGAGCCCGCGGATGCGTCGCATCGCCTGGATCGCGGTCGGCGTCGAGCTGGCCGGGGTGCTGATCGTGGGCTCGCTGAGCGTCGTACGCCCCGGTCTCTTCCCCGACGCGACCGTGTGGTCCAGCTTCGGCTCCGGTTACGGCTACGTGCCGCTCGTGCTCCCGATCCTCGGCCTTGCCTGGCTCCGCTACACCTCGGGCCGCACGGCCGCGACCAGGGCCTGAGCGCTCGGGCGACCCGGCCCGGTAGGTTTCAATACCAAAACGATCGACAATGTCCGTTGACACGGGTACGCCGCGGCAACCAAGGTGGTGGGCGGTCCTGAGCGGGGATCAGTCCGGCCGCACGCCCACTCGAACCCTCGGAGGCGGACACATGAATCGGTACCTGAAGGACGTCGATCCGGCGGTGTTCTGGGGCTCCGCGTTGCTGATCCTGGGCTTCGTGGGGTGGGGCATCTTCGCGCCGGCGAGTCTGGGATCCGTGATGGGCACCAGCCTGGGGTGGGTGATCGGCAACTTCGGTTGGGTCTTCATCCTGGTGGCGTTCGGCGCCCTGGCGCTGTGCCTCTTCCTGGTGATCCATCCCTACGGGAAGATCCGGCTCGGCCCGGACGACTCCCGGCCCGAGTTCGGGACGTTCTCCTGGGTCTCGATGATGTTCGCCGCCGGCCTGGGCGCGGGGCTCCTGTTCTTCGGCGTCGCCGAGCCGGTGTCCCACTGGGTGGCGCCGCCGCACGGCCTCGCCGAGCCCTCCAGCGAGGAGGCGGCGCTGGTTGCGCTGCGCTACACCTACTTCCACTGGGGCTTCAACGGCTGGGCGATGTACGCCCTCCTGGGCGGCGCGATGGCCTACTTCGCCTTCCGCAAGGGCGGCCCGATCCTGGTCAGCGCCACGCTCACGCCGCTGCTCGGCCCCGACGCGACCACCAAGCCGCTCGGCCGGCTCGTCGACGCGCTGGCGATCGTCGCCACCCTGGTCGGTACGGCGACCGCGCTCGGCCTCAACGCCCTGCAACTCAACAGCGGACTGAACTATCTCTTCGGCGTCCCGAAGAGCAACCTGATCGCGGTGGTCATCATCGTCTGCGTCACCGCGCTGTTCCTGGTCTCGGCGACCTCCGGGGTGGAGAAGGGCATCAACTTCCTGGCCAACTGCGGCTCGTTCGCCACGATCGGGATCTTCTT
The DNA here is from genome assembly GCA_039812025.1 of Nocardioides sp. GTDB lineage: Bacteria > Actinomycetota > Actinomycetes > Propionibacteriales > Nocardioidaceae > Nocardioides. Next base: position 10,230 of record JBDHZS010000049.1, on the reverse strand, counting down.
GTTCTTCCTCTTCGTCGGCGGCTCGACGGTGCTGGTGATCTCCCAGGGGATCGAGTCGATCGGCAGCTACATTATGCTCGTGCTGCCGATGTCGCTGCAGACGGGCGTGGGCGACGAGGCCTGGATGGCCGGCTGGACGATCTTCTACTGGGCCTGGTGGATCTCGTGGGCACCCTTCGTGGGCATGTTCGTGGCGCGCATCTCGCGCGGTCGCACGATCCGTGAGTTCGTCTTCGGCGTCGTCGCCGCGCCGACCAGCTTCGGCTTCATCTGGTTCGCCGTCGTCGGCGGCACCGGCATCGAGCTGCAGCGCACCGGCCAGGCGAACATCGTCGACTCGGTGGCGACCCCGGAGCTCTCGCTCTTCGTCGCCCTGGACGCGCTGCCGTTCTCGTTCCTGAGCTCGCTGCTCTGTGTGCTGCTGATCGCGCTGTTCTTCATCAGCGGCGCCGACGCGGCGGCCGTGGTGATGGCGACGATGGCGTCCAAGGGCGCGATCCGGCCCTCCAAGATCGTCACGGTGATCCTCGGCGCGCTGATGGGCGCGATCGCCTGCGCGATGCTCTTCGTCGGCGGCCTGAGCGCCCTGCAACAGGCGGCGGTGCTCGGCTCCGTGCCCTTCACCTTCGTGATGGTCGCGGTGGCCTGGTGCTGGCTCAAGGCGATGGGCGAGGAGACCAGGGAAGCCGCGGCGGCCGCGGAAGAGGGCACGCCGCCGGAGGCGATCAGCGCCGTACCGCCGACCGAGAAGGGGGCCACGTCGTGAGCAAGGGGAGAGCAGCGAACACCGCGCGGGCTCGTCGGGGCATTGTCGCGGTGCTGGCGGCCGCGCTGCTGGCGGTGCTCGCCGCCTGCGGGAGCGCCAACACCGAGAAGGACGCCTCCCAGCAGCCGCAGGGCGCGTCGCTGCGGGTCACCATCGGCACCCAGGACTTCCCCGAGGCCCGGCTGCTCGGGGAGCTGTGGCGCCAGGCGCTCGCGGTCAACGGCTACACCGTCAGCCTGCGCAAGGGCGTTGGGCCGGCCGCCGACCTCAACAAGGAGCTGCAGGACGGCGATATCGACGGGTACGTCGCCTACACCGGCACCGTGCTGTCGATCGTGGCGGGCGAGGACATCTCGGGGCTCGATCCGGAGCAGACCTATGACCGCGCCCGGACGTTCTACCAGGGCGAGGACATGTTCATGTCCGACATGACGCCGTTCGAGAACAAGGACGCCATCGCCGTCACCAACGGCTACGCCCGGCAGAACAAGCTGAAGAAGATCGCCGACCTCGCCAAGCTGGACCTCTTCGTGCTCGGCGCGCGTCCCGAGTTCGAGGACCTCCACCTGGGCCTGGAGGGCCTGAAGGACGTCTACGGGATCGACAACGCGGAGTTCCTCGGCATCCCGCTGGGCGAGCAGTACGCCGCCCTCGACGAGGGCGAGGCCGACGCCGTCAACGCGTTCACGACCGACCCGCAGCTCGAGTCCGGCGACTACACGCTGTTGGCCGACCCCAAGCGGCTCTTCGGGTCCCAGAACGCGGTGATGGTCGTCAGCGAGGACAAGCTGGAGCGGATCGACGCCGACGACTTCCTCAACGTCGTCGACACCGTCAACTCCACCCTCAGCGAGAAGTCGATGGTGGAGATGAACGCCGCCGTCACCGACGGCCGCAACGAGGAGCAGGTCGCCCGCGAGTTTCTCCGTGGCGTCGGCCTCATGCAGCCCATCCGCAATTGAGCCACGACCCAGGAGACCTCTCGTGACCGATCGACGCAACCCCTTCGAGGGCGTCACCGACTTCTTCAGCGAACTGTCCCGGATGCGCTCGCTCGGGCTCGGCATCACCGGCCGCGACGCGCCCGGCGACGCCGCCGAGCGCACCCACGCCTCGGCGTGGGTGCCGGCGACGGACATCCTCGCCCACGGCGATGACCTGGTCATCCGGGTCGAACTCGCGGGCGTGGAGCCCGAGGACGTCGACCTCCACTTCGCGCACGGCGTCCTGACCGTGTCCGGATCCCGCGCCCCGGGAGCCACCGACGAGGAGTCGGACTTCTACATCCGGGAGCGGTTCTACGGCGAGTTCCGGCGCGTGATCACGCTGCCCGAGGGCACCGACAGGGGACAGATCGAGGCCGAGTTCGACGACGGGCTCGTCCAGGTCACCGTCCGCGGCGGCGCGAACCCCGAGCAGTCCACGCGCATCAACGTCGCCAACCGCTCCGCCGCGAAGTCCAAGCGCCAGCTCGAGGAGTAGGGGCCGGCGCCTTCACTGGTGGGCGACTCACTGGTGGGCGAGCACGGCACGCAGCCGGCCGTCGGCGAGGTCGTCCGCGATCGGCTCGGCCAGGTCGAACCGCACGCTGCGGATCGTGCCGGTGAAGCGGTTGCGCACGGGCGCGTAGTCGTCGGTGACGGGCGTGCCGGGGTCGACGCCGATGTTGAAGGTCTCGTCGAAGGAGAAGTAGTAGGCCGTGGTCGCCGGGATCCGGCCGCGGCCGACCTCGACGCCGTCCGCCTCGAGCACGACGTCCGCACCGTCGCCCGGCGGCCCCCCGTCGTAGGAGAACCGCAGCGTGACCGTGTGGGATCCGGCCGGCAGCGGTGAACTGCCGCGCACGTGGGTGAGATCGCGGCCGGCGAAGTTGTAGGCGTACGCCGGGATCCCGTCGTCGAGGTAGAGCGACCAGCCGCCGAACCGCCCGCCCTGGGCGACGATCACGCCGTTCGCCGCGTCGTTCCGGTCCTCGTCGTCGGCAATGTCGAGCGCGGCGGTGATCACGTGGGAGCGGTTCTTGACGTTGGGCGCCGCCTCCTCGCCGAGCCGCCCGATCTGGGGTCCGAAGACCAGCGAGGTGCGGCCCGCGTAGAGGTCGTGGCGGCCCGCGACGGCCGGGTTCTCGCGCTCGGTGACCCGCCCGTCCAGCGGCAGCACGTGGTGCTTGGCCGCCTCGCGGTCGAAGACCGCCCGCAGCTCTCGCAGCCGCTCGGGGTGCTCGGCGGCCAGGTCGCGCGCCTGCGCCCAGTCGGTGGTGAGGTCGTAGAGCTCCCACACGTCGTCGTCGAAGCCGCGGTCGCCCTGGTCGACCATCTCCCACGGCGTACCGTGGCGGGTCACCGCGGCCCACCCCTCGTGGTAGATCCCGCGGTTGCCGACCATCTCGAAGTACTGCGTGTGCCGCCGCTCCGCCGCGTCGGGCTCGTCGAAGGTGTAGCGCAGGCTGGTGCCCTCGATCGGCTGCTGGACGACGCCTCCCACAGTGGCGGGCTGCGGCAGCCCGGCCGCGTCCAGGATGGTCGGCAGGATGTCGATGACGTGGTGCCACTGGTGGCGGACCGCGCCGCGGTCGGGGATCTTGTCGCCCCAGCGCACGATCATCCCGTCGCGGATGCCGCCGAGGTGGGAGGCGACCTGCTTGGTCCAGGGGTAGGGCGCGTTCATCGCGAGCGCCCACCCGACGGGATAGATCGGGTACGTCGTCGCGTCCCCCAGCTCGTCGAGTCGCGCCGCCATGTCCGCGGTGTCGTCGGCCAGCCCGTGGCCGACCAGGTGCTCGCGGAAGGTCCCTGCCGGGCCGCCCTCGCCCGAGGCGCCGTTGTCACCGAGCAGGTAGAGGACCAGCGTGTCGTCGAGGACGCCCAGCTCCTCCAGGGCGTCGACGAGCCGGCCCACCTGGGCGTCGGTGTGCTCGGCGAACCCGGCGTAGGTCTCCATGAAGCGGGCGGCGACCCGTCGTTCGGTGTCGTCGAGCTCGTCCCAGTGCGGCACGCCCTCGGCCCAACCCGCCAGCTCGGTCTCGGCGGGCACGATGCCGAGCTCCTTCTGCCGGGCCAGGGTCCGCTCGCGCTGCACGTCCCAGCCGTCGTCGAAGGCGCCGGCGTACTTGTCGCGCCACTCCCGCGTCACGTGGAACGGCGCGTGGGTCGCGCCGAACGCCACGTAGGCGAAGAACGGCCGGTCCGGCGTGATCGTCTGCTGGGTCCGCACCCAGTCCACCGCGTGGTCGACCAGGTCCTCCGACAGGTGGTAGCCGTCCTCCGGCAGGCGGTCGGGCTCGATCGGGGTGGTGCCGGAGTAGAGCTGCGGGTACCAGTGGTTCATCTCCGCCCCCATGAAGCCGTAGAAGGTGCCGAAACCCTCGCCGGTCGGCCACCTCGTGAAGGGGCCGGACTGGCTGACCTCGGCCGGCGGGGTCTGGTGCCACTTGCCGAAGGCGGCCGTGCTGTAGCCGTTGCCGCTCAGGATCTGCGCGATCGTGGCCGCGCTCGCGGGCCGGTAGCCGTGGTAGCCGGGCTCCGGCGTTGACATCTCCGACGTCACGCCCATGCCGACTGAGTGGTGGTTGCGGCCGGTCAGCAGCGCCTGCCGGGTCGGCGAACACAGGGACGTGACGTGGAAGCGGCTGTAGCGCAGCCCCTCGTCGGCCAGCCGCTGGGCGGTCGGCATCTCGCAGGGACCGCCGTACGGTGTGGACGCGCCGAAGCCCATGTCGTCGATGAGGACGAGCAGCACGTTGGGTGCTCTGTTGGGCGCCGCGACCGGCCGGATCGGCCTGGTGCTGGTGTCGACGTCGAGCGGGAGGCGGGTTCGGTCGGGCACGAGGCACACTGTGTCTTTCCGAGCCCTCCCCGCGCAATCGACGCGCCCGCCTCCCCCTGCCGACTGCGGGATTTGTGTCGTTCTGAGCCCTGTTAGCGACACAAATCCCGCACTCGGCCCGGGGCCTGGCCTGGCTTGGGGCCGGGCGCCGCGTCGTACGGCGGGAACTGGTGGCAGGTGGCTGGCTCCCGGCGTCTGGTGCTCGCAAGTGCTGAGAAATCCCCCCCGGATCCGGGGGACGCCGGATTTCTCAGCACTTGCGGAGCGTCCCCGCAAGTTGTCAGGATCTCCGCGCCGTACGCTGAACCGGCAGCGCACCCGCACCGGCGCTGAGCAAAGCGCACCGGATCCTGGCCTCCTGCGGTGCGTTTTGCTCAGTGCGCGCCGGCCGCTGAGCAATCCGCACCACAATCCGGCTCCGCATGGTGCGCTTCGCTCAGAGAGCGTCATGCCCTGAGCAGTACGCACTACGATCCGGCCCGGCACGACGCCGCGGTCACGACGTACGTCCGAGAAGAGGTACACATTGTGTTCAGTCTTGCGAGCTGTTCAAGCATGCTGAACAACGGCTGATGCTGAACGGAGGACCATGGACGGGCGGTCCCGCCGGTCTTGTTGAGCCCATCAGCTGCGTCGCCACGGACACCACGCTCATCCCTGAGGACACCTCGCCACCAAGTTCATGAGGCCGGGCCTTCGGTGGCTTCTCGCGGATGGTCCCCTTCGTCGACGAGCGGTCGCAGCTCGGCGGGCAGCCGGATCCGAGCTTCTTCGTCGCCCGTACGTGCACGCGCCAACAGTTCGGACACACCGCTGCGATCCGCGACAATCTGCGCGTAGCGGTCGATTCCGGAGCGGACAGACGATGCGAGTGCGTCATCACGCCCCAGGACCCGCACCACGTCGGGTAGCAGTTCTTGGTACATCCGCAGTGCCTTGTCGACGTCTCCCGTCTCTCCGGTGTAGTAGGCGACCTGTTGGCGGGTGGCCAGGGTGTTCAGGTGGTCGGGGCCGAGGACCCGCACCACGTCGGGTAGCAGTTCTTGACACATCCGGAGTGCCATGTCGGCGTCACCCACCCGACCGGTGTAATAGGCGACCTGCTGGCAGGTGACCAGGGTGTTCGGATGGTCGGGTCCCAGGGCTCGTATCTCGTCGGGCAATAGCTCTCGGAAGAGCCGCAGGGCGTCGCCGGCGTCTCCCAGCTCGCCGGTGTAGTGCGCCACCTGATGTCGGGTCGCCAGCGTCTCCCGGTGGTCGGGGCCGGAGACCCGTAACTCGTCAAGCAGTAGTTCTTGGTATAGGCGCAGGGCGCTCCCGGTGTCTCCTACCTCACCGGTGTAGTAGGCCACCTGGGCGCGGGTGCTGAGCGTGTACTGGTCGTCGGGTCCGAGCACGCGCACGTGGTCAAGCAGTAGTTCTTGGTATAGGCGCAGGGCCTCACCAGCGTCACCTAGCTGGCCGGTGTAGTAGGCCACCCTGGCGCGGGTGCTGAGCGTATTCCGGTGGTCGGGTCCTAGGGCTCGTATCTCGTCGGGCAATAGCTCTCGGAAGAGCCGCAGGGCGTGGCCGGCGTCACCTAGCTGGCCGGTGTAGTAGGCCACCCTGGCGCGGGTGCTGAGCGTATTCCGGTGGTCGGGTCCTAGGGCTCGTATCTCGTCGGGCAATAGCTCTCGGAAGAGCCGCAGGGCGTGGCCGGCGTCTCCTACCTCACCGGTGTAATAGGCCACCTGGGCGCGGGTGCTGAGCGTGTACTGGTCGTCGCGTCCGAGCACGCGCACTCGGTCAAGCAGTAGTTCTTGGTACAGCCTCAGGGCCTCACCAGCGTCACCTAGTCGGCCGGTGTAGTAGGCCACCTGGGCGCGGGTGCTGAGCGTGTACCGGTGGTCGGGTCCTAGGGCTCGTATCTCGTCGGGCAATAGCTCTCGGAAGAGCCGCAGGGCGTGGCCGGCGTCTCCCAGCTCACCGGTGTAGTGCGCCACCTGATGTCGGGTCGCCAGCGTCTCCCGATGGTCGGGTCCGTACACGCGCACGTGGTCAAGCAGTAGTTCTTGGTACAGCCTCAGGGCCTCACCGGCATCACCTAGTCTGCCGGTGTAGTAGGCCACCCAGGCGCGGGTCACGAGGGTGCTCCGATGATCCGGCCCCAACACCCGCACGTGGTCGGGCAACAATTCCTGGTAAAGGCGCAACGCCTCACGAGCATCACCAGATCGACCGGTGCAGGTCGCAAGATGGGTGCGGGCTTTGAGAGTCATCGCATCATCTGAGCCGCGAGCGGCCGCGATCCTTGGCAGCAAGGCGGATACCTCCCGCAACGCCTCGCGTGCATTGCTCATCTCGTTCACACAGAAGGCGCGCTCGAGTGCGATGGCCAGCTCAAGAGCAGAGTCCTGCTCTGCATTCGCCCGCGTCAGCAGGTCGTAGGCCTTCTTGGGTGCTCGCTTACCAACAAGCCCGGCCGCGACGAGCAGGAGCGCTGTCGAGGTGTCGCCGTCCGTCAACTGCACGGCGACCTGGAGGAGGTCCTCCAAGCGTGGGTCTCCGGACGCAGCGTCGACCAAGGCCTGAACGGCGCTTTCGGCGGGCATGGCGAGGCTGGGATGCGCCTCGCGACGGATTGTCATCAGCGCGGAGACATTAGCCGCAGGGTCGCGAGCCAGGGCGACGCACAACTCCGCGTAGAGCCCGGCTTCGGCCGGGTAGATTGGGTCGTCCCCTCGCAGCCACTCCCGGGCCGCCGCCAGGAGTGCTTCCGGGGTCCCGACGTCGGTGGCCAGGTCGTACGGATGCGGGATGGCGCGGAGGGCCTCTGCCAGGTAGCGCTCGGGAAGAGATGCGGGCTCGGTGAACGAGAGATGGTGGCGCAGTTGCGTCGCGTCGTACCAGTGCCGGAGCAACTCGACGATCAGACGCAGCGGCTCGCCTTCGGTCTCCCGCCACTGGAAGTGGTGACGCAGCATCGGCTCGCACAGGCTGTACCAGGTCCGGCGCTGGTCGCCCTTGCGGAGCTTCTCGCCGCGGACCCAGCGCCCTTCCGCCAGCAGGTCGAGTGCCTTGCTCACCGTCTGTTGGCTCAGACCGGTCTCGAGCGCGATCTCCTTGGCCGTCATGGCGGCGGACGCGCCCTCGGCCAGTTGGCGCACGATCGCCTGGTGGTTGGGCGGCAGGTCCCAGAGGAGCTGCTGGTAGTAGGGCACGAGGCCCTCCACCAGCCCCTCCACCGCCGGTATGAGTTCGTCGAGCGATTCGATGGTCAGGCACTCCGAGAGCACCATCCAGATGCGTGCCGAGCCCCCGGTGAGCTGGCTGACCGCCCGGATCCGCGCCTCGCCTTGCTCGGTCTGGAGGGCCTCGGCCAGCGCCTGGTCGCCGCGGTCGCGCGCGAGAACCGTGAGCAGCTCGCGGCCTTCCTCCGCGGTCAGCCCCTCCATCGGCGTCTCGATCAGCCCACCGAACCAGGGCGCGCCTCGGTCCCGCACGGAATCGAAGAGCGCGGGCGTCGCGGCGAGGATGAGCACCCTGCCCGAGGTCTCCACCCACGAGCGCAGATCGCGCTGCCCGGGCTCGCCGAGCGCGCGGAAGACCTTGTCGAGGTTCTCGAGGACGATGACCAGGGTGCGGTCGCCCGCGGCGTCGAGCAGCGCGCGCTCCAGCGCCCCCGGGTCGCGCTCCCTCGCCACATCGACGCCGAGTCTGCGGGCCAGGTTGCGCAGGAGGTCGGGGTAGCCGATCAGCCCCACGGCATCCTCGCCGATGCGCGCGACCACCAGGCCGTCCGAGACTTCGGGCTCAATCCCGGCACGGTGTAAGACCACCTGCAGGAGGTGGGTCTTGCCCGAACCTCTCGGCCCCACCAGCAGCGTGTGCTGCCGGGTCGATGTCGTTGCCGCGAGCCGCAGGCGTTCGCCAAGGACGTGCAGTAGTCGGTCGCGTCCGACGGTACGGCGGTCGAGATCCTCGGCCCGCTCCTGCGCAGGGGTGAACGGTTTGATGGTCATCGCAGCCGCCGGTGATGGCGCCAGATCCGGGCGAGTAGCGACGTGGACATCCGGTCCGCATCGTTCTCGCGGATCAGGTAGTGGTCCTTCTCAAGCTTGTCGAGGAGGACCAGCAGGACGTCACGTGTGATGCCGAGATCCGGGTTGCGCGCTTGCGCCCGCGCTAGAACGACGTCTGGTTCGAGCGGCCTCTCATCCAACGCAAAGACGTCGAGGATCGCGCGTGCACGCGCTGCGTCCTCGGGTCCGTAGTAGTTGTCGAGCCGGGTGACGTAGTGCTCCGTCTGCCACACGCCCTCGGTCAGGCAGTCCTGCACCACGGCGGCGACGTCGAGATCGTCCCGGTACTGCAGCCGGTCCACCACCGCCTGGATGTAGAAGGGGATCGCACTGGTCTCGCGAATGATCTCGTCCGCGAGCGGCCGCGTCGGCTCGACACCGATCCCGCGCAGCAACCTTGCCGCCAGGATGACCGCCTCGTCATCCCGGAGGCTACCCACCTTGACGGTCGGCAGGTCGTTGATGGGGGCGAAGTCATCGAGTGCGTGATGCAGCCCGATCGATCCCGAGATGACGAGCGGCAGCCGGCCCGCCTGGCGCCGCGCGCGCAGACCGCTCAAGAACTCGTCCGCATCATTCGGGCCGAGCGCGTGACACAGGTGCGTGATCTCGTCGATGACGAGCACCACGGGACCGGTGGGCTGGGAGCCGAGCAGGTCGAGCACATCCAACTGCTTGGCCCTGTCGCCTGCCGACCTGCTTCCCTTGGCGCTCAACGTGATCCCGGCGATCCTGATGTTGACCGTGACCTCTGCGCCCACTTGCTTCTCCCAGCGCGCCACGCGCGGCGCGACCAGGCGGTGTTCCCGCATGGCGGCGAGCAGGCGCTGGCCGAACTGATCGAGGCTGCTGGTCTCCGCGCTGACGTAGATCGCCGTGACCGTGTCGTCGAGTTGTTCGCGAAGCGCCCGGATCAGCCAGCTCTTGCCCATCCGGCGCTCGCCGGTGACGTGCGCCCCGCCGTTGACCACGGCGGCATGGAGCCGCGCGAGCTCCTGCTCGCGGCCCACCAGGTCGTCCGGTGATCCGTAGCCGCCCGGATTGGGGCTGAGCGGCTCCAGGTCGTCGGGGATTTCCCACGCATCGTTGTTCATGCCAACAACGTACGTCGAGATAGACGTACGTTTCAAGAGACGTACGTCGTTCTTGACGTACATCTGCTGGTTGGGGACCCGACGTCGCGTGTGCCGCCGCCACTGTCGCTATCAACCACCTGATGCCGACTGCGGGATTTGTGTCGTTCTGAGCGCTCATAGCGACACAAATCCCGCACTCGGCAAGTCCAGGGCCGGTGCTGAGCAAAGCGCACCAGGTCCCGGCAGGGGGACGGCAGGGAGGGAGCGGGTCAGGGGAGGGAGAAGGCGGTGTCGGCCTCGTCGGCGAGGCGGTCGGCGATGGCGAGGGACGCGGTGGCGGCGGGCGAGGGCGCGTTGAGGACGTGGAGGGAGTCCGGGGCATGGGCGAGGAGGAAGTCGTCGACCATGCCGCCGTCGGCGGCGACGGCCTGGGCGCGCACCCCCGAGGGCCCGAAGGTGAGCTGGTCGCCGCGGACCTCGGGCACGTACCGCTGCAACTCCC
>JBDHZS010000048.1:0-21815 GCA_039812025.1 Nocardioides sp. | reverse complement strand
GATGTGATTGTCAACGCGACGCGCCGGGGCTGGTGAGAAAATTCGCGTCTGGTGTTTCATTTGTGACGAATGAGCACTAACGTGCCGGGAGTGCTTCGGGCGACGGGGGAGTCGTCCGAGGTGTGAAGGCAGCCCCTGGGCGAGTACGACGTGCGCCCGGGCCCACCCCCGTGCCCATCCGCGAGAAAGGCCCCCGTGCTCCTCCGACGCCTCGTAACCTCCGGCGCCGCGGCGCTCGCCTGCGCCCTGCTGCTCGGCGCTGCCGGCCCGGCGCTCGCGGCCCCCTCCGGCGCCGACGCGCCTCAGCGGTCCGGCGCGGCCAAGCAGCCGGACGCGCCAAGGCAGGTCGACGTGCCCACCGAGGCCGAGGTGCAGCGGGCCGAGGCCGACACGCAAGCGGCCGCCCGCGACGTGGCCGCGGTCGAGGCCGCGCTCGCCGTCGCCCAGGCCGAGCTGCGCGAGTCCACGATCCGGGCAGCCCGGGCGACCGAGGACTACAACGGCGCCCGCCACCGGCTCGAGGTCGCGCAGCGAGACGCCCGGCAGGCCACGAAGCGCGCCGAGATCGCGGCCCGCGCGGTGGCGCGGCAGCAGGAGGCCTACGGCGACACGGTCGCCACGGCGTACCGGATGTCTCCCGAGCTCTCCTCGATGGAGGCCGTCGTCGACGCCGAGGGGATCACCACGGTGCTGGAGACGGCCAACACGCTGCGCAGCGCCGAGTCGTCGATGAACACCCGGTGGGCGCAGTACCGGGCCACGGCCAGCCTGGCTGAGGCGGCCGAGGCGGAGGCCGAGAAGGCCCGCGCCGAGGCGGCGGAGGCCGAGGCGGAGGCGGCAGACGCGCGAGACCGCGCCGAGCGCGCGCAGTCCGAGGCCGCGGTCGTCGCCGAGGCGGTCGGTCAGCGCAAGTCCGCGCTGATCGCCGAGTACGCGCGGTTGCAGGGCATCTCGGTGGGCCTGGCCGAGCGGCGCCAGGCAGACGCCGAGCTCGGGGGGCTCGCCGACGCCCAGGGCGGATCCGGCCGGCTGAACGAGTTCGGCAACCTCAACGAGGGCGGGGGCGAGTCCGCGGTCGCCGAGGACCCCCAGTCCGTGGCTCCCGCGCCGGCGCCGAGCAAGGGTGCCCGCGCGGCGATCGACTTCGCGATCTCCCAGCTCGGCAAGCCGTACGTGTGGGCGGCCTCGGGACCCAACTCCTACGACTGCTCGGGGCTCACCATGCGCGCCTGGCAGCGCGGCGACAAGCAGCTGGTGCACTGGTCGGTGGGTCAGTACCGTGACGCCACGCCGATCTCGTTCGCCGACCTGCGCCCCGGGGACCTGCTCTTCTGGGGCACCTCCGACGACCCGGCGTCGATCTTCCACGTCGCGCTCTACATCGGCGGCAACCAGATGATCCACGCCCCGCGGGCGGGCCGGCCGGTGTCGCTGGACTCGGTCTTCTACTGGGTCACGCCGAACTTCTACGGCCGCCCCTGAGCGGGCGCGAGCCCTGAAGCGGGCGCGACGATCTCAGTCCTCGGACGCCGCGGCGTCCTGGGCGCGCTTGAAGGAGGCCCGCACCTCGGCCTCGGCGTCGGAGCGGCCGACCCAGTTGGCGCCCTCGACCGACTTTCCGGGCTCGAGGTCCTTGTAGACGGTGAAGAAGTGCTCGATCTCCAGCCGGTCGAACTTCGGCAGGTGGTTGATGTCGCGCATGTGCTCCAGGCGCGGGTCGTGGACGGGCACGCAGAGCACCTTGTCGTCGCCGCCGGCCTCGTCCGTCATCCGGTACATGCCGATCGCGCGGCACCGGATCAGGCAGCCGGGGAAGGTCGGCTCGCCGATCAGCAGGACCAGCGCGTCGAGCGGGTCGCCGTCCAGCCCGAGGGTCTCCTCGATGTAGCCGTAGTCGGCCGGGTACTGAGTCGAGGTGAAGAGCGTGCGGTCCAGCCGCATCCGCCCGGTGTGATGGTCGACCTCGTACTTGTTGCGGCTCCCCTTGGGGATCTCCACCAGCACGTCGAACTCGAACAAGGCTTCCTCCAGGCGATCGGTGTTTCTTGAGTTGGCCGGCCGGGCGGTCACCCGGTTCCGGCCGCGGATCTGGAACAGTGTCCCGCAATATCGCACAAAATGCGTGGTTACGGACCGGGGGGCGAGGTGGCACGAGGCAAGCGCGCTGCGGGCTGGCTCGCGGCCATCGTCGTGCTGGCGCTCGTCGGTGGCGCGGTGGCCTGGTACTACCGGCTCGACGAACGCTACCTGCCCGACGGCTTCGGCTGGCTGGAGCCGTCTGGATCCGCCAACCCCACCGGGGGCGCGCCCACCGCGTCCGCGACTCCCGACGACGCCGAGGGCGCAGGGGACGGGGACGCGGACGACGGGGAGGGGCTCGACCTCGGCGTCGTACCCTCCCCGGAGCCGCTCGCGAGCCCGGCCCCCGCAGGCGCCGCCCTCGACGAGGAGGCGGTACGACGCGCGCTGGCGCCCCACCTGAACGACCGCGATCTCGGCCGCTCCTTCGGGGTCTTGGTGACCGGCCCCAGCGGCGATGAGGCGTTCACGAGCGGGCCGCGCCGGGTCATCCCCGCCTCGACGACCAAGCTGCTCACCGCCGTCGCGGCGCTGGTCTCGCTCGGCCCCGAGCGCCGGTTCAGCACCAAGGTGGTCCAGGGCAGGGGCGACGCGGAGATCGTGCTGGTGGGCGGCGGCGACCCTTACCTGGCCGGCCGCGCCCCCGCGGCGGGCACCTGGCCCGAGCGCGCCGACCTCGGCGCCCTGGCGGACGAGACCGCCCGCTCCCTGGCCGCGGCAGGCCGCGACCGCGTGCGGCTGTCCTTCGACGCCTCGCTCTTCTCCGGCCCCTCCGTCGCCGCGACCTGGGAGCCGAACTACGTCCCCGACGGCGTCGTCGCCCCGATCAGCGCCCTGTGGGTGGACCGCGGCGTGGGCCCGGGCGGCTACGGCAAGGCGGAGAATCCCCCCGCACTGGCCGCCGCCACGTTCGCCGCCGCGCTCGAGGCCCGAGGCATCGAGGTGACCGGCCGGGCCCGCAGCCGCACCGCGTCCTCCGGCGCCGAGGAGCTGGGCCGGGTCGACGGCCCGACGGTGGCCGAGATCGTCGAGCGGGTGATCGAGGTCTCCGACAACGAGGCCGCCGAGGTGCTCGCCCACCACGTCGGCCTGAGCGAGCGGGGCGCCGCCACCTTCGACGACGGCGCCGCCGCGACGATGGACCTGCTCGCCGGGCTCGGCGTTGACCTCGACGGCTCACGGTTGTACGACGGCAGCGGGCTCTCGCGGGCCAACCGGCTGTCGGTGCACACGATCGCCGATACGCTCCGGGTGGCCGCGCGGCCGGAGAAGCCGGAGCTGCGGCCGGCGATCTCGGGCCTGCCCGTGGGCGGCTTCAACGGCTCCCTCACCTACCGCTTCGGCGCCGTGCCCACCCAGAGCCTGGGCCGGATCCGCGCCAAGACGGGCACGCTGACGGGAGTCTCCGGGCTGGCCGGGATCGTGGTCGACGCCGAGGGCAGCCCGCTGGTGTTCGTGATGGTCGCCGACCGGGTGCGCGCGGGGCGGCCCGGCGCGGGCGACGTACGCCTGGTGATCGACGACCTGGTGGCGTCCCTGGCGACCTGCCACTGCTCGGACCCAGATTCGTCTGCGCCGCCGAGCGGGGAATAGCCGGTCAACCCGCGGACGAACCGGTGTTCTCTAGGGTGGGTGCATGGGGAGTGACACGGTCGACTGGGAGTTCGCGGCGCGGCTCGGCGCTCGGATCGGTGGCGACGGGCCGGTGACCACGGCCGAGGACGCCGCCGCGGTGGTCGCCGAGCTGCGTGCGGACGCCGCCCGGAGCACCGGCCTGGTGCGCGAGTTCACCGGCCTGGACGCCGTCCGCGACGACGCGCCCGTCCTCGTGGTCGGGCGCGCCGACTGGGTCCGCGCCAACGCGGACGGCTTCGCCAAGCTCATGGAGCCGGTCGTCGCCCAGCTCGCGTCCCGCACGGACGGCGACGGGGCCAAACGGCCGGCCCCCGGGTGGGCGCGGGCGGTCGGCTCGCGGATCACCGGCGCCGAGGTCGGCCTGCTGCTCGGCTTCCTGTCCAGCAAGGTCCTCGGGCAGTTCGACCCGTTCGCCGACCCCGCGGGCCGGCTGATGCTGGTCGCGCCCAACATCGTCCACGTCGAGAACGAGCTCGGCGTCCACCGGCACGACTTCCGGCTCTGGGTCTGCCTGCACGAGGAGACCCACCGCGTGCAGTTCACCGCGGTGCCGTGGATGCGCGACCACCTCTTCGCGCAGGTCGAGGAGCTCGCCAACACGATCCAGCCGCGGATGCTGGAGGACCTCGGCTCGCGGATCTCCCAGGTGGTGCGCGGCGAGGCTGGGAGCATCCAGGAGGTGCTCAGCACGCCGGAGCAGCGGGTGATCCTCGACCGGGTCACCGGCCTGATGTCGCTGCTCGAGGGCCATGCCGACGTGGTGATGGACGACGTCGGGCCGTCGGTGATCCCGACCGTGCGCCACATCCGCTCCCGCTTCAACAAGCGCCGCGAGGGCGTCGGCTCCCTGGACCGGCTGCTGCGTCGGCTGCTCGGCCTGGACGCCAAGATGGCCCAGTACCGCGACGGCGCGATCTTCGTGCGGCAGGTGATCGACCGGGTCGGCATGGACGACTTCAACGCGGTGTTCGCCGAGCCCGCGAACCTGCCCTCCAAGGAGGAGATCGCCGACCCCGACGCCTGGGTCGCGCGGGTGCACGGGTGAGCCTCCACCCCTCGATCGCGGCGGTACGACGCGCGGTCCGCACCGACTTCGCCGACCTCGGCCCGGGCGCGCGGATCGTCGTCGCCTGCAGCGGCGGCGCCGACTCGCTCGCGCTGCTCTCGGCGGTGGTCTTCACCGGCCGCGACGCCGCCTGGCACGTGATCGGCGCGACCGTCGACCACGGCCTGCAGGACGGCTCTGCCGAGCACGCCGACCGGGTGGTGGCGCAGATGGCCGCGCTCGGGGTCGACGAGACCGTCACGGCGCGGGCGAGCGTCGACGCCCCCGGCCTCGGCCCCGAGGCCGCGGCGCGGCGGGCGCGGTACGCCGTCCTCGAGCAACTCGCCGACAGCTTCAAGGCGGACGCCGTCGCGCTCGGGCACACCCGCGACGACCAGGCCGAGACCGTCCTGCTCGGCCTAGCCCGCGGCTCCGGCGGCCGCTCGCTGGCCGGGATGCGTCGCCGGTACGACATCTTCCGCCGGCCGCTTCTCGACGTGGCCCGCGACGACACGATCACCGCCTGCCAAGTCGAGGGGATCCAGGCGTGGGACGACCCGCACAACGCCGACCCCGCCTACACCCGGGTCCGGGTGCGCACGCGGGTGCTGCCGGTCCTTGAGCGCGAGCTGGGGCCCGGCATCGCCGAGTCGCTCGCCCGGACCGCCGACCTGCTCCGCACCGACACCGAGGCCCTGGACCGACAGGCGGCTGCGGCGTACGACGCGCTCTCGGCCCCGGACGGCCCCGGCGGTTCGGGCGGACTCTCGCTAGCAGGCCTCACCGAGCTGGACGAGGCGGTCGCGACCCGGGTGCTCCGGATCGCGGCGGTCGCCGCCGGCGCCATCGACGGCGAGCTGTTCGCCGTCCACGTGCGGGCGCTCGCCGACCTGGTCGCCGGGCGGCTGCGGGGCGACGTGCAGCTGCCCGGCCACCTGACGGCGTACCTCGACGGCGGCAGCCTCCGCTTCCGCCCCACCTGAGACCCGCTCCACCTGAGACCGCCGCGCCCGCCGGGCCAGAGTCGCGACTCGCCCACCAGGCCGCGGCGCGACGTGACACGATGTGCGCGCGCAGGCAGGAGCTCGCGCGCACAGTTCGATCCCCGGAGGCCGCGGTGACCACTCGTTCGGTTCGCAGGACCCGCCTGGTCGGCGCGCTCGGCGCGCTGACCCTGACCGCGGTGCTGGCGCCTGGCCTGACCTCCGCCGCCACCGCCCAGCCGGACGCCGAGGCGGCTCCCGCACGGCCCGACATCTCGACCCTGGACCTCTCGACGCTGGGCCCCGCCGAGCTGCCCGAGCCCGGCGACGCGACGCTCGCGGACTCCCTGCTGGAGGAGGCCTACCAGTCCTGGGAGGAGGACGTCTCGGGCGAGGGCGCCGGCGGCAGTTCCCAGGACGACGCACTGCAGGTCGAGATCCTGCTCCCGCTCGGCTCGACCGCCGCGGATCAGGTCATCGCCGACGTCGAGGCCCTCGGCGGGACCGGCGTCGAGAAGGTCACCTCCGAGCTGCTGCTCGCCGACGTGCCCTTCGACACCCTCGAGGACGTCCAGGCGCTGGCGGGGGTCGAGTACGTCCGGCTCCCCCTGGAGCTCAACGCGCCGCCCCCGCCGCTGCCGGCCTCGGACGGGGCGCCGGCCACCGGCGAAGGCGAGGTCGGCTCCCAGACCGGGAGCTACGGCTCCGACATCCTGAACAAGACCAAGGCCAACGCCTGGCACGCGGCCGGCGTCACCGGCAGCGGCGTCAAGGTCGGGATCATCGACTACTTCCACTCCTCCTACTGGAACGGCGCGGTCGGCGCCGGCGAGATCGCCTCGGGCCAGCCCAAGGGCACCTTCTGCCGCAGCAACGGCAAGTCGTGCAACATCTGGAGCTCGAACACCCAGCACGGCACGGCCGTCGCCGAGGTGATCTCGGACCTGGCGCCCGGAGCCGAGCTCTACATCGCCACCGTGAACACGACCGCCGACACCAAGGCCGCGATCAAGTACTTCCACAGCAAGGGCGTCCGGGTCGTGAGCCGGTCGCTCGGCGCCTTCCTCGACGGTCCGGGCAACGGCAAGGGCGCGGCCGCCGACCTGCTCAAGTACGCCGTCTCCAAGGACATGGCCTGGTTCAACTCCGCCGGCAACCACGGCGTGCAGCAGAGCTTCTTCGGCGAGTACGTGGGCGGCTACTGGCGCGGCAAGTGGCGCGACACGGACAACGACGGCTGGCTGGAGTTCCGCGACCCGCGCGGGATCGTCGGCCCGGGCGAGGTGATCCCCGTCGACTGCGGCTTCATGCAGGGGCTGCGCTGGGACGACTGGAAGCGCAACCGGACCGACTACGACCTCGTCGCCTTCGACGAGGACCTCAAGAAGGTCATCAAGAGGAGCTCGAACAAGCAGCGCAAGGGCGCGCCGCCCATCGAGGGTGCCAGCTTCAACAACATCAACTGCGCCACCTACCCGTGGTACTACGTCGCCATCGCGCGCAAGGCCAAGGGCAACGGCACCGGCAACGACACGCTGGAGCTAATGGCGAACTCGTCGATGTACTACTACGTCACCAACGCCCACAGCGCGACCCAGCCGTTCGTCGACACCAAGAGCCCGGGCGGCGCCGGGGTCGGCGCGGTCGACCCCGTGGGCGGCACGGGGATCGCCGACTACAGCTCGCGCGGCCCGACCAACGACGGCCGCGTCAAGCCGAACCTGAGCGCAGGATCCAACATGGGGTCCTACTCCTACGCCAGCTACGGAGGGTTCAACGGCACGAGCGCCGCGACCCCCGTGGTCGCGGGCGCGGCGGCGCTGGTCCTGCAGCAGGACCCGAAGGCCAAGCCGGCGGACGTGGTCGGCTTCCTGACCGGCTACGGCACCGTCGACCGCGGTCCGAAGGGCTCCGACAACGCCTTCGGCACCGGCGAGCTGGTGCTCGGCGCGTTCTCCTCCAAGCCGAAGATCAAGGGCACCGCCAAGAAGGGCTCGACGCTGACGGCCTGCCCGGGCGTGTGGGGACCGACGGCGTCGGTGTCCCTCTCCTACCAGTGGCACAGGAACGGCTCGCCGATCTCCGGGGCGACGGCGGAGACCTACACGGTCACCAAGGCCGACCGCGGCAAGAAGCTCACCGTCCGGGTGACCGGCTCGCAGCCCGGCTTCGCCACAGTGACCAGGGCGAGCTCGGCGACCAAGATCAAGTAGCGCGTCGGCGAGGTCGACTCTCGGCGGCTACAGCGAGTTGATCTGCAGGTCGACGCCGAGCTGGTTGGCGACCCGCATCACCTCATCCAGCCCGGCGCCCTCGAACAGCGAACCCGCGCCGGTCGAGGACGGGTGGAGTTGCCAGTTGGCCGAGCGACCGGCGGGGACGCGATCGCAGAAGACGACCGCGACTTCGACCGGATCAAGGCCGTTGACCTCGGCCTGGCGCGAGTGCCAGACGATCCCGTCGAATGGGCCGGAGGAGCTGGTGACGCCGTGCATCAGTTGTGCGACCCGGCGCGTGCACGCGTAGTGCTCTGCCTCGCTGGCCACGACGCCGACGCGCGGGATCCCCAGGCGAGCCAGCTCATCGTCGCGCAGATCGAGTAGCAGCAGGTCACGTGGTGCCGCCATCTGCGCACGCGACCGGCCCAACAGGTCGCGCCCGGTGATCGTGGGCTGCAGGGGGCCACGCAGCGTCCGCGCGGGCACGTTGTGGAAGACCGTCTCCAACAGCGCGGCGGCCAGACTCTGGGCGAGATAAAGCGTCGGCACCGGTTGGCCCCGGGCGTCGTCGAACGGCGCGAAACGGGTGTTGCCCACCCCCGGGTTCGGGGCGTGCATCCCGTCCTTGATGGAGTAGACGCGAAACGAGAATCGGGTGTTGGGGTGCACCGTCGTTCGGAGCGTGCCGGAGTTGGTGGCCAACTCCTCGAACCGGGTGAGTTCGACGGTGCAGCCGCCCGGGTCCGGGCAGGGCGGGAGAGTCACGAGGCGTGGGCGGTCAGTTCTTGGGCGTACGCGCGAACCGCGGTCATCGCCCGGTGGGGATTCTCGACGAGGACCCGTGCGGGCACCTGCCCGGAGAGCCAACCGCTTGGGGAGCAGAGCCACGCCCACAGCTCCCATCCGGTCAGGCCCGCCGGGCCTAGCACGCGGACAGCGTCGGAGACCGGAGTCAGGTGGCCGGCGTCGTCGATCAGGATGGCTGGGATCACCGTCTGCCCCTCGTGCTTCACGGTGAAGAGCCGGTTCGTCGAGGCGGCCCGGGAGACGAACGTGCGTGCCCCGCTCTCGGTGGTGCCGCGCACCGCGGCCAGCGAGGCGTGGGTGTGGTAGCCGCCTGCCAGGAGTCTCGCGCGCTGATCGGCGCGCCGCTGGGCGAAGCGAACCAGATCCTCGGGCAGGACCGACTCCCCGGCCGCACTCATTGCGGTCACCAGGCGGGCGGTAAGTGCCTCGGCCTCCTTCGCCCGGATGGCGCGAGCCGCGTCGAGCAACGCCAACGCGGAGACCACCTCGTCCTTCGACCTGCCCGTGACCTCGACGGCGCCTGACGCGTTGTCGATCTCGACATGCGCCGGTGCCGCGATGAACTCGACACTCTTCATCTGTCTTCGCCTCTCGGAGCTATGAACGCGGGGCGTCCGGCAACCATCGCCAGGCTCCTCATCCTGCCGCCAGTGTAGCGCCTGGGACGAAAACTGGTAGTGCTTCGTGCGCCCCGCGATCGGGACGGGAGCGTCATCGTACGCCGGACGCCGTGCAACGCAGTAGATTTAGGTAAGGCTGCCCTAATAAAATCGGGGGATTCGTGTTAGCTTCCGCTGCGTGACACAGGTTGAGGCTCAGGCGGACGACCCGAAGGAGGCATCCCGGGCGCTGGCGGAGGTCCGCGCGCCGGTGGCTGGGAGCACCCGGCTCGCCTGCGTGCTCAGCGCGCTCGGTGCACTGGCCGGGCTGGCGCCGTTCGTGGGCCTGGTCGAGCTGGCGGACGCGCTCCTGGACGACCAGGGGCTGGATCGGGGCCGCCTGGTCGCGGTGTGCGCCCTGATCGCCGGCGGACTGCTGGCCCGCGCCGCGCTCTCGGGGACGGCGCTCGCGATCACCCACTTCGCCGACGTCCGGCTGCAGGCGATCCTGCGCCGCAGGCTGGTGGCCCACCTGGGCCGGGTGCCGCTGGGTTGGTTCTCCGAGCAGTCCTCCGGCCGGGTCCGCAAGGCGGCGATGGGCGACGTTCACGACCTGCACCAACTCGTCGCCCATCAGTCGGTCGAGATGACCGCGGCCGTGGCGATGCCGCTCGGCGGGCTGGCCTACCTGACCTGGCTGGACTGGCGGCTCGCGCTGCTCGCGATCGCCACGTTCCCGGCCTACGCCGCCGCCTACGCGTGGATGATGCGCGGGTACGGCGATCAGATGCGCCGCATGGACGAGAGCAACGCCAAGATCAGCACCGCCGTCGCGGAGTTCGTCCACGGCATCGCGGTGGTCAAGACGTTCGGCCAGTCGCGCCGCGCGTTCTCCGCCTACCGGCAGGCCGCCGAGGAGTTCGGCGAGTTCTTCTCCGGCTGGGTGCGGCCCATGCTCCGGGTCGAGGCGTTCGCGCTGATGGCGATCTCGGCGCCGGTGGTCGCGCTGGTCACCGTCGGCGGCGCGGTGTGGTTCGTCGGCCGGGGCTGGGCCGGTGTCTCGGAGGCGCTGGCCTGCGTGCTCATCGCCTGCGTGCTGCCGACCGTGATCCAGCCGCTGGGCTTCGGCGCCCAGGCCCGTCGTACTGCCTCCGCCGCGGCGCTGCGGATCCACCGGCTGCTGCAGACCCCGGAGCTGCCGGTGACCGCCGAGCCCCGCACGCCGGAGGGCCACCGCGTCGAGTTCGACGGGGTCGGCTTCAGCTACGACGGCCGGCACCGGGTGCTGGACGGCGTCAGCTTCGCGTGCGAGCCCGGCACGGTGACCGCCCTGGTCGGCCCGTCCGGCTCCGGCAAGTCCACGCTCGCCACGCTGCTCCCGAGGTTCGGCGACGTCGAGGCCGGCGCGGTCAGGATCGGCGGCGTCGACGTGCGCGACATCGACCCCGCGGAGCTCTACCGGCTGGTCGGCTTCGTCCTCCAGGACGTGCAGCTGGTGCGCGGCACCATCGGCGACAACGTCCGGCTGGGCCGCCCCGACGCCACCGAGGAGGACGTGCGGTGGGCGTGCCGGGCCGCCCGCGTCGACGACCGGGTGCTCGCGCTGCCCCGCGGCTACGACTCGGTGGTCGGGGAGGACGCCGTGCTGTCCGGCGGCGAGGCGCAGCGGATCTCGATCGCCCGGGCGCTGCTCGCCGACGCGCCCGTGCTGGTGCTGGACGAGGCCACGGCGTTCGCCGACCCCGAGTCGGAGGCCGCGATCCAGGACGCCCTCTCCGAGCTCGCCCGCGGCCGCACGGTGCTCGTGATCGCCCACCGGCTGACGACGATCGCCGGCGTCGACCGGATCGTCGTCCTCGACGATGGCCGGGTCGCCGAGACCGGCACTCACGACGAACTGCTCGCCGCCGGCGGCCTCTACGCCCGGCTCTGGGACGCCTACCAGCCCGCCGAGGGGGCCGCCCGATGATCGCCGACCTGCAACTGCTGCTCGGCCCCGGCCGCACCCGGGTGCTCTGGACGTTCCTGGCCTGGACCGCGGCGTACGGCGTCCTCAGCGGCCTCGCCGCCGCCCTGCTGGTGCCGACCTTCGCCCACCTCGCGCAGGGCGACCTGGCGGCGGTGCGCCGCGACCTGGTCTGGCTGGCGCTCGCCGCGGCGGCCGCCTGCGTGGTGCAGTACTTCCAGACGATGCGCGGCTTCGCCGCCGCCCTGGAGGTGCTCGACTCGCTCCACGAGCGGCTCGGCGACCACCTCGCGACGCTGCCGCTGGGCTGGTTCGACACCGAGAAGACCGGCCGGCTCTCGCGGACCGCCACCGAGGGCACCTACATGATCGCCGGGCTCTTCGCGCACCTGCTGACCCCGCTCGTGGTCGGCATCACCGGACCCGCGACCGTGGTCGTCGCGATGTTCGTCTACGACTGGCGGCTCGGCCTGGTCGCGCTCGCGTCGGTGCCGGTGCTGGCCGCGGCGTTCCGGTACGGCGCGCGCTGCATCGGCCGCGGCGAGGAGATCGACCACGCCGCCGCGGTCGAGTCCGGCAACCGGGTGCTCGAGTTCGCCAGGAGCCAGGCCGCGCTGCGGGCCTTCGGCCGGACCGGCGGCGGCTACGCGCCGCTCGCCGCCGCGATCGACCGGCAGCAGCGCGACGGCAGCCGCTCGCTGTGGCTCTCGCTCGTCGGCCTCACCGCCGGCGCCCTGGCCGTGCAGGCCACGCTCAGCGTGCTGCTGGTCACGGGCACCTGGCTGGCCGTCGCCGGCCACCTGGCGGCCGCCGAGGCGGTCGCGGTGCTGGCGCTTGCGTTCCGCTTCTCCGGACCGCTCGCCGAGGTCGGGGAGTTCTCCGGCGTGCTGCGGATCGTCGGCAACGACCTGCGCCGGGTCTGCGACGTGCTGCGCGAGCAGCCGCTGCCGGACCCGGCCGCCTCCGCGCCGCTCGCCGAGCCCGGAGCGGTCGAGCTGGAGGACGTGCACTTCGGCTACGACCCGGCCACGCCGGTCCTGCGCGGGGTCAGCCTGCGCCTGCCGCCGCGCTCGATGACCGCGCTGGTGGGCGTCTCCGGGTCCGGCAAGACGACCGTCACCAGGCTGATCGCGCGGTTCTTCGACGTGGACTCCGGCGTGGTCCGGGTCGGCGGCGCGGACGTCCGGGACCTGGTCACCGACGACCTGATGGCCCAGCTCGCGCTGGTCTTCCAGGACGTCTACCTCTTCGACGACACTCTCGAGGCCAACATCCGGCTCGGCCGCCCCGGCGCCACCACCGAGGAGGTCCGCGAGGCCGCCGAGCTTGCCGGCGTCACCGAGATCATCCAGCGGCTCCCCGACGGCTGGCAGACCCGGGTCGGCGAGGGCGGTGCCCGGCTCTCGGGAGGGGAGCGGCAGCGGGTCTCGGTCGCCCGGGCGCTGCTCAAGGACGCGCCGATCGTGCTGCTGGACGAGGCCACCGCCGCGCTGGACCCCGAGAATGAGCGGTTCGTGCAGCGCTCGCTGCGCCGCCTCGCCGAGCGGAGCACGCTGCTCGTGATCGCCCACCGGCTCTCCACGGTGGTCGCGGCCGACCGGATCGTCGTACTCGACGAGGGCGTGATCGCCGAGGCCGGGACGCACGAAGAGCTGCTGGCCCTCGGTGGGCGCTACACCGACTTCTGGGAGTCCCGCTCGAAGGCCCTCGGCTGGCGGATCACCGCGTAGCGAGCGCCGGACAGAGCCGAGCCGGGCGAGGCACAGCGGCCGCCTCGGCGTTAGTGTGCTTGCCATGGACGCAGCCCAGCTCGACGGGGACCTCGTGAACATCCTCTTCACCGAGGAGCAGATCCAGGAGCGGGTCCAGCAGCTCGCCGACGAGATCGCCGCCGACTACGATGGCTACGACCTCCTGCTCGTCGGCATCCTGCGCGGCGCGGTGATGGTGATGGCCGACCTGGCCCGAGCGCTGCCCCGGCACGTCGAGATGGACTGGATGGCGATCTCCTCCTACGGCTCGGGGTCGAAGTCCAGCGGCGTCGTACGCCTGCTCAAGGACCTCGACACCGACATCACCGGCCGCCACGTGCTGATCGTCGACGAGATCGTCGACACCGGCCTGACGCTGAGCTGGCTGGTCAACTCGCTCGGCGCCCGCGGCGCGGCGAGCGTCGAGATCGCGACCCTGCTCCGCAAGCCCGAGGCGTTGAAGATGGCGGTCAAGCCGCGGTACGTCGGGTGGGACATCGCGGATGATTTCGTCGTCGGCTACGGGCTGGACTTCGCCGAGCGCTACCGCAACCTGCGCGACATCGGCACGCTGTCGCCCACCGTGTACCGCTGAGGGTGCCGCGCGGCGTCGGCGGCGTTTCGCGCGCCTGCGACAATGTGGTGTCGGCGCCGCCAGGTAGGAGCCGGTGGCCCCGTTGTGCGCACGCTCACCCGAGCACGTGCCGGGTCGGGCCAAGGCAAGAGAAAGTGGTCGTGAGAGTTCTGTGAAGCGCATCTTCAAGGGTCCCTGGCTGTGGATCGTGCTGGCCGTCGTCGGCCTGCTGCTCGCCCTGCAATACCTCGCGCCGCGCGGTGGGTGGGACGAGATCACCACCTCGGAGATGAACCAGTACATCGCGAGCGGCCAGGTCGACAAGATCACCTTCATCGACGGCGACCAGGAGGTCCAGGCGACCCTGGACAGCAGCGTCGACCGCGAGGGCGGCCGCAAGGTGATGACCCACTGGGTCACCGGCCAGCAGGTGCCGATGATCGAGGCCGTCGACGCTCAGGTCGAGAAGGGCGCGATCAAGGAGTCCAACTCCGAGAACCCGCAGCCGAGCCTGCTCAGCACGATCTTGGTCTCGTTCCTGCCGTTCGTGATCATCATCGCCCTCTTCCTCTTCCTGATGAACCAGGTGCAGGGCGGCGGTGGCCGCGGCATCATGCAGTTCGCGAAGTCCCGGGCCAAGCTGATCTCCAAGGACATGCCGAAGACGACGTTCGCCGACGTCGCCGGCTGCGAGGAGGCGATCGAGGAGCTCGGCGAGATCAAGGAGTTCCTCTCCGACCCGGCCAAGTTCCAGGCCGTCGGCGCCAAGATCCCCAAGGGCGTCCTGCTCTACGGCCCCCCGGGCACCGGCAAGACGCTGCTCGCGCGCGCGGTTGCCGGCGAGGCGGGCGTCCCCTTCTACTCGATCTCCGGCTCCGACTTCGTCGAGATGTTCGTCGGCGTGGGCGCCTCGGTCACCGGAGACACGCCCGTCCTGGTCCGTGACGACGACGGCATCCGGCTCGTCGAGATCGGCGAGTACGTCGACTCGATCTACCCCGAGGGCAAGTCCGGCTACCCGATCCGCATCCAGGGCGTCGAGACCCTCGGATACGCCAAGCGGGAGAGCGGTTTCCGCGGCCGGATCGACGGTTTCGGCGGCAGCCGGTGGAGCAGCGTCGGCTCCGTCTACCGCCACAAGGTCGAGGAGATCTACGAGATCCACTACCTCGGCGGCGTCGTGCGCACGACGGGCGACCACAGCGTCTTCGTCCGGGGCCACGGCGGCGTCAAGGCCAAGCCGACCCGCGACCTGCAGGTCGGCGAGATGCTCGTCGACCTGCCCTACAAGACGCGCTCGGCGTGGGTCGCCGGGGCCGGCACGCGCCACGAGGTCCGTGCACACGCCTTCCCCACCTCGCTCTCGCTCACGCTGCCGCTGCGCGACGAGGCCGCGCTCGTCGAAGCCGGGCTCGACCTCGCCGTCGCGCGCATGTACGCCGAGCGACTGCCCCAGCACGAGGTGGCCAAGATCGTCGGCGTCTCGCAGGGCACGATCAGCAACTGGCTGAGCGGCAAGCACCTCCCGCGGGCGCTCAGCGACCGCTACGCCCGGACCCCGATCCCCGACGAGGTCGAGGTCACGCCCGGCCTGATGAAGCTCTTCGGCTACTACACCGCGGAGGGCCGCGCCAACGGCGACGTCGAGTTCTGCTTCGGCAGCCACGAGGCCGACCTGCACGCCGACTGCACGGAGCTGATGCGAGAGTCGTTCGGGCTCGACCCCCAGGTGGTCCACACGGCGGACAACT
Source organism: Nocardioides sp. (assembly GCA_039812025.1). Classification (GTDB taxonomy): domain Bacteria; phylum Actinomycetota; class Actinomycetes; order Propionibacteriales; family Nocardioidaceae; genus Nocardioides. The sequence goes on along the minus strand of JBDHZS010000048.1, from coordinate 6,406 downwards.
CCACGCGGCTGATCTACCACAGCGCAGCGCTCGGCCGGTTCTTCGAGGAGCACTGCGGCAACGGCAGCAAGAACAAGCACATCCCGGAGCTGCTGTGGACCGCCCCGCGCGACCACTTCCGCGCCTACCTGGAGGGCTACGCGCTCGGCGACGGCTACCAGAACCCCGCGGGCAAGCTCCAGCTCACCTCGGTCAGCCGGCAGCTGCTGCGCGAGCTGGCCTGGCTCTGCTCCATGCACGGCATCAAGACGGGCCTCGGCCACGGCACGCAGCGCGGCGGGCGGGTGATCAAGGAGCTCCCGCTGCCCGACGGCGAGTACTGGCGGCTCACGATCGGCGCGACCAGCAACCTGCTCCACGACGACGGCTCACGGCAGCACAAGCGGCCGGTGATCACCAAGATCGTCAAGCGCCCCTACGACGGCTACGTCTACGACTTCTGCGGCTGCGACAACGAGGCGTTCTTCGGCGGCGACAAGCCGGTGCTGCTCCACAACAGCCGCGTTCGGGATCTCTTCGAGCAGGCGAAGGAGAACCCGCCGGCGATCGTCTTCATCGACGAGATCGACGCGGTCGGCCGGCACCGGGGCGCGGGCATGGGCGGCGGCCACGACGAGCGCGAGCAGACCCTCAACCAGCTGCTGGTGGAGATGGACGGCTTCGACGTGCGCGGCGGCGTGATCCTGATCGCCGCGACCAACCGCCCCGATGTCCTCGACCCCGCGCTGCTGCGGCCGGGCCGCTTCGACCGGCAGATCCAGGTCGACGCCCCCGACCTCAACGGCCGCCACCTGATCCTCCAGGTGCACGCCAGGGGCAAGCCGATGGCGCAGGACGTCGACCTGCTGTCGGTCGCGCGCCGTACCCCCGGCTTCACCGGCGCGGACCTGTCCAACGTGCTCAACGAGGCGGCGCTGCTCACCGCCCGCAACGGCGAGAAGCTGATCACCGACGAGGCCCTCGACGAGGCGATCGACCGCGTGATCGCCGGCCCGCAGCGCCGGACCCGGCTGATGGACGAGCGGGAGAAGCTGGTCACCGCCTACCACGAGGGCGGCCACGCCCTGGTCGCCGCGGCGATGCCCGGCGGCGACCCCGTGCACAAGGTCACGATCCTGCCGCGCGGCCGGGCGCTGGGCTACACGATGGTGCTGCCCGACCAGGACAAGTATTCCCAGACCCGCAGCGAGATGCTCGACCGGCTCGCCTACTTGCTGGGCGGCATGGCCGCGGAGGAGCTGATCTTCCACGACGTCACCAGCGGCGCGGCCAACGACATCGAGAAGGCGACCGGCCTGGCCCGGGCGATGGTCACGCAGTACGGCATGACCGAGCGGCTCGGCGCCATGAAGCTCGGCGAGTCCAACTCCGAGCCCTTCCTGGGCCGCGACATCGGCCACACCCGCAACTACTCCGAGGAGGTCGCCGCGGCGGTCGACGACGAGGTCAAGAAGCTGCTCACCAATGCCCACCAGGAGGCGTACGACGTGCTCGCGGCCAACCGCGACGTGCTCGACGCCCTGGTCCTGGAGCTGGTCGACAAGGAGACCCTGGACAAGGAGGAGGTCGCCCGGGTCTTCGAGCCGATGCGGCTGCGGGAGCCGCGCGGGGCCTGGACAGGCTCGCCGACCCGCTCCCCGTCCGCGATCCCGCCGGTGGAGATCCCCCAGGAGATCCGTGACCGGGCGCTGAACCCCGGCTCGTCCGCGGAGAGCCGAGCGGAGAGCCCGGGCTCGCAGAGCAGCGACACGGACTCGCAGAGCGGCGACCCGGAGCAGTAGGTTGCGGCGGTGACCGATCCCATCTCCACCCCCGAGCGGGCGCCCGACGAGGTCGCGCCGTTCGACCACGCGCGCGCCGAGGCCGCGGTCCGGGAGTTGCTCGCCGCGATCGGCGAGGACCCCGACCGGGAGGGGCTGCGGGAGACGCCCGCCCGCGTCGCGCGCGCCTACGCCGAGCTGACCCAGGGGCTGCGGCAGCGGCCCGAGGACGTCCTGACCACCACCTTCGACATCGGTCACGACGAGATGGTGCTGGTGCGCGACATCGAGCTGTGGTCGCTGTGCGAGCACCACCTGGTGCCCTTCACCGGCGTCGCGCACGTCGGCTACATCCCGGCCGAGAGCGGGAAGATCACGGGGCTCTCGAAGCTGGCCCGGCTGGTCGACGTCTACGCCAAGCGGCCCCAGGTGCAGGAGCGGCTCACCACGCAGGTGGCCGACGCCCTGATGCGGATCCTCGACGCCCGCGGCGCGATCGTGGTGATCGAGGCCGAGCACCTGTGCATGACGATGCGGGGGGTCCGCAAGGCCGGCGCCCGCACCATCACCTCCGCGGTGCGCGGCTCGATGCACTACAACGCCGCCACCCGCGCCGAGGCGATGGCCCTGATCAACGCCCGCCGGTGATGAGCGCCTCGACCCCGGGCAGCCCGCTCGTGATGGGCATCCTCAACGTCACGCCGGACTCCTTCAGCGACGGCGGGCTGTGGTCGGGTCCGGACGCCGCGGTGACCCACGGCCTGGAGCTCATGGCCGCGGGCGCGCAGATCGTGGACGTCGGCGGCGAGTCGACCCGCCCCGGCGCCGAGCGGCCGCCGGTGGCCGAGGAGCTCCGGCGGGTCCTCCCGGTGATCGAGGCGCTCGCGGACCGCGGCTGCACCGTCTCGGTGGACACGATGCGCGCCGAGGTCGCCGAGGCGGCGCTCGCCGCGGGTGCGCGCGTCGTCAACGACGTCTCCGGCGGGCTGGCGGACCCCGACATCCTGCGGGTCGTCGCCGGCTCGTCAGCGACGTACGTCGCGATGCACTGGCGCGCCCACTCCACGCAGATGCAGAGCTTCACCGACTACGGCACCTCGGTGGTGGACGGCGTCGTCGCCGAGCTGTCGGCGCGGGCGGAGGCGATCCTCGCCGCCGGCGTGGCGCCCGAGAGGCTGATCCTCGACCCGGGCATCGGTTTCGCCAAGACCGCCGACCAGAACTGGGAGCTGCTCGCCGGCCTCGACCCCGTCGCGGAGCTGGGCTTCGGGCTGCTGGTCGGCGCCAGCCGCAAGAGCTTCCTGGGATCGCTGCTCGCCGACGCCTCCGGCACCCCCCGGCCGGTCGACGGGCGGGAGGCGGCGCACAGCGCGCTGATCGCGCTGCTGGCCGCGCGGTTCCCGCAGCTGTGGGGGCTGCGGGTCCACGACGTGCGCGCGACCCGCGACGCGCTGGCCGTCGTACGACGTCTGGCAGACACCGCACCCGAGGACGACGGATGAACACTGGACCAACGCTGGGAGCCGGCCCGCCGACCGACACGATCACGATCACCGGGATCGAGTGCTTCGGGCACCACGGGGTCCTCGATTTCGAGCGGCGGGACGGCCAGCGGTTCGTCATCGACGTCGTCCTGGGCCTGGACACTCGCGAAGCCGCTCGCACGGATGACTTGCGCGAGACCGCCGACTACGGAAGTGTCGTCGACAAGGTAGTGACGGCGGTGACGACGGACCCTGTGGACCTGATCGAGACCCTTGCGCAGAGAATCGCCCAGGTGTGCCTCTTGGCGGATCGTGTTCAATGGGCGTCGGTGACCGTCCACAAGCCGGAAGCACCGATCGCCGCGACGTTCTCGGACGTCGCGGTCACCATTACCAGGAAGCGCGAGGCCCTGCGATGACTGAGACCCCCAACCCGTTTCTCAACGCGGACACGCTCACCGGCGAGATGCGACCCATCCGGAGGGTCGTGGTCTCGCTCGGATCGAACGTGGGCCAACGGCTCTACAACCTGCAGGGCGCCGTCACGTCCTGGGCCGACACCCCCGACGTCATGCTCACCGCGGTCAGCCCCGTCTACGAGACCGAACCCGAGGACGGCGCCTTCGGATCGGACAAGTTCCTCAACGCGGTGGTGCTGATGGACACCACGCTCCCCGCGAGCCGGCTGATGGACCGCGCGCTCGCCGTCGAGGACGCGTTCGGCCGCACCCGCGAGCGGGTCCACGGACCCCGCACGCTGGACATCGACCTGATCGTGGTTGGCGACCGCCGCAGCGACCTGCCGTCGATGCGGCTGCCGCACCCGCACGCTTACCGGCGCGCCTTCGTGCTCCGGCCGTGGCACGACGTCGAGCCGGACGCCGTGCTGCCCGATGCCGGCCCGATCGCCGAGCTGCTTGCGGGCCTGGACGAGTCGGGCATCGCCCGCCGCGACGACCTCTCCCTCGAAGTGGAATGACCCCCTCGCCGGACCCGGCGAGACTCCGCCCGCTGCCCCCGGCCGCCTTCGGCTCGACCGCCGTCGCCGGGTTGCTCGGCGGCTGGCTGTTGCGGCCGATCGGCGAGCGGCTGTGGACCACCGCGCCGCTGGTGAGCTGGCTGCAGGTCGCGGTGATCGGCTTCGTCGCCGCCATCTTGTTCGTCACCGCCCGGGCCACCCGGCGCAGCGTGGGCGACCGGCACCGCGAGCCGCCGGAGCCGCACCGGATGGTGAACCGGCTGGTGCTCGCGCGCGCCTGCGCCCTGGTCGGCTCCCTGGTCGCGGGCGGGTACGCCGGCTATGCGGTGTCCTGGCTCGGGATGTCCGCGGAGCTGGCCGACCAGCGGATGCTGCGCTCCCTGATCGCCGCCGCCGCGGGGCTCGCCATGATGCTCGGCGGCATCGCGTTGGAGCGCGCCTGCCGAGCACCGGGCGACCACCCGGAATGAGGGGGCCTAGGCTGGGCGTTGGGCCATCAGGACGAACAAGGGGCACCCCACATGACCTCACCGGATCTGACCTCGACCGATGACACCGCCGTTGCCCGAGGCAGCCGCGTGGGAGTCGTCGGAGTCGGGCGCGTCGGTGCCGTGCTGGCCGCGGGGCTGCGAGCCGCCGGACACGAGATCGTCGCGGTCTCGGGGGAGTCGGATGCCTCCCGAGCCCGCGCGGCCGCGCTGATCCCCGGGGTCCCGATCGCCAAGCCCAGCGACGTCGCCAGGGGCTGCGACCTGCTGCTGCTGACCGTGCCCGACGACATGCTGCCCAACGTGGTGCGCGTGCTGGCCGACGCCGGCGCACTGCGGGCGGGCCAGGTGGTCGCACACAGCTCCGGCTATCACGGGGTCGCCGCGCTCGCCCCCGCGGCCGCCGTGGGCGCCCGCCCGATCGCCCTGCACCCGGCGATGACCTTCACCGGCACGGCGGTCGACCTCGACCGGCTGCCCGGCTGCGTCTTCGGGCTGACCGCGGGCGAGGGGGAGCGGGAGTACGCCGAGCAACTGGTCGCCCAGCTGGGCGGGCGGCCCGCGTGGGTGCCCGAGGAGATGCGGACGCTCTACCACGCGGGCCTCGCGCACGGCGCCAACCACCTCGTCACCCTGGTCAGCGAGGCGATGGGGCTGCTCGGGGCCGCGGGCGTCAACGACCCGGCGGGCACCCTGCGCCCGCTGCTCCTCGCCGCGCTCGACAACACGCTCGTCCACGGTGACGCCGCCCTGACCGGCCCCATCGTGCGCGGCGACGTGAGGACCGTCGCCGCCCACGTCGAGGAGATCGCGGCGAAGGCGCCGCACACGCTGACCACCTACGCCGCGCTCGCGCGGGCCACCCTCGGCCGCGCCGCCACCGACGGCCGGCTGCTGCCGATCCGCGCGCGGCGGATCGCGGAGGTCCTGGACGCCGCGACGCGTCGTACCGGCCGCACCGGCCACGCCCCCGGCCTGAGGTGAGGAAGCCCGTGGCCGCGCCCCCCGCGGCGGTGTGCGTGGTGCGCACCGCCGCCGCCCTGACCGAGGCCCTCTCCCCGCTGCGCGGGCGGGGGCCGGTCGTGCTCGTGCCGACGATGGGCGCCCTCCACGAGGGCCACGTCGCGCTGCTGCGCCGCGCCCGGGAGCTGGCCGGGGCCGATGGCTCGGTGGTGGTGTCGATCTTCGTCAACCCGCTCCAGTTCGGCCCGCTGGAGGACTTCGATCGCTATCCCCGCGACCTGGACCGCGACCTGGCGATCTGCGCCCGCGAGGGCGCCGCCGTCGTGTTCGCCCCCGAGGTGGCCGCGATGTACCCGGCCGGGGTGCCGCACGAGCACGCCAGCCCCCGGCACCCGGCCGTCACGGTGGCGCCGGGGCCGATCGCCGAGATCCTGGAGGGTACGACGCGCCCCGGCCACTTCCGCGGCGTGCTCACGGTGGTCGCCAAGCTCTTCGGCCAGTTCCGGCCCGACGTCGCCGTCTTCGGCGAGAAGGACTACCAGCAGCTGTCCCTGATCCGGCGGATGACCGAGGACCTCTGCCTCGGGGTCGAGATCGTCGCGGTCGCCACCGACCGGGACCCGGACGGGCTGGCCCGCTCCAGCCGGAACGAGTACCTCTCCGCCGAGGACCGGCGCAACGCGCTGGCCCTGAGCCGCGCGCTGCGGGCGGCCGAGGACGCCGCCGCGCACG